>NZ_JBFTSG010000069.1:0-42786 GCF_056399885.1 Cupriavidus sp. 01L45 | reverse complement strand
ATCACCTATTCGCACACCGCCCTCCATTTTGCTTCACTAAGGAAACGGAGGCGACAAGTATCCTGACATGGAGGGCGAGTAAAGAAAAGTGACACCTCCGTGTGCGTAAACGGCCAACCCCGTACAGCCGCGACAGCAGCTAGAAGCAACAAAACCCCGCCAAAAAACGCTAAAACCGTGCCAAAGAGATGCGCCCCCCCAATCAAACCACCTCCAACCGAAAAACAGCAACCGACCTCTCCATCCTCTGCGCCTGCTCCCGCAAAGCATCAGCCGCCGCCGCCGCCTGCTCCACCAACGCCGCATTCTGCTGCGTAACCTGATCCATCTGCGTCACCGCCTGATTCACCTGCGCAATCCCGCTGCTCTGCTCGCGCGACGCCCGGCTGATCTCATCCATCATCGCCGTCACCCGCCCGACCGCGCCCACGATGCTCTCCATGGTCGTGGTAGCGTCGCCGGCCAGCGCCGAGCCCGCCTCCACGCGCTGGACCGATTGCGAGATCAGCGTGCGGATCTCCTTGGCGGAACTGCCGGCGCGCTGCGCCAGGTTGCGCACTTCGGCAGCCACCACGGCAAACCCGCGCCCGTACTCGCCGGCACGCGCCGCTTCCACCGCCGCATTGAGCGCCAGGATATTGGTCTGGAAGGCAATCCCGTCGATCACCGCGATGATGTCGACGATGCGTTTCGAGTCGGCCTCGATCTCGCCCATGGTCTGTAGCACGCGCCCCACCGAGGCTCCGCCGGCCACCGCGATGTCGGAAGCCGCGCTGGCCAGCGCGCTGGCCTGGTCCGCGCTGCCGGCATTCTGTTGCACGATCGCGGTGAGCTGCTCCATGCTGGCGGCGGTCTGCTGCAGCGACGATGCCTGCTCTTCCGTCCGCTGCGACAGGTCCAGGTTGCCTTGCGCGATCTCGCCCGCGGCCACCAGCACGTTCTGCGCGCCCTCCTTGGTATCGCCGATCAGCACGCGCCAGGTATCCACCAGCGACAGCAGGTGCCGCTTCACATGGCTGAGTTCGTCGCTGCCATGAACCTCCAGCCGGATGCCAAGGTCGCCGGCGTTGATCCGGCCCACCATGTCCGCCACTTGCCGCACGTCCTCGCGCATGCCGCAGCTGAAACCGGCGAACAGGTAGAACGCCGCGCCCACCGCCAGCAGGGCCACGCCGCCGAGCACTTCCAGTTCCAGCTTGTCGGCTGCGATGCGCTGCTCCAGCATGGCGCGGGCAAGTGCGGAGAACTCCTTGTTGACCGAGGAGACCGCGTTGATGGCGGCGGTCGCTTCGTCGAAATAGGCCTTGGCCTCGATGTTGATGCCGCTGCTGCCCAGCATCCTCTCCTTCAGCGTGCGGTAGAAAGCATCCACGGCGGACAGTTGCGCCTGTGCGTTTTCCACCCGTGTGCGATACGCCGGCGCGCCGCGCGTCACGCGGCCGATGTCGCGCCGCACCGATTCCAGTCCGTCCTGGATCTGCTCCCCGAGCGCGGCCAGCTCAGCCTGTTGCGCCGCATCGGAATAGCCGCCCTGGCTGATGATGGCGGCCCCCCTGCCACGCGCCAGCGCGCTCAGCTCGGCCAGCCTTGGCATCGGCCCGACCATCAGCGTGACCAGGTAGTACGAACCGCTATCGGGGTCGAGCGCGAGCGATGAGCGATCCGCCACATCGCCGATAAACAAGCGGGTCTGCTTGACCAGCGCGCTGTGCATGTCGAACAGCGGCCCGGCCGTCGTGTTCAGGCCCGTTTCATGCATGCGTCGCCACGACTCCCCGAGTTTTTTCGCATCGGGCATAACGTCGAAGCCCGCCGCCGCCCCGGCTTGCTGCATCAGTCCGTCGAGGTGTGCAGCGGCCTTCGCATCCGCGCCATCGAACGTGGCGCGAAATGCCGCGTTACCCGCCAGCACGGCGTTGGCCGCACCGCGCCTGACCTGTGTCTCGCGCATGAAGTCGAGCGCGCGGTCGACGATGGCGAGGCCGCGCAGTTCGTCCTGGCTGGCGCGGATCGACTGCGCCGAGAGGCTCAGCACCGCATAAAGCGAGCCGCTCAGCGGGATCAGGAACAGGATCGCAAGCAAGAGCAGCTTGCGCGTGATCGTCAGGCGCGCCATCAGGCGCATGGCAGGAGAAAGGAAAGTCACCACGAAAGACCCCAGAAAAAGCACTCGCATGTGCCTTGTATCGGCCGCATCAAGGCGTACTGGAGCGCAGTTTTCCAGCTTTTTTTTCATGCACAACTGCGGGGCGGAAACAGCACAAGACGGGTGCAGAATGCCCGTAATTCGGGCGAAAAACAGGCACAAACCGCGTGTAGAACAGGCACAAGACGATCACGAAAGAGCGGATAAGAAAGCCGACACAAAACAGACGCAAATCAAACGTAGAACGGTAGGCATTGCGATGTCAGCGCGCCGGGCGGGTTCCGATGTGGGAAACACCCGGGCCAATGCGCGTAAGCAGTGTCCTTCTTGGGCGCTTGCGCCCCTGCTGGCCCGCGAGACCAGGATTCCCAACCCAGGAGATGCCGATGCTGAGTCCGCACGAATTTGCTACCTTGATGCTGGTCCACGATACGCAGGACCGCCTGGAACTGGATCCCGTGGATCTGGAGGCGTTGCTGGAACGCGGCCTTGTGTCGCTGGAGGAATGCGGGGCCGGCCATTGGTGCCCGCATGTCACGCCGCATGGTTTCGCCTTGCTCAGGGCGATGGGCTGGCAGGGCGATATGGCCAGGGTGCGGCATGGCGCGTCACGCGGGCAGGAAGCATCCGCGCGGTAAAGCGGCAAGGTGGTCTCGCCGCGTCCTCGCGGCTCAATGAAAGTCGCGGCTGGACACCATCAGACGGCCCAGCAGCGGACTCAGGTCCACCAGTTCCTGCGCCACCAGGTGCCTCACCTCGCCCTGGCGCTGCCACATGCCGATCACGCCCAGCAGCGTGGCGCCCAGCACTTCCTTGCGCTGGCGCTCGATCAGGTCCGGCCAGAGAATCACATTGACGGCACCCGTCTCATCCTCGATCGACGTGAAGATCGTGCCGCTGGCGGTCGCCGGCCGCTGCCGCACCGTGACGATGCCGCAGGCCCGCACACGCCGGCCGTTGCCGCAATGGGCCAGATCCTGCGCGGTGGCGTACTTCATGGCCGCCAGCCGCGGCCGCAGCAGCGCAAGCGGATGCGACTTGAGCGACAGGCCCATGCTGGCGTAATCAGCGGCCACGTCCTCGCCCAGGCGCGGCGCCGGCAGCGACAGCTTGCTCTCGGCCGGCGGTGCCTCGTAGAGCAGGTCATGATGGGCGGCCTGCAGCGCGGCGGCGCGGGCCTGCCAGCGCGCCTGGCGACGATGCCCGGCGAGGCTGGCCAGCGCATCGGCGGCGGCCAGCGCGTCGATGTCGTGGCGATCGAGCCGCGCCCGCAGCACAAGGTCCTCGACGCTGGCAAAAGGCTGCCTGGCGCGTGCCTGCTCGATGCGACCGGCAGCCGCCTCGCGCATGCCGCTCACGCGGTTGAGCCCGAGCCGCACCGCGGGTTGGGCGCGCTCGCGTCCTCGCGCCGCCCGCCCGTCCGCTTCCAGCTCCAGCGTGCTTTCCCAGCAGCTCACCGTGACATCCACGGGCGACGTACGTACGTGGTGGCGCCGCGCATCCTGCACCAGTTGCGAAGGTGTGTAAAAACCCATCGGCTGGCTGTTGAGCAAGGCGCACAGGAAAGCCGCCGGATGATGGCACTTGATCCACGCGCTGACATAGACCAGCTTGGCGAAGCTGGCGGCATGGCTTTCCGGGAAGCCATATTCACCGAAGCCTTCGATCTGCTTGCAGATGGCCAGCGCGAAGGCTTCCGGATACTTGTTGCGGGTCAGCGCGCTGACCAGCGCATCCTGGTGCTGCTTCAGATCGCCCTTGCGCCGCCAGGCCGCCATCGAGCGGCGCAGCTGATCGGCCTGGCCTGGAGTGAAACCGGCGGCGTCGATGGCCAGTTGCATCACCTGTTCCTGGAAGATCGGCACGCCCAGGGTCCGGCCCAGCACCTTCTCGATGACGTCGTTGTGATACGCCGGCGGCTTGCCGGTGCGCCGCACCTGCTCGCGCCGCTTCAGGTAGGGATGCACCATGCCACCCTGGATCGGCCCGGGCCGCACGATGGCCACCTCCACCACCAGGTCGTAGAAGGTGCGCGGCTGCAGCCGCGGCAGCATCGACTGCTGCGCGCGCGACTCCACCTGGAACACGCCGATGGTATCGGCGGCGCAGATCATGTCGTAGGTCTGCGCGTCCTTGCCGGGGATGTCCTCCATGCGGTACGGCGCGCCCGAGCGGCTCGGGATCGTCGCCAGCGCGCGGCGGATGGCCGACAGCATGCCCAGCGCCAGCACGTCCACTTTCAGCAGGCCGAGCGATTCCAGATCGTCCTTGTCCCACTGGATCACGCTGCGGTCTTCCATGGCCGCGTTCTCGATCGGCACCAGCCGCGACAGCTTGTGCCGCGCGATCACGAAACCGCCCACGTGCTGCGACAGATGCCGCGGAAAGCCGCGCAGTTGCGCGGTCAGGCTGGCCCACTGCCGCACCGCCGGTGATTCCGGGTCCAGCCCGTACTGGGCAATGCGGTCGAGAAAGGTCTTGCCGCCGTCCCACCAGGCCTGGCCCTTGACCACCTGCTCGATCACGCTGGCGTCGATGCCCAGCGCGCGGCCCACGTCGCGCAGCGCGCTGCGCGAGCGGTAGGTGATCAGCGAGGCGGCCAGAGCGGCGCGGTGGCGGCCGTATTTCCCGTAGATGTACTGGATGACTTCCTCGCGCCGCTGGTGCTCGAAATCGACATCGATATCGGGCGGCTCATCGCGCTCGCGCGACAGGAAGCGGCCGAACAGCATGTTGGCATCGCCGGGATCCACCTCGGTGATGAACAGGCAATAGCAGACCAGCGAATTGGCCGCCGAGCCGCGCCCCTGGCACAGGATGCCGCGCCCGCGGGCAAAGCGCACGATGTCGTGCACGGTGAGGAAGAAGGGCTCGTATTGCTTCTCCCGGATCAGTTCGAACTCCTCCTTCAACTGCTTGCGCCACTCGGGCTTGAGTCCGCCGGGGAAGCGCCGCAGCACACCCTTCATGGTCTCGCGGCGCAGGTAGCTGAAGGGGGTCTCACCGGGGGGCACCAGCTCTTCCGGATACTCGTAGCGCAGCGTATCGAGCGAGAAATCGCACAGCGAGGCGATCCGCACCGTCTGCGCCAGTGCCTCGCGCGGGTACAGCCGGGACAAGCGCTGCCGCATGCGCAGGTGCTGCTCGGCATTGGGCGCCAGCGTCATGCCGCACCCGGACAGCGGCTGGCCCACGCGAATCGCGCTCAGCACATCGGACAGCGGCTTGCGCGAACGCACATGCATGGTCACCGCGCCGGCCGCCGCCAGCGGCACGCCGGATTGCACCGATGCGTCCGCAAGACGCAGCCGGTGCAAGGCATCGGCATGGCCCTGCAACTGTTCGAGCGCGATCCAGCCGCGCGCGCCAAAGGTCTGCCGCATCCATTGCGCTTGCTGCAGCAACGCCTCGGGCTCGGGGCAATAAGACGGCAGCAGCAGCGCCAGGCAGTTGGGCATGCCGCGCAGGTGAGCCTGTTCCGGCTGCGGCGGCGCGGCCAGGTCGTCGGGGTGGAGCCGGTAGCTGCCCTTCTCCGAGCGCATGCGCCCCAGGGTGATCAGTTCGCTCAGGTTGCCAAAGCCTTCCCGGTCCTGCGCCAGCAGCACCAGCCGCAGCACCGGCTGGCCGGCGGAGTCCGTCAGCGTGAAGCGGCTGCCGACCAGCAGGCGGAAATCCTGCGCGGCGCGGGCCAGCGCGTCCAGTCGTTCATGGCGGCGCAGGCGGGCCTGGGTGGCTTCGCCAGGGGCCAAGGCGTCGCCGGCGGCGGGCGTGGCATCCGGCACGGCGAGGGATTCATCATCCACCCCATGCCCGCCGTCATGCTGATCGCCCTCTTCGCCGTCGTCCTCGATGAGATCGTCATCGTCGCCATCCTCATCCAGCCCCGCGGCCAATCGCGCCGCGCTGCGCGCCGCGGCGTCGCCGATGCGCTCACGCAGGTCCTTCAGCGCATGATGCGCGCGCGCCGTGCCGGCCACCGAACATTCATCGGTCAGCGCCAGCCCGCGATAGCCCAGCGCAAAGGCGCGCTCGATCAGCTCGACCGGATGCGACGCCCCATCCAGGAACGTGAAATTGGAAATGCAGTGCAGCTCCACATAATCCGGCAATACCGGCAGCAACGCGGAAAGCGCCGGCGGCAAAGCGGAAAACGAGGGCATGGCGGGCTTGCTGGACATGACAGGGAGGCAAAGGCTCAGGCGAATCTCAGGCGAACAGGCCGTGCAGGAACCAGCGGTATTCACCGCTCTCCTCGTGCCCGGGACGCTGGCGATAGACCCAGCAACGCAGGCCATCCGCACGTTCGGCGACGAAATAATCGCGCGTGGCCAGCGCGCCATCCCACCAGCCGCTCTCGATGCGCTCCGGCCGCGAGAGCAAGGTCAGCGGGCCGCCATGACAGGGCCGGTGACGCTGCACGGTGAGCGGCATCGGCTTGTCCAGCAGCCACGCCGGGCGCTCCGGCATGGCGCCTGCCGGGGCCGGCTGCGGCGCGCGCGCCGGCATTTCGTCGACGGGGCACCAGCGATTGGCGCGCTCGGGCCGGTGGTCGGGCAACGGCTGGGGTTGCAACACGTTTTCGCGGCCGAGCCGCGCCATCAGCGTATCGAGCAGGCGGCCCAGTTCGGCCGGCGTGCCGCCTGGTTCCGGAAACAGCGAATCGCTCTGCGGCAGGCAGGTCTCCATGGACTCCACCACCAGCATCAGGCCCACCGCCGGCACGCTGAACTGCACCTTGTCCAGCCGCTCCTGCAGCAGCCTGGACAGATGGACCGGATCGCGGCTGGGCTGCGCCAGGCTGACCGTCACCGGCGTAGACGGGGTCTCGGTGCCGAGCCGGTAGCGCTCGTGTTCGAGCCGCAGCACCAGCCGCGTCACGCCCGCCTGCTGTACCGCCAGCCAGCCGGCCAGCGCCAGCAGCAGGCGCTGCGCGCCCGCCATCACGCCCTGCACGGACTCGGTACGGCCCGGCAGCTCCATGCGCTGCGCGAAGGCTGCCGGCGCGCTGAACCAGGTAAAGCGCACCGGCACCTCGCCATAGGCCTGGTCCAGCCGCGCCAGCAGATCCGGCCCCAGCCGGCGCCGCAGGCCGGCACGCGGCAGGCCCCGCACCTCGCCCACGGTCCGGCAGCCGATGCCGTCGAGCCAGCCGTCGTCGGCCACGCCTTGCAGCATGGCCACCGGCAGCCGGTCCAGCAGCCGCGCCATGCGAGCAGCCCGCACCGCGCGCCGCGCCGGCCGCACCATCGCGCCACGGCGGTCCCGCCGCAGCGGCTGCGCCGCCAGCCACGCCGCCCCGAAGGCCGTGGGCCCGCAGCCAAGCTGCGGAAACACACCTAGCCGGCGCACCCGCGCATACACCGCGCGGCACAGCGCCAGATGGCCGCCGAACAGCCGCAGGCTGGCGCCGGCATCGATCATCACGGTAGCCGCATCGGGATCGGGATGGCCCGTCACATGCGGTGTGAAGTGCAGCAGCGCCAGCGCCAGCGCCGTCATCAGCTGCGCCTCGGCGGCCGGCTCGCGCTCCAGTTGCACCACCTGCGCCGACAAGGCCTGCACGCCGCCACGCCGCATCCCGGCCTGCACCCCCAGTGCCACCGCCGGCCCGTTGGCCAGCACCACCCGCTCGCGCTCCATCACCGCCACCGGCACCCGGTGGTGCAGCAGGCCGGAGGAAGCCGGGAGCGCGGCGGGCTCAGGCCAGTTCGGCTGCAACGCGTCCAGCGACAGGCGCGGCAGATGCACCGCGATCCAGTACGACATGGGCTTGCTCTCCCGCAACGGCTTGGGAAACCGGGAAATTGAAAGGGACCGGCGGCGGCGCGGACGGCGAAGCGGTCCTGGCCGGCACCGCCATCATCTCGCCCAGCGGCAGCACCAGCGGCGCATCGCGCACCGGGCCGCGCCGCTTGTGAAAAGTGATCGACAAGACATTGCCGGGTGCCGGAGACAACAGCAGCCGCAGCACCGCCGGCGACGACTCGTGCAGCACGCCGGCCGGGCGGCACGCCCAGACCACCGCGTCGCCCGCCTGCGCCAGCACCTGCAGGCGCCGCAGCGCCTCGGGACGCGCCGTTGGCAGCCACACCATCACCCCGCCAAAAGCCTGGCTGCGCAGCACCTGCTCCGCCGCCCACAGCACATCCGCCTGGGCCGCGGCCCGGCCCGCGCCAGCGGGCGGACGCACCCAGAACAGCTGGCTTGCCGGCAAACCCCATTCGGCCAGGCACATCGCATTGGGCAGGTACGGCGGCCCCACCAGCGCCACCCGGCGCTGTGCCGCCGCCAGCGCCAGCAACGCCGGGCGCAGCAGGCGCAACTCGCCCACGCCGGCGTCGGCCAGCAGCAGTTCCGTCAGCGCCCCCATCGGCCAGCCGCCGCCTGGCAACTCGGCCGAGAGCGCCGCATGGCCGGTGGGCAAGGCCGGCACGCTGCCCGCGCGGCCCAGATGGCCGAGCTGCCCCGCCCGCCACAGGCCGGGATAGCGTCGTTCCAGTGCGTCCAGCGCACCCTGCCGGTCGGCGGCGGGCGAGGCTGGGGAGAGATGGGTGGTCATGTGATGCTTGCGCCCCGGCTTGGGGACCGGGTGGAAATTTCTGATTACTGTATGTTTGTACAGTATCACGGAAGCGCGCAAGGAGGCAAAGCCGGGGTCGACAATGTGGAAACTGACAATAGTTAGCGTTCGCCATGGTTCGGTTAAACGCTGTGCGACGGCGATTGGGGAAGCGATGGCCGTGGCATTCGCTCACAGCTCCGCAACACACCCCGCCTTTGGCTGCTCCCCTATACTACGAAATATCGTATAGTGCTACTCGCCACTGTATCTCCAGCCAGCACTTCTTGAAACCAGCATGCCCACCCTGATCCCCGCAGCCAGCCGCACCATGGCAGTTTTTGAATTGTTTGCCAGGGAAAAACGCGAGCTGTCAAATTCCGATGTGGCTCGTCTGCTTTCGGTTGCCGAGAGCAGTTCCCTTGACCTATTGCATACGCTGCATTCGCTCGGCTACCTGATGCGCACATCCCGCACGCGGCGCTTCTACCCGACCGCCCGTCTGTTGGAAACCGCGCGCCAGATCTCCGAAAACGATCCCCTGACGACACTAGCGCAGGAAGCCGTCGAGCAAGTGGGCGCAAAAACCAATGAGACCGTCTTCTTCGGTGTACTCGATACCACCGCTGTCAAGGTCGTTGCCGTGCAGCCGAGCCGGATGCCGTTGCGCTATATCATCGAGGTCGGCTCACGGGCGGCCTTGCACGCCTCCGCACTGGGCAAGGCGCTGCTGGGACTCCTGCCGGAAGACGAAGCCCGCGCAATACTTGGCAAGAGCAAGCTTCGTCCTTTCACCGAGCACACAGTGGTTGACGTTGACGAACTGATGGCGCAAGTGGCGCACGGCCGCGACCTTGGCCGATACGAGGCGCGGGAAGAAGGCAGCGAGGGCGTCCACGGGCTGGCGGTGTCCGGATGGTTGGGCGGCCAGCCGGTCGGCATTTCCCTGGCCGGGCCCGCGGAGCGCATGAGAAAGAACCAGGAGGCCTATTTGACGGCCATGCGCGAAGTCCGTGATTCGCTGATGGCTGACACCTGAGCTGCCCACGACGCATAGAAATCGGCGGCCTACGCATTGCGGCGTCCTCTTCATCATTAAAAGCGCTCCCCCTTGCTCCGTGCCACGGTCGCCCCGCTGACTTACGCTGAAGGCCGCTTTCACAGATCCGCGATGGCAAGTGGAAGGTCATTTCGCCGTACATGAAGCCACCGCTGCCGCGGCAGTCCGGCGCGGTCAAAGCCGGAGCGCGTGCTCAACCCTGCCGCCAGTTGCGTCGTCTTCCTTGCAAAAGGCAACCAGCTCATCGCGGAATTCAATGCAAAGCGGAGAGAGATAGCCATCGGCGCGCCAGAACATGGCGATTTCCGGCTGCCGCAACATGTCCGGCTCGCCGATCACGCTGAGATCCCGGCCTTCGGGTTGCATAAGCGTGCGCTGCGGTACAAGGCCGAGCAGATCGGTATCCCGAAGGAGTTCGGCAATGGAAATGCCGGATCCAGTCCATTCCACGGCAACGAGCGGCGCAGGCAAGCCATTGTTGGCAAACTCATCTGCCAGCACCTGGTACAAGCTGGACGACGCCTGCGGCAGCGCCCAGCGCTCTTGCGCCAGGTCCGCCAGGGTCTTGAAAGCGCCGAGTCTGGGATGGCCTGACCGAGCGACCACTTGCAACCTCAGCGGCCGTAACGGAATGTGGCTGACATCGCGCGGCACATTGGCGGTCATCCCGCCACAAGCGAGGTCCGCATCCCCCGACTGCAGGGATAGTATGGCTCCCTGCGTCAGCCGCGTCTCAATGGAAAAAGTCGCCAGCGGCCGCCTGGCAAGGAAGCGTGCGACCACGGGGGACAGCAACCAGGAAAAGAGGTAGGGCGTCGCCGCAAGCCTGATTTTTCCTGCGCGCGCCGCGGCCTGTGCCTCCACTTCCCCCTGGAGATCGTTGGCTGCCAGCACCACGTTTCTTGCCCGCTCCAGCAGCGTCTGTCCAACCGGCGTGAGCGTGACGCCGCGAGCCGTGCGCTCGAACAGGCGCATCCCCGCATCGGCCTCAAGCCGTGCCAACGCCTTCGACAAGGCCGATTGCGTCACCCCAATGTGTTCCGTCGCCCGGTGCAGGCTTCCGTGTTGCGCCACAAGCAGGAACACCCGCAGGTCGTCGATTCGCATGGCACCTCCGGCCTGTATTGAAGTCTCCGCGAAGTATGCCTGAATGGAATCGCTTAACCCAACCGGGGAATCACTGCCAGACCTTGCGGCGGATAGAGTTGACCCCCGATGCGACAGGCTTCACCGACTCAGACAACTTGGAGACTGCTATGAATACGAATTCGGAACCCCTCGATCCGCACCTCATCGATGCGCTTGGCAAGGACGTGCAATGCCATGAGCTCCAAACCGGACGGCCGCCGCTGTTCATCGAGCCGAAGGGAGGCGAGTTGCTGGACCGTGCCCAATTTCGCGCCTGGACGCGGCGCGTGAAGCCGGTCCTGGAACAGCTCATCACAAAGCATGGCGGCATTGTGCTGCGAGGCTTCCCGACGCCGGAAACCGATGATTTTGCTGACATCGTCAATCAATATCCGCCATTTGAGGACGGCTATGTGGGCGGACGCGCCCCGCGCACGCAAATCAGCGGCAAAGTCATGGAGGCCACAAGGCTGGAAGCCAGCGCCGGGCTTGGCGTGCATTCGGAAATGGCATACCGGCGCCATTATCCGAAGCGTATCGCCTTCTTCTCGCGAGTCACGGCTCCCGTGGGCGGTGCGACTACCATCGCCGATGCGCGCAACTTTGCGTACGACATGGCACCGGAACTGGTTGCCAAGATCACTGAACTCGGCATCCGCTCCGCGCTGAGTTACGGCCCGAAGTCCGCGGCTGTCGAGAAGTCGTATGCCGACATGGACCGGCACGGCTGGAACCATGCTTTCAATACCGAAGACCCGGCGGAGGTAGAGGCGCTGTGCGCCGCCCGCGGCCTCGAACCGCTGTGGCATGACGACGGCTCGCTGACTGTCTTCACGACGCTCGAGCCGTTCATGTGCCATCCAGTGACCGGAAAGAAGCTCTATCGCTCGGGGCTGCACAGGTCGCACACCGCGACCCTGGTCCTGAGCACCGACATTCGCAAGAACCAGAAGTATCCGACCGGGATGTTCCTGGGCAAGGAGCAGCGCCTCGAACCGGCGGAGGTCGACCATATCAACGCGATTTGCGACAAGGCGACCCTTCGCTGGCAATGGCGCGACGGCGACGTGATGATCCTGGATAACCTGCAGGTATGGCACGGCCGCGATGCGTATGAGGGTCCGCGTGACGTGCAGGTCGCCCTGCTCGACTAAAGGCGAGGCGACAGGGCGGAAGCGGCGCGTTGCAGCGGTGAAGTAGCGCCCGCGGCGTGCCGGCATACCAAGGAAGGGGCGAGTTGTTCGCCAAATCTCCTTCATTGAGCTCACTCGGGCTTTCTCGCACCTCGATGCTCGATGCTCGATGGCGTCCGCGAAGCGCTTCGAGAATATACAGAAGACCTAATTACAGAAGGAGACAAACAATGATTTCAGTCAATGGACTCAGGCGCTTCGCCGGGAGCCTGGCCGCCGCGGCAATTGCCGCGTGTGGCGTTGGTTTTTCCCATGCCGCGGAGCCCGCCTATCCCTCCCACCCGGTCAAGGTCGTGGTGCCTTCCGTGCCGGGCGGCCCGATTGATGCCGTGTCGCGGTTGGTCAGCAACAAACTGTCGACGCGCCTTGGCACGAGCTTCATTGTCGAGAACAAGCCCGGCGGCAATGTGCAGATCGGCACCAACTATGTGGCGAAGTCCGATCCGGACGGCTACACGCTGCTGACCACGGCACCGGCCCACATCATCAATCCGCTGCTGTACGGCAAGCTGTCCTACGATCCCGTCAAGGACCTGACCGGCGTGGCCATGATGGCCAAGGTGCCGCTGCTCCTTGTAGTGAATGGCGACCTGCCTATCCACTCGGTTCCCGAGCTGATCGCATGGGGCAAGGCACACCCGGACCGCCTGAGATATGGCAGTTCAGGCACGGGCTCCAGCGCAAATCTCGTCGGCGAGCTGTTCTCCATGAACGCCGGTCTCAAGCTGGAGCACATCCCGTACAAGGGTGCCGCAGCCGTCCTGCCGGACCTGCTGGCCGGCCGGCTTGAAATCATGATCGACACGTTGCAACTGTTTTCGCCCTACATCAAGGCAGGCAAGTTGCGCGCCATTGCCTTCACCGGCGCAACGCGCATGCCTGCCTTGCCGAATGTGCCCACGCTGGCGGAATCCGGTTATCCGGACGTGGTTGCCAATTCCTGGCTTGCCATTGTCGCGCCGAGCAAGACGCCTCAAAGTGTGATCGACAAGCTGGCGCGCACCGTTGGCGATGTGCTGCAGGAACCCGACGTCCGCAAGCAGATCGCCGACTACGGCATGGAGCCGGACCCCATGACGCCCGCACAGCTCAACCGGTACTTCGACTCGGAAAGCAAGCGTTGGAGCAAGGTAGTCAAGGCCGGCAATATTCGAGTGGAGTGAGGAGTACAGATGACCAACGCAATGTCCGTTCCGCGCGAAACCGTGCGGGCCCAAGTCAGCGAAGCGGAGTGGACAGCCCGCGTGCAGCTCGCTGCCTGCTACCGGCTGATGGACCGGTTCGGCATGACCGACCTGATCTACAACCACATCACGCTCAAGATCCCGGGCACGGAGCATCTGCTCATCAACGCCTACGGCTACCTGTATTCGGAGATCTGCGCGTCGAACCTGATCAAGATCGACCTGGAGGGCAACGTGCTCCTGAGCCCCCAGAACGAGCACGGCTACCAGGTGAACCGGGCCGGCATGGTGATTCACACCGCTGTCCACAAGGCAAGGCCTGACGTGAGTTGCGTGATTCACACCCATACCCGGGCCGGGATGGCGTTGTCCGCCATGAAGACGGGTCTGCTACCGATGACGCAGACGGCGCTCAGGTTCCACGAGAAAACCGGCTACCACGACTTCGACAGCCCGGTGGTGGAAATGAACCAGCAGGCGGGCCTGGTCCGCTCTCTCGGCAATCATGAAGTCGTGGTGCTGCGCAACCACGGGCTGCTGGCTGTGGGCCCCAGCGTGGCCGAAACGTTCAGCCGCATGTACTGGCTGGAGATGGCCTGCCGGACCCAGGTCGATGCCATGACGTCGGGCACCGAGCTGATCATGCCGACGCCGCGTGTCATCGACGAAACGCGGGCCGTGATGGATGCACGTGCGAACACCTTCGGCACACGTGAATGGCCGGCGCTGCTGCGCCTGGTGGAGCGCATCGACCCCGGCTACAAAGACTGACTGACGTCAGCCGGCTCGGGCTCAGCGAATCGGCTACTTTCGCATGCACTGGCGCCTGATGGACGCCATCGGCGAAGTACCAACCAAGGAGCAGAACAAGCCGCTGCCGCTTAACGCTGTGGGCGCCATCGCTGCGGTGGTGGCAGCCATGGGCCTCGATCCGCTGATCGCGCGCGGCCTGTCGCTGGTCGGCCAGTGCGCGACGAGCAGCGCAACGTGGTGGCGGCCATCAGCGCCAACCTGCTGTCCGGTGAGGTCGGCCGGAGCAGGCTGTCAGGGAGATCCTGCCGGCCCTGCGTGCGGCGGCGGAACAATTGTCGGGCTTGGCCCCCGCGTTCCTCGGCCCGGCCAACCAGCCGTTCTCGCGGACAAATGGAGCCCGCCAGACCGGAGCCGACCGAGTTTGCCACGCCTGCCGCATTCGTTGTGTCGTCGTACGCGAGCGCAACGGCAACGGCAATACGCTTAGAAACGCCCCGAGTACTGGAGCATGTAGAAGTTGATGCCGGGATTGGGCTCCTTAATGCCTGCGTTGGAGTAGTGCTGGAAACGCACCGCCAGTTCCGAGTCGAACGGATCGCCAAACCGGTAGCCCGCGGCAATGCGATCGCCAAACTGGAACGCCGTCGAGAAACCCTTGGAGTCCGAGATGTGCGTCCGCGACAGCAGGTGCATGCCTGCGCCAATCTCCGCGAAAGCACCCGAGCGGCCCGAGCCCTGGATCCGGAAGATGGGCGTAAAGCCGATATCGCCCATCACGCTGCTGTTGCCGCCATGTGGATTCCAGCCACCCACGGAAGCCTCGAGACCCAGGCGAACCCGCACCGACTGCGAGCTCGTCGCCCAAAGGTCGTTCTTCAAGTTCCATCGCGCCTCCAGGCGTGCAATCGAAGCCGCGTCTCCCGCACCCAATGCGACCCCGAGACGAACCGGATCGAACCACGAGGCGTCCTCGCTGGTGGGCGCGGCACCCGCGGCGCCGCTGGCAAACGCACTGGAAAGCAGAATGATGGAGATGACGGATCGAAGCATGACTAAGGCCTTGTGAAAAGTAATTCTTGCTTTTGGTGACACGTTGCACGGCGCTGAAAGTGAGCACGAGCCATGAGGATTTCATCGCCGTGCCGAACACGCCCCAGGTTCGCGCACCTCCAGGGCGGGCTCCGCGCGAAAATCCGGAAGTATGCTTTCAGCGCAAGCGGTCGAATAGATGCCGCCAGCGCATATCTGCGTTCCACATTTGGAACGACGTGATCGCATGGAATACTGTCCGTGGAAGAAGACGCGTCGTTGGTCGCGTGGAAGGTGGTTTCAGGAAGCTTCCCGATGTATGGCCAACGAGGGGGCGAACATGGCGCGAGTCGACAGGTCGCCGGCGGCGTGGCGCCTGCAATCAAGCTGGGCACCGGCACGCTGGAAAGGTGCTTTTGGGGTTGACTGCGGAGGACTCGTTCGTAAAGCGAGTGAATTGTTGAAGGCCGGCACGGGTAATGGGCCAAATATGGGCCAAATATCCGGTGCCGGCCTGGTGCCTGAGCTAATTGGCGACCAACTGCGTGAAAGACATGACGATCTCTCACACAGCGGCAGCACGGACGATCAGCGAGCCGAGTCCAGCACCTCGCTGTCCTTCACGACGTTCTGGGCCTTGGTATAGCTCTCGATCAGCAATTGGTACGCCGGGAAGATCTTGGTGTAGATCTCGGCCCACTGCATGGCATCGTCCCGGCGCCAGGTTTTCTGCAGCTCCGAAGCCACCGCGGCGGGCCCCGGAAATATCGTCGTGCGAATTTAGCGAACCTGGGCGCCGCCGGTTTCCCGGTCAGTCGGCGCGCACCCCGACATAACGGCCAGGAGCGGGCTCGATTGGCTCGAACGTGTCGTTCCCCAATCTGGACGGCGCTGCGACCTGCTTGCCGGCATGGCGTTTCAGCCAGGCAGCCCAATGAACCCACCAGCTCCCCGGCGTGGACGTCGCCGAAGCCAGCCAGCCGTCTGCATCATCGCATCGCTCGCCGGCACGCCAGTAGCCACGCTTTTGCTTCGATGCCGGATTGATAACACCTGCAATATGTCCGCTCTCGCCAAGAACAAACTCCGACTTTCCGCCCAGTAGCTGAACGCTGCGATAGGCCGACCGCCAGGGAACGATGTGATCGTCCTTCGTGGCAAGGATATAGTTGGGCACGTCGATGCTGCCCAGGTCCATCGGATGCCTGCAAACGGTCAATTGCCCCGGCTCGCGCAGCTTGTTCTCCAGGTACATATTGCGCAAGTACCATGCATACATCGGCCCGGCCAGGTTCGTGGCGTCGGCGTTCCAGTAAAGCAGGTCGAAGGCTCCCGGCGATTGCCCTTTCAGGTAGTTGCCGACGAAATAGGGCCAGATCAGGTCATTCGGGCGCAGCATCTGGAAGACAAACGCCAACTCCTTGCCGGGATAGATGCCACTGCGCCCGATAGTCTGCTCGCGTTGCGCAACCGTCGGCTCGTCGATGAACACGCCAAGTTCGCCTGGCTCGCTGAAATCCAGCATGGTCGTCAGCAGCGTCATGCTGGCTACCGTCTTTTTACCGCGGGCCTGCTGCACGCCCAAGGCTGAAGTCAGCAACGTACCTCCGACGCACCAGCCCAGCGCGTTCACCTGAGCCGCGCCACTGATGGCCTGGCTGACTTCCAGCGCCTTCAATACGCCGTGCTCAACATAGTCGTCCCATGTGGTCTCGCTCATATCCGCTTGCGGATTGCGCCACGATACCAGGAACACGGTATGCCCCTGCTCGCAGGCAAAGCGCACGAATGAGTTCTCCGGCTGGAGGTCCAGTATGTAGAACTTGTTGATGCACGGTGGCACGATGACCAGCGGCCGCGAGGCAACCTTATCGGTCAGCGGCTTGTACTGGATCAGCTGCATCAATTCACACTCGAAGACAACGGCCCCCTCGGACGTGGCCACATTGCGGCCTACCTCAAAGGCGGATTCGTCCGTGATTGCGATGCGGCCTCGCCGCGCGTCTTCAACGTAGTTGGCAAGTCCGGAAACGAGGCTTCCGCCCTGGGATTCCAATGCCAGCTGAATGGCTTCCGGATTCGTGCCAAGAAAATTGGCGGGGCTCAAGGATTCAATATACTGGCCGACAAGGAATCTCAGCCTGCTCTTGTCGTCTTCCTCGAGACCGATTGCTTCAGTGATCTCCGAGAGAGTTCTGGCGTTATTCAGGTAGCTTTTCTTGAGAAAGCGGTACCACGGATTGCGATTCCACTCGTCCGCGGCGAAGCGTCGATCCGGATTTTCCCCACCCGTCTCTTCGCTCCATACCGACCTCATCACGGCTGCCTGCCCTTCCAGATGGCGCAGATTGGAGCGCAGCAGGCCAGAAAAATCCATGCTGCAGGACAAGAACCTCTGCCCGGCCATATACTCGGCCGTTTTTTTAAATGGAGCAGAATATACTTGGAGCAACTTATCTGAAAATGCCAATGGAAGAGACACGCCGTTCTCCGTAAAGTTAGTCGAATTTGAGATTGGAGCTGGCTAACCAGCCAGCTCCGCGGCATTACTGGACCCTGCGCGCCAACGACGTCGGCATCACCAGCGCGTCCCCGTCCACCACGACCTTGTCTTGCACCGTACAGACCGTAGTCAGCGAGACGCGCTGCTTCCCTGGCTGCAACTCCTTGACGGTCACGGTAACCTTGACTGTTTCCCCTGGCCTTACGGGCGCTCTGAAGCGAACGTTCTGGCTCAGATAGATCGTCCCAGGCCCCGGCAAGCGTCCGGCAATGGCTGCCGAGATCACGCTGGCGGTCAGCATGCCGTGGGCGATGCATCCGCCGAACTGGGTCGTGCGGGCAAATTCCTCGTCGAGGTGCACGGCATTGTTGTCGCCAGAAGCGGCCGCAAACAGTGCGATATCCGCTTCGGTGATGGTTCTGTCGAAGGTGGCGCTCATCCCGAGCTCCAGGTCTTCATAGTCATAGCCATTCAGTGCGTTCATTACGTTTCCTGGTAGTAGTTGAATCCGTCTCGCCCTGGCAGTGACAAGCTCGCAGGGACGCACATGCGCTACCGGGGCTTCGCAGCCTCGGTCCTTGGCAATATGGGTTTCCATCTTCGAGGCCTGGGGTGAGGTGAGCGCGATGCCCGAGGAAAGGCGCTGCGAGGATCGATTGGGCTCACGCCGGCAGCACGGTGCCGAAATTTCCAGAGGCGAAGCTTAAGGCCGGCGCGATAACTACCTAAAACGGTTTTTCCCGCTGATATTTATCGAAAAAAACGATTGATTCCAACGATGGGCATGTATCGCAACATGCGTCGCCTCCCCCCCGCTCCGAGGGGGGAACGGCGTCGCTCACAGCCATACACTGGGAAGTCATGACGACATGATGAGAGATCGGCGCGATGTTCTGTGCTGGAACAACGACCTGCTTCGGCGCCACAGAACAGGATGCCGGTGTAGTGGTGGTCGGGATTCGTCAGAGGAAGGCCTCCCGAGGCCGCGCCATGCGCCGCCAGCCTATACGGCTTGCGGCAAGGGACCGAGCAAGTTACAGAAGCAACGCCTCCTCAAAGTCCATCTGGTCTTGCGCATGGAACAACGCCCCAAGGCTCGCCGCGCCCTCTGCCGCCATCCCGCCATCGTCGCCGCTGCCCGCCCCACCCCGCATGGCGTCCAGGCTCCGCCTCATGCCCGCGACCGCTGCGCCCGGCAGCAGCGTGGTAAGGCTGACCCGCCGGACGCCCAGGCCGCGCAGCCGTTCCAATGGCAGGCTTGCGGCGGATGGGCTGGGCACCAGCCCGGTGCCGGCGCTGAGCGTCACCGGGATATCTAGCGCGCGCACCAGGCGAGTGATGTCGTTCTCGGTCCGCGGCGCGATGGGCAGCAGCATATCGGCGCCCGCCGCCTGATAGGCCCGGGCCCGTTGAATGACCTGCTCGGTGGACTCGCACGCAAACGCGTCCGTGCGGGCGATGATCATGAAGTTGCTGTCGCGCCTGGCACGCTGCGCGGCATCGATCTTGGCGATCATCTCGCCGACCGGCACCACCTCCTTGCCGCCCGGCGAGGCCCAGCGCCTTGGCACCACCTGGTCCTCTATGTTCAGGCCGGCGGCGCCGGCCTCTTCGAACAACTCGACGGCATAGTGCACGCCGCGTGGATTGCCATAGCCCGCGTCCGCGTCCGCGGTGATGGGGATGGATGACACGCGCGTCAGGCGGCGGCAGTGCTCCACGCATTCCGTCAGCGTGAGCAGGCCGATGTCCGGGACGCCGAGCAAGCTGTAGGAGAGCATGGCGCCGCTGATGCACGCGCTCTGGTAGCCCGCCTGCTCCACCAGCCGGAGACTGAAGATATCGTGCACGGCCGGCGCCACGACAAACGGCTCCGTGCGCAACAGCGCGCGCAGGGATGCCGTCTTTTGAGACGTGGCGGGTCTTTGCATGGACTTGGGCTCGCAACGAGGAAAAGAAGTCATCACGCCGTTCACTCCTTCGGCATGCCGTCGGCCAGCTTGCGCATCATCGGCTTGCGGGCCGCGATTTCCCTGGCCCAGTCGTCGCCGGGCAGGTAGGCCAGGACCGGTGCGTCGTTGCCGGCCTTCTTCAGGTACTCGGGATCCCTGAGCGTCGCCCTGACAGCTACTCGCAGTTTCTCCACGATGGCGGGCGGCACACCCGCGGGCACGGCAATCCCCCGCTCGGCAGGCATTACGTCGTCGAACCCCTGCTCCCTGGCCGTCGGCACATCGGGTAGCGAAGCGGCCCGCTTCTCCCCCATTTGCGCGATAATCTTCAGCGGCACAGCCTCCTTGCCCGCATCCTGCAGTTCACCCGTAGTGACCGCCGCGAAGTCGATATGCCCGCCAAACAACGCCGTCTTGGACTGCGCCGTGCCGTTATACGGGATGTCGTTGACCTTCACGCCCGCCACATTCTGCAATTGCAATAGCGCCAGGTGCCCGTTCGTCCCGACCCCGTTGTGACCAAAAGACAAGGAGGCAGGCTTCTTCTTCAATGCCGAAACCACGTCCTTCAGGTTGTTGTACGGACTCTCCTTCCTGGCCACCAGGATGGTCGGGTCGCTCAGCACGCGCGCTACCAGTTGCAGCCCGGCCGGATCGAAATTCGTCTTCTTGTAGAGCGGCGCGAACGCCATGGCAGGCAGGTTGACCACGCCGATGGTGTAGCCATCCGGGGCCGAGCGCATCAGGCCGATGTTCGAGATCTCGCTGGCGGCGCCCGGCTTGTTCTGCACCACCAGGCTGGCGTTTGCGCCAAGGTAGCGCTGGATGAACGGCGCCATCGTGCGCGCCATGGTATCGGTGCCTCCGCCGGCGGCAAAACCGACGAAGACCTGGATCGGATGATCGGCGGGCCACTCCGCCCGCGCCGCGGTCGCCGCCAACCCGAGCGACAGGAGCACTGTGGTGAGCACGTTGAACGTCCCGCGTGTCTTGTTGCGTGTCTTGAAGCTGTGCCGCATGGCCTCCCCCTTTCCGAACCGATATTGACAATGGCCGAACGATACGTAGCTCCCGCTCCGGAAGAAAGCGAGAAATCTTCACTGCCCCCGGTGAGAATTTGGAATGGCAGCGCGCTGGCGGCGCCAGGCCCCCATCGCGGGACAGGGGCGGCGCCATGACCCTCAAGCAACTGGAAGCCTTCTACTGGGCCGCAAAACTTGGCAGCTTTTCCGTGGCGGCTGCACGCCTGCATGTCACGCAGTCATCGCTGTCGAAGCGCATCGCGGAGTTGGAGGACGACCTGGGAAAGGCGCTCTTCGACCGTACCGGGCAACGCTCGGTCATCACCGACGCCGGCGAGCGACTGCTTGAGCATGCTGCCCAGATTCTCGAGATTGAAAGCCGTATCCGCTCGGACCTGGACATGTCCGGCGCACTGCGCGGGAGTTGCCGGTTCGGCATCAGCGAACTGGTGGCATCCACCTGGTTCCCGGGACTAGTCGCCCGCGTTCGCGAGCTGCATCCGCATCTCGTGCTGCAACCGCAGGTCGACCTGACGCTGAACCTCGAACGCAAGCTGGAGCGCGGCGAACTCGACTTCGCGATCATTCCCGGCCCGTCCTCCTCCTCCAACCTCTCGCAGGAAAAGGTCGGTGAGCTCGCATACCAGTGGATGGCATCGCCAGAGCGGCTGGCATCCGGCACTGTCCTGACAGCCCGGCACTTCGCGGAGCATCCGGTGATCACGCTCAGCGCCGAAGCGGGCCTGACGCTCGCCTTCGAGAAATGGGCGGCGGAGCAGAAACTCGAGATTCCCAGGGCGCTGGTTTGCAACAGCCTGTCGGCCTTGATTGCGCTGGTGATTGCCGGCGTGGGGATCAGCCTCTTTCCGCGATCCTATGTGGCGCCTCTCGTGCGCGCCGGCAAGCTGGCGGAGCTGGCAAGCCAGCCGGCTCCGCACAACCTGTCCTACTATTTCCAGTGGCGCACGGGCGACACGCGTGCCGTGGTCCGGTCACTGAGGACGGTCACGATGGAAGAGGCGGATTTTTCAGTGAGTTCGCCGTTATGGCCCGGCGAGGCAAGGATCGGCTAGCGCCGGGGGCGGCGCGGGCTTTTCCCGGAGATTGTCCTGACGCTAGCGTGTGGCGAATGACCGCGCGGGCCGGACGCGCGGCGATGCCGCCGGACTACGGCCGCAGCGGATGTGCGAGAAAGAAGCGCACCATCTCGGCGCTGGCGTCGGGCCCGCTGTCATCGGTGTACGTCCCGCGCGAACTGCCCCCCGCCCATGCGTGAGGCGCCCCGTGGATGAGCCAGTATTCCGCGTCGACGCCTTCGGGCGATGTCAGTTGCCGGTGTGTGAAGGTGCGCCCGCCCCGGCTGCGCTGCTGCTTGTCCCGGTGCGTACCACCCTGGAAATCACGCAGCAGGCGCTCGCCGTTGGACACATGCACCGTGGCGTCGGCATCGCCGTGAAATACGATGAGGGGCCGCGACTGCGAGACAGCACCGTTGCCCCGGGGCGCGGTCCGCGCTTTCTCCATCAGCTTCGCGGCCAGGTTCCCGCCCTTCATCGCAGCCAGTGCCGATGGCAGGTCGTGCGCGCTGCCACAAGGCAAGCCGGAATGAATCCCCGCCGCGGCATACAGCTCCGGATGCGTCTGCACCATCACGGCAGCCATGGCGCCGCCGGCGGACAAGCCGGCCACGTACACGCGATCCGCGTCAACCGGGTGGTTCGCCATGACTTCCCGCGTGATGCCCGCGATCAGCGCTGGCTCGCCCTGGCTGCGCTGCTGGTCGCCCGGCTTGAACCAGTTCCAGCATTTGGACGGGTTGGCCGTCATTGGCTGGATGGGATACGCAACCAGGAAGCCGTGCCGCCCGGCCAGCGCATTCATGCGCGTGCCCGCCGCGAAATCATCAGCGTCCTGCGTGCACCCGTGCAGCATCACGACCAGCGGCAGCGGCTGGCCATCGTAGCCGCCAGGCACGTAGAGCTTGTAGGCGCGCTCGCCGGCGTGACTGGCGTAATGCCTTGTAGTGAAGTGCCCGGTGTCCTGCACGCCGGGCCGCGGCGCCGGCTTTGGTTCCCGCCGGGGCTGCGTGCGCGCCTCGCCGGCTTTGGCGGCGGGACCTTCCGCGTCCGCGTCCGCTGCCGGCGCCGTGCGCGGCAGCAGCGCCTCGACGACTTGCGCAGGCTGGAAACCGGCGGCGGCGCCGCTATCGCGCAGCGCGCGCTGTATGACTTCGGTGGCCTCCAGCGGACCGGCCGTGCGCAACAGCGCCATGGCTTCGTGCATGGAAGCCAGGAATGCTTCGTTCATTTTCATCATGGTGTCCTTCGAGGGGCCTGCAGGAGAACCTGCAGCGGGGCCTCAGGTGATTGCCGGGCTCAGCGGATGCGCCCGGCCAGTGCCGCCTTGACCGCGGCGGAGGCATGGAAAGCGCCCAGTACGACAATCGACTGGATCGTGGCCAGGGCCAGTTCGGGCGTGACGTCGGCGGCGATGCTGGCAAGGCCCAGCACATGAATGTCCAGACGCTGCCGTGCCGCTTGCGCGGCCTCCAGGTCCTGCCGGGAAAAATGCTGCAGGCCGAGTACCAGCGCGCGCCGCGTCACGGTCTCGCTGACGGCCTGCGCATGGATCGCAAGCTGGTTGCGGATCGCGGTACGGATCAGGTCGGTGCGGTTCGAGTAAAAGCCTTCCTCGACCAGCAGGTCGATCTGGCCGAGGTCGACAGGGCCAAGGTTGATCGTGATCTTCTCGGTCTCGCCGCCTTTGGGCCGGGGAGGTGCTGCAAGTGCTCTTTGTTGCTCGTTCATTGTGACCCGCCATCCAAATACCATCCAATGGGATGGTTATAGGATGGAGACCGGTCCTAGTCAAGCAGGAATACTGCTTTGTGACGTCCAAGGCTGAATGGGCTTCGTTCCGGCTGGCAGGCAGCGAATTCAAGGGCTTCCCGGCGGCATATGAAATCTTTCACCCGGGGGTGGGGAGGAAACGGTTCCCCGGTATGCTCACTCGAAATACCGGAACCGGGGGCGGACAATGCGCTCTGGTGCCACCTCTGTGTCCGCCCTGCCGGGCCATTCCAGGATCCATATGCATTTCCCTACCTTTGCCAAGTGCGCCAACCGGTGGTCCCGCCATGCCGGACACAGGATTGCCTTGGCAAGTTGGGCGGCAGCGCTAGCGCTGACAGCCGGCTGCACGCCGGACTCGGTCCGCAACATCGAGGCGCAAGGCTTCGACGCGTACCTGGATAGCCTGAACCGGCGTTGCCCGAACCTGATGATCGGCAATAACAATGTGAGCGARTGGCTGCGCACCGACGGCAGCCAGGGCGACAGCGACTATGTCTACTGGCTCGACCAGACCTCGCGCCTCTACTACCACCGCATTACACCCGCGCAGTACCGCGACTCGGTCATCGGCGGGCTGGGGCAAGGCAAGTCGGACACGCGCGCGGTGGACTGCATCATCAACAGCCTGCCTGCGCAGCGCCCGACGAGCCCGGCCAGCGACAAGCGGCCGTAGTTTCCGCTCAGCGGGTGACGCCGCTTCCGGACACTGCAAGCAAGCCGGATTGCGGCGCTTGCACCCGATGCCCGGATAGTGATCCAGCCGGCAGGCCGCCCTCGGAACTCGCCCCAAAAAGCCAATTGACAATGCCGCCCCCGTGGCATTTGATGAAGCGTCAGCCATGCCTGTTCCAAGGGTGAGCGAGGAGCCCGGCTATGCCAAGCGGCCGCAACATGACGACGTGGGAAACCGCGCTACAGGCGGTCGAGCGTGCCGAGCGCTTGCATCGCCAGTTCTTTCGCCCGGCCGGCCAGCTTGGCCTGCGCCCGGTGTGGGAGCCGCCCGTGGAAATCTTCGAGCAGGGCAAGCAGATCGCCGTCGTGGTGGCGCTGCCCGGCGTGAAGCCAGAGTGCATCGACATCGGGCTGGATGCCAACACGCTCAGCATCCGTGCCGAACGCGCGCTGCACCGCGCCTTCGCCGGCGGTACCGTGCACTGCCTTGAGATTCCCTATGGCCGCTTTGAGCGGCACATCCAGCTTCCTCCCGGGCGCTACGGCATGCAGCAGAGCGAATCCGTGGATGGCTGTCTCGTGCTGATCCTCGAGAGATCGGAGTAGGCGGGACCTGCGCGAAGCCGACTTTGCGCGCTGCCGAATTTTTTCGCGAAGACCTGGCTACACGCGCCAGGCCCGCAGGAGACACCACCATGAGCACCTATATCGGAGGCGAATCCGCCTTGACCAGGGAGAGTGGGCAGATTGCGCAAAGCGTGGAACAGGGCAGCGTTGCGCAAGCTACCGAAGTGGCCGACGGCGGCACGGCGTCCGCCCTGCCACCCGATGGACTCATCCTGCTCCCGGTCCGCGATATCGTCCTCTTCCCCGGCCTGGCAATCCCGCTGGCAATTGGACGCGAGCGCGCGAAGGCAGGCGTGAGCGCGGCCGTACTGGGTCAGCTCCCGCTCGGGTTGGTGCTCCAGCGTGACCCGCAGGCCGAAGATCCGGAACTCGATGCGCTCTATGGCATGGGTACCGTGGCCAATGTGCTGCGCTATGTGACCAGCCCGGATGGGACCCACCACCTGGTTTGCCAGGGCGCCCAGCGCTTCCGGCTGCTCGAACCGCTGACCGGCTACCCCTTTCTGGCCGCCAGGGTGGAGATGCTTGCCGAACCCACGCAGCGCGACCCGAACATCGAAGCACGCGCGCTGGTCCTGAAGGAACGCGCGGCGGACATGTTCGCGCTGCTGCCAGGCACTCCGGCGGAATTGACCGGTTCCCTGCAGGCGATCGAGTCGCCCGGCTTGCTGGCGGACACGCTGGCCGGGTTGGTCGACATCGCGCTGGAGCGCAAGCAGGAGATCCTCGAAACGCTTGAGCTGTGCAAGCGGCTGGACCGGGTGACGGATGCCGTGGCGGCGCGCATCGAAGTGCTGCGCCTGTCCCGCGAGATCGCGGAACAAACCCGCGGCAGGCTGGACCAGCGCCAGCGCGAGATGATGCTGCGCGAACAGCTCAAGACCATCCAGCACGAACTGGGCGAGAACACGGAGAGCCACGAGGAGATCCGCAAGCTGGCCGAAGCGATCGCCGCCGCCGGCATGCCGCCCGAGGTCGAATCGCATGCGCGCAAGGAACTGGCCCGGCTGGAACGGATGCCGGAAGCCTCCGGCGAGTACTCGATCAGCATCAGCTACCTTGAATGGCTGACCGAGATGCCGTGGCGCCTTCCCGATGAGAAGCCCATCGATATCGCGCGGGCGCGCCAGATCCTTGACGACGAACACTACGGGCTGAACAAGATCAAGCGCCGCATCCTGGAGTATCTCGGCGTCAGGAAGCTGAATCCGCACGGCAAGGGCCCGATCCTTTGCTTCGTCGGGCCACCCGGCGTGGGCAAGACCTCGCTTGGTCAGAGCATCGCTCGGGCGATGGAGCGGCCTTTCGTGCGGGTGAGCCTGGGCGGCCTGCATGACGAGTCGGAACTGCGCGGCCATCGGCGCACTTATATCGGTGCCATGCCAGGCAACATCATCCAGGCAATCCGCAAGGCCGGCGCGCGCAACTGCGTGATGCTGCTCGACGAACTCGACAAGCTTGGCCAGGGCGTGCACGGCGATCCGGCAGCCGCCATGCTCGAAATCCTGGATCCCGGCCAGAACGCGAGTTTTCGCGATAACTACCTGGGCGTGACCTTCGACCTGTCGGCCATTGTCTTCATTGCCACCGCGAACCAGTTGGAAAGCATCCCGGGCCCCCTGCGCGATCGCATGGAAATGCTGGAACTGGCCGGCTACACAGAGGCCGAGAAGGCGCAGATCGCGCGGCGCTACCTGCTGCCCCGCCAGCTCGAAGCGTGCGGCCTGGCGCCGGCGCAATGCGAACTGACCGAGGAGGCCTTGGCCGCCATCATCCGCGACTACACGCGCGAGGCCGGCGTGCGCAGTCTCGAACGGCAGATCGGCGCGGTCCTGCGCCATGTGGCAATGCTGGTGGCCGAGGATCCGGCCATCCGCAAGCGCATCGGGCCTGACGACCTGCCGTCCATCCTGGGGCATCGCCGCTTCGAGAGCGAATCGGCTTTGCGTACCAGCCTGCCTGGTGTGGCAACCGGCCTGGCATGGACCCCGGTTGGCGGCGACCTGCTCTTCATTGAAGCGGGCAGCACGCCGGGCGGCGGCAGGCTGCTGCTGACCGGCCAGCTTGGCGACGTGATGAAGGAAAGCGCGCAGGCGGCGCTGACGCTGGTCAAGTCGCGCTGCGCGTCCCTGCACATCGATTGCGGCAGCTTCGACAAGCACGACATTCATGTCCACGTGCCCGCCGGCGCCGTTCCCAAGGATGGGCCCAGCGCCGGCGTAGCCATGTTCATCGCCACGGCCTCGCTGCTGATGGGCCGGCCGGTGCGCAGCGACTGCGCCATGACCGGCGAGATCAGCCTGCGCGGCATCGTGCTGCCGGTCGGCGGCATCAAGGAGAAGGTGCTGGCTGCCCTGCGCGGCGGTATCAAGACCGTGCTGCTGCCCGCGCGCAACGCCCCCGACCTTGACGACCTGCCGGCGGACGCGCGCAGCCAGTTGCGTTTCGTGATGTTGGAAACGGTGGATGACGCGCTGGGCGAGGTGCTGGAAAAGGAGAGCGGAGGCTAAGCCCGGAGTCCGCCGCAGGTACGGGAATCCGGACCTGCGCGTCGGCTGGGGCAACGCCCTCAGCAAGATCGCGACGCGGTGCGAGGAGGCGGCACCGGCGCGAAACGGATACCGCGGGACAGGTTGTTGTTTCACTACCGCAACAACAATTTCTTGATTTCGTTATATTCCGCACATAAGATCACCCGGAACAAGAAAAAACATCAAATATCCGGGCGGGCGTCCATGACGCCGAACCACCCTGGCGGCACAGCCAGGATGGGGGTCGAAATCCGAAGGTGGTGGGTGCTGCCATAGCGCTGGTCCGCGCTGGCGGCGCCGCGCCATGCCTGCGGGTTCAGCCTGCTCCATTGCATCTGTACGGGGAGGTAAGGCATGAACGCGCTGCTCGTCGAAAGCCATCCGTTGCTCCGCATCGCCATGCTCACGCTGTTGCAGCGTGTTGCGGGCATCGATCATGTCCTTGCCATCGACCCCACGGAATTCCCCGCCGCTTGTCATGCCGGAGGCGACGTTGACCTGATTGTCTTCGGCATGCCCGGCAATCCGGACACGGGCTGGCAGTGGCTCGGCATGGTACGCAGGATATGGCCGGCACCGCGCTTGCTGTTGCTATCCGATACCGTTCCCCTGGAATTGCCCCAGGGCGGGATCACGACGGGTTTTTGCGGCTGTCTCGCGAAATCGGCGCCGCTCGACGTGATCGAGTCGGCTGTGCGGCGCATCGCCACCGGTCATGCGAGGCATTCCGGCATTGGCCAGCTGCCACTGTTCCCGGCCCTGCCCGCGGCGAAGCAGGCATCGCAACCCGCCGTTGGCAGTGAACGGCCCGGTGCAGAGGCCATGATGCTGGGACTGACCCAGCGCCAGTACGATGTGCTGGTATTGATTGCCCGGGGCCATGCGTTCAAGACCGTGGGCCGCTTGCTGAATATCTCCGTGCCCACCGTCAAGACCCACGCCCGCACCATCTACAAGCACCTGCAGGCGGGCGGGAAGGAAGAAGCCGTCTACAAGGCACGGGAGCGGGGCCTTAACCTGGCACGGGGGGCAGGCGGTGGCAGCACGCCGCGCGGTGGCGCAGCACCGCTGGCCCTGGCCGGCGGCAACGCCCCCACCATGCGGCAGGAGGACCTGATCTGAACCGGGCCTCGCACCCGGTCAGCGCGGGGGAAGCCTGCGGTACGCGCGCCGCCCTGTCATGCCAGGCTGATCCACGTCGTCTTCAGGTCCGTGTACTTGTCCAGTGCGTGCAATGACTTGTCTCGCCCCGAACCCGACTGCTTCACGCCGCCAAAGGGTACCGTCACGTCGCTGTCCATATAGCAGTTGACCCATACCAGCCCTGCCTGCAGCTTGCGCGAGACCCGGTGGGCACGGGAGAGACTGGATGTCCAGAGCCCCGAGCCAAGTCCATAGGGGGAATCGTTAGCCATGCGGATGGCCTCCTCCTCCGTATCGAAGCGGGTCACCGCCAGCACCGGGCCGAAGATCTCTTCCCGCACGATGGTCAGCGACTGCGTCTGGCATTCGAAGATGGTCGGCTGCATGTAAAAGCCGCCGCTGTCCGAATGCGCGCGCTTGCCGCCGGCAAGCAGCCTTGCGCCTTCGTCCTCGCCGCTCCGCACGTAGGACATCACCCGCTGCAATTGCRCGCCGTCGACGATGGCGCCCATGGCGGACGCCGGATCCAGCGGGTCGCCCGGCTGCATCCGCGCGGCGTGCGCTTCCAGCTTTTCCAGGAACGCATCGTAGACGCCGCTCTGCACATAGAGACGCGAGCCGGCGATGCAGATCTCGCCCTGGTTGCTGAAGATGCCGATGGCCGCCGCCTGCGCGGCGCGGTCCAGGTCCGGGCAGTCGTCGAAGACGATGTGCGGGGACTTGCCGCCGCACTCCAGCCAGACGCGCTTGAGGTTCGACTGGCCGGAATATTCCATGAAGCGCTTGCCCGTCGCGGTGGACCCGGTGAAGGCGATGCAGTCCACGTCCGGATGGCGGCCCAGCGCCTGGCCCGCGGCGGCGCCAAGTCCCGGCACCACGTTGAAGACACCCGCCGGAATGCCGGCCTCCTCGGCGAGCTCCGCCAGCCGCAGCGCGGTAAGCGGGGACTGCTCCGCCGGCTTCAGCACCACGCTGTTGCCCGCGGCCAGCGCGGGCGCCACCTTCCAGCTGGCCATCAGCAGCGGATAGTTCCAGGGAACCACCGCCGCGACCACGCCGAGCGGTTCGCGCGTGATGGTGGCCAGTACGCCGGGCGCCGTCGGCGCGATCTCGTCATAGATCTTGTCGATGGCTTCGCCGTACCACGCGTAAGTGCGCCCGGCTTCGGGAATATCGTATTGCAGCGTTTCGGCGATGGGCTTGCCCATGTCCAGCGTTTCCAGCAACGCCAGCTCTTCGCGATGCGCGTCGATCAGGTGCGACAGCCTGAGCAGCACGGCCTTGCGGGCGCTGCGCGGCAGGTCCGACCACACGCCTGACTGGAAAGCCTTGCGCGCCGCGGCCACGGCACGGTCCACGTCTTCGGCACCGCAAGCCGCGACGCTGGCCAGCACCTTGCCGGTGGCGGGGTTGATGGTCTCGAAGGTGGCGCCGTCGACGGCGTCGGCCCAGCGGCCACCGATATAGGCCTGTGTACGGATGGGCACCGTTTCCGCCTGCTTGCGCCAGTAGGCGAGATCTCGCAAATCGCTCATCATGCGTTCCTGTATTCGTTGTGTCCGGGCCGCTCAGGCGTTCGCCTGCGCCACCATCGCGCCCAGCAGCACATTGGCCCCTGCTTCCAGGTGCTCTGGCTTGGCGTCTTCGATTTCGTTGTGACTGATGCCGTCCTTGCAGGGCACGAAGATCATCGCTGTCGGCGCGATGCCGGCGATATAGACGGCATCGTGGCCGGCGCCCGTCACGATGTCCTGGTGGGTATAGCCCCTCGCGGCGGCTTCCTGGCGCACGTGGCCAATCAGTTCGGGGGCGAACGGCGTCGGCGCGAAGTACTGCACGTCCTCCACCGCCACATCCAGTGCCGCGCCGGTGGTGCTGCCATCCGCCACGGCCGCGCAGGCCGCGCGAAAGCGGGCATCCATTTCCGCAAGCCGCGCCGGATCGAGGTGGCGCAGATCCACCGTGAACTTCACCGCGCCGGGGATGACATTGCGCGACGACGGATGCACATTGACCACGCCCACCGTACCGCGCCCGTGCGGCGCGAAATCGTTGGCGATCCGGATCACGGCCTGCATCAGGAACGTGGCGCCATAGAGCGCATCCTTGCGCAGCGGCATCGGCGTGGGGCCGGCATGCGCCTCCATGCCGGTCACGGTGACGTCGTACCAGCGCAAACCCAGCGACCCGGTCACGACGCCGATCACCTTGTCTTCGGCTTCCAGCACCGGCCCCTGTTCGATATGGGCCTCGAAATACGCGCCTACCTCGCGGCCCACCTCGGTGTCGCCGGCGTAGCCGATGGCCGCCAGTTCATCCGCCACGCGCTTGCCCGCCACGTCCGTGGCCGATAGCGCGGTCTCCAGCGGGAAGACGCCGGCGAACACGCCGGAGCCCATCATCACCGGGACAAAGCGCGAGCCCTCCTCGTTGGTCCAGATGGCGACTTCCAGCGGCGCCTCGGTGGTGATGCCGTGGTCGTTCAGCGTGCGCATGACTTCCAGCCCCGCCAGCACGCCATAGCAGCCGTCGAACTTGCCGCCGGTGGGTTGCGTGTCGATATGGCTGCCCGTCATGACCGGCGCGAGGCCGTTGTTGCGCCCTGCCCGGCGGCCAAAGATATTGCCGAGCTTGTCCACCGTCACGCTCAGGCCGGCGTCGCGCATCCATCCGGTCACGAGGTCGCGGCCTTGTCCGTCCAGCGCCGTCAGCGCCAGGCGCGCGTTGCCGCCCTTGGGCGTGGCACCGATCGCGGCGAGATCCATCAGCGACTTCCACAGCCGGTCGCCATTGATTGCGAGTGTCGTCATCTCTTATCTCCTTGCGCCGTCGTGGCTTTACTTGGCCTCGGCCTGCCGGGCGAAGGCTTCCGACCGGATCTGCGACAAGGTCATGCCCGGCGCGATGCCATCGGCGTCATAGCGCAGTTCGAGCAAGGCGGGCAGCTGCTGGCTGTTGGCGAATGCCAGCGCGCGTGCAAAGGCGGGGCCGAACTCGGCGTCGCTGGCGACAACCTCGCCGTAGCCGCGATAGGCGCGGATCAGTTCGCTGAATTCCGGATTATCGAAACCAAGCGCCACGGTGCGGCCCGGAAACTCGCGCTCCTGGTGGGCGCGGATGGTGCCCCAGATGCCGTTGTTGAACACCAGCACCACAATGCCCGCCCGGTACTGCATGGCGACGCCCAGTTCCTGCAGGTTCATCTGGAAGCAGCCATCGCCCGCATAGCAGATCACGGTGCGTTGGGGATTCTCCAGCTTGGCGGCGATGGCGGCGGGCAGGCCGTAGCCCATCGACCCCACCGTCGGCGCCAGGCTCGTGCCGACGCCCTTGAAGCGGTAGTAGGCGTGCGGGTACAAGGCGTAGTTGCCGGCGCCGACGGTGATGCAGGTGTCCTCGGGCACGTTGTCGCGAACGTGGCAGGCCGCCACATTGAGGTTGAGCGCGCCGGGCGCTGCCTTGGGCTCCTGTTCGGACAGATAGACCCGATGGGCTTCATGGCCGGCGTTGCGCGCGCCACGGGGGCTAGATGGCGCAAGCGCGCTGACCGCGGCGGCGAACGAAACGACATCGGCGGCGATCGGCAGCGTGGGATGGAACACGCGCCCGAGTTCGTTCGCGTCGGGGTACACATGGACCAGGCGCTGTTTCGGCAGCGGGCTTTCCACAACCGTATAGCCCTCGCTGGTTGCCTCGCCCATGCGCGTGCCCACGGCGATCAGCAGGTCGCTTTCCTGCACGCGCTTGCGCAGGGAGTCGGGCATGGCCCAACCCACATGCCCGGCAAAATTGGGATGATGGTTATCGAAACATTCCAGGCGCCGCCAGGCCACCCCGACCGGCAGCGCGAAGCGCTCAGCAAAGCCTTCCAGCTGCCGGGATGCGGCCGGCGTCCAGCCGGAGCCGCCTACCAGCAGGAACGGGCGCTCGGCCTGCTCCAGCATCTGCGCGAGCGAGGCCATGGCGTCGGGGGTCGGCGCGCTATGCGCACGGCGATAGCGCGGCACATCGGCCACGCTGGCCTTGCCCCACAGCGTGTCCTCGGGCAGGGCCAGCACGACCGGGCCGGGCCGGCCGCTGGTCGCCACCGCGAAGGCGCGCGCAATGAATTCAGGAATGCGCTCGGTGCGGTCGATCTGCGCCACCCATTTGGTCATCTGGCCGAACATGCGGCGGTAGTCGATCTCCTGGAACGCTTCGCGCTCGTAGAAGTCGTTGCCGACCTGGCCGACGAACAGGATCATGGGCGTGGAGTCCTGGTAGGCGGTATGCACGGCGATGCTGGCATTGGTCGCGCCGGGCCCGCGCGTGACGAAGCAGATGCCGGGCTCGCCGGTCAGCTTGCCGTGCGCTTCCGCCATGTAGCCGGCCCCGCTCTCCTGCCGGCAGACGATGGGCTGGATCTTGTCCTGGTGGTCATACAGCGCATCGATGCAAGGCAGGTAGCTCTCGCCCGGCACCAGGAAGACGCGCTTCACGCCCTGGATAATCAGTTGGTCGATCAGGATCTGGCCGCCGTTGCGCTCTGACAGCGCCGGCAAGGCACGGGGCGAGGGATGATTCATGTCGTGGGTTCCGTTGCGCGATTGCCGCGGCACTACCGCGGCAATCCTTCATTTGCTTGAATTCGATGTCGACTGGCTTGCTGCCTGGCGGTCACTGCAGCAGCGCGGCTTCCAGGATGCCCAGGCCCTCGTCCATCACGGCGTCCTGGATGGTCAGGGGGAACAGGAAGCGAATGACATTGCCATGCACGCCGCAGGTGAGCAGCAGCAGGCCTTTCTCCAGGGCGTGGTCCTGCACTTGCCGTGTGAACTCCGGGTTTGGGCTGCCATCCGCCTTGCGGAACTCCACGGCGATCATCGCGCCAAGTCCCCGGACTTCGCCGATCGCCGTCACGCGCGACTTCAGGCCTTCGAGCTTGTCCTGTAGCCGGCGGCCCAGCGCCGCGCCTCGCTCGATCAGCTTCTCGCTCTCCAGCACGTCCAGTACCGCCAGCGCCGACGCCACCGCCAGCGGATTGCCGGCATAGGTGCCACCCAGGCCGCCGGGGGCTGGTGCATCCATGATCTCGGCCCGCCCGCACACGGCCGACAGCGGCATGCCGCCCGCCAGGCTCTTGGCCATGGTGGTCAGGTCCGGCGCCGCGTCATAGTGCTCCATGGCGAAGAGCTTGCCGGTGCGGCCGAATCCGGTCTGCACTTCGTCGGCGATCAGCAGGATGCCGTGCTCGTCGCAGATGCCGCGCAGCGCGCGCACGAATTCCGCGGGCGCTACGTTGAAGCCGCCCTCCCCCTGGACCGGTTCGAAGATGATGGCGGCAACGCGCCTCGGATCGATATCCGTCTTGAACAGCTGCTGCAGCGCGTTGATCGACTCCTGCACGCTCACGCCATGCAGGGCATTCGGATATGGGGCGTGGAACACATCGGCCGGGAACGGGCCGAATCCCACCTTGTACGGCACGACCTTGCCGGTCAGGGCCATGCCCATCATGGTGCGCCCGTGGAAGCCGCCCGCGAAGGCGATCACGCCGGGGCGCCCGGTGGCGGCACGCGCGATCTTGATGGCGTTCTCCACCGCTTCGGCGCCGGTGGTAAAGAAGGCGGTCTTCTTGGCGAAGGCGCCGGGCGCGCGGGCATTGATCTTCTCGGCCAGCTCGATGTAGCTGGCGTAAGGCACGATCTGGTAGGCCGTGTGGGTGAAGCGCTCCATCTGCGCCTGCATGGCTTGCATCAGGCGCGGGTGACGGTGACCGGTATTGAGCACGGCAATGCCGGCCGCGAAGTCGATATAACGATGGCCTTCGACATCCCACAACTCCGCGTTCTCGGCGCGCTCGGCGTAGAAATTGCACATCACGCCGACGCCACGGGGCGTGGCGGCATCCTTGCGGCGTACCAGGTCTGCGTTCTTCATTGCGTCCTCCTTTGGATTTACTTGTGCGGCGGGGTCCTGACCCCTTTCCGCCGTGTCTCGTGCGCTCCCCGGATCGCTTTCTTACATGGCGATCATTGGGCATCAACTGGTGGCCGGACCAATTCTATGATTCATGCCAGAAAAATGCCAAGCAATTTCGATTATTTGACTGGTGGTCCGGCCACTAGTAGCGAATAGCTTACGTTTTTCACAAGACATTTCGCGGATAAGCGTCGTATAAGATACTTATCATCAGGAGACTGGAGCCTGACGGCAGCCCGAACGGCGCCGGCGGACCGAGACCCCGCTTTTCGCCAGGCCGATATGCAAGCGCCTCATACGCTACTATATTGGCCGGACCACTGCCCACGGTTATCCGCAGACAGAGCGAAACCCGCCTACACCCTTGAATTGAGAGCCTGTTTTGCGGTATTGATCTGACCACCAGTCAATTTGCAATTTGCAGCGGCGCCTACCCATGTCATCTCTTCAAGCAGTTACAGCGCAGCGCCTCTACCGCCTGATCGCGGACCAGATCGCTAAGAAAATCAGCGCCGGGGAATTCGCGCCGGGCGAGCGCCTGCCGGCCGAGCGCGAACTTGCCGAGCAGCTCAACGTGGCGCGCTCGACGTTGCGCGAGGCGTTGATTGCCCTTGAGATCGGCGGCTACATCGAGGTGCGCGTCGGCAGCGGCGTCTTCGTGCTGGAGCCCAAGGAGAACGGGATTGCCGCAGCCAATGGCGCCGAGCCCGGCATCGGAACCGCTATCGAAACCGATCTTGAAGCCGATATCGACCGCCGCCTTGGCGCGGCCCTGGAAGCCAGCCCGTTCGAACTGCTCGAGACGCGCACGCTGTTCGAGCCGGAATGCGCTGCCCTGGCGGCCCAGCACGGGACGCCGGAGCAGATCGCCGCCATCGAAGAGGCCCACCGGGGCATGAATCCCGACCAGTCGCCGGAAGCCGGAGATTTCGCCCATGACCGGGCCTTCCATGAGGCCATTGCCGCGGCCTGTGGAAATGCGGCGCTTGCGTCGGTGGTCGCCCATGTCTGGGACTTGTGCGAGGCCAGCCCCGTGTACAAGCGCCTTGACAAGCACTTTGTGGGCGCGTCGGCCTGGCGCGCTGCGGTAGGCGAGCACGATCGCATCGTGACAGCCATCGTGGCCCGGGACCCGATCCGGGCGCGCCACGCCATGTCCTTCCACTTGCTGGCAATTGTCTCCCGCCTGTCAGAGGAAATCGCCGAGTAGATCACCCGGCGGGCCGGGTCCCGGCTCCCGCCTCCCCGCCCACATCGCCGGCTGCCATCGCGCATCCGCACACAACTGGTGCAAACCGGTTCCCGCCCCCGCTTCGTCAGCGGCAGTGGCACGCACCATTCCCACGCATCGACCCGGACATGACGTGCCGCATTCGCATCTTTCCGCTGGCACGCGGCTTGCGTGAATGAGAAAGAACGTAGCCTTTTGCCATAATTGGCCTGACCACCAGAACACCAGACCTAGAACAACTACCTATTACACTGCCATTCGGGCTCGCCTACGATATATTGGCCTGACCACCAGAACACAGATGCACTACGCCTCGCCATCCAGGAACGCCTCATGAACACTGACCACGCCTCCACTACCCAGCCGGAAACCGGTCATCCTCCTCGCAACATGAAGAAGATCGCCGCCGCCAGCGTCATCGGCACAACAGTCGAATGGTATGACCTGTTCATCTTCGCCACGGCTTCGGCCCTGGTCTTCAACAAGGTCTTCTTCCCCGCCTTCGATCCCCTGACCGGGACCTTGCTCGCCTTCGGCACCTTTGCATCGGCCTATGTCGCCCGCATGGTCGGCGCCGCGCTGTTCGGGCATTTCGGCGACAAGGTCGGCCGCAAGTCCATGCTGCTGGTATCGCTCATCATGATGGGCTCGGCCACGTTCGCCATCGGCCTGCTGCCCGACTACCGCTCGATCGGCATCTGGGCGCCCATCCTGCTGCTGACGCTGCGCGTCATCCAGGGGCTTGCGCTAGGCGGCGAATGGGGCGGCGCTGTACTGATGGCGGTGGAACATGCACCGGCCAACCGGCGCGGCCTCTACGGCTCGTGGGTGCAGATCGGCGTTCCCGCGGGCACGCTCATCGCCAACCTGGCATTCCTGCTCAGCAATGCGGTGATGTCCAATGAGGCGCTGCTGTCCTGGGGCTGGCGCATTCCGTTCCTGGCCAGCGTATTGCTGGTCGGCGTGGGCATGTATATTCGCCTGAACACGTCGGAAACGCCGTCGTTCAGCAAGGTCAAGGCCAGTGCCGCGCAGGTCAAGATTCCCCTGGCGGAAGTGCTGACCAAATCCTGGAAGCAGGTCCTGCTGGGCGGCATCGCGACGATGTCGACCGGCACTGCCTTCAACCTGATCGTGGCGTTCGGCCTGACCTACGGCACCCAGACGCTGGGCTTCTCGCGCAACCAGATGCTGTCGATCGCGCTGATCGCCTGCGCGCTGTGCGTGGTGCTGCTGCCGCTGTTCGGGCTGCTGTCCGACAAGATCGGCCGCAAGCCGGTGATCATCGGCGGGATCCTTGCCGAGGCGCTGCTCGCCTTCCCGCTGTTCTGGCTGCTCGACACCAAGGTGTTTGCCTTTGCCCTGCTCGGCTACCTGCTGATGATGAGCGCCTTCGCGGCAAACTACGGTCCCATCGCCACCTTCCTGGCCGAGCTGTTCGGCACCAAGGTGCGCTACTCGGGCCTGTCGATCAGCTACATGCTGTCCGGGCTGCTGGGCAGCGCGGCCACGCCGATCATCACGACCGCGCTGCTGTCCGCCACGGGCCGCGGTTCGTCGGTGGCCTGGTACATGATCGGGTCCGCGCTGATTTCCGCCGTTGCGCTGTTGCTGCTGGCAGAAACCCTGCGCAAGGATGCGCCGGCGGCAAGCGCCGCGGGCAACGCCACGGCTTCGCTGTCCTGAGCCGCGGATACCGCGCCACTGCCAGATCGTCGTCCCGGGTTGCGGCCTTGATGCCTGCTGCCGGCCCGGGACGACGTCGTCATACCTGATACCGATCATGCAAACGAACATCGACCCCACCCTGCTGAGCCAGCTGGAACGCGTGAGTTTCCCCACGCTCGGGCACTTTCTCGAGGACGGCTTCGCCAGCCACGGCATTCGCGCGCTCGTCCCCAACGTCAAGGTGGCCGGCCGCGCCGTCACGCTGCGGCTGGCCACGCCCAACGCCATTGCGGTGAACCGCGCGCTGGCCTGCCTCACCGCCGGCGATGTGCTGGTCATCGATGCCTGCGGTGACCACGCCCACGCGCCTGTCGGCGCCGTCACCGGCACCGCTGCCTTGTGCGCGGGCGCAAAAGGGATCATCGTCGACGGCGTGGTCACGGACATCCTGGAACTGCGCGCCATGGGGATACCGGTGTTTGCACGCGGCACCAGCGTCCTCACCACCAAACGGATCGACGAAGGCGGCAGCGCCGTCAACGAGCCGGTGATCTGCGGCGGCGTCACCGTCAATCCGGGGGACATCGTGCTGGCCGACGACAACGGCGTGCTGTTCCTGTCGGCGGATGCCGCGGCTGGCGTCATTGCCCGGGCGCTGGCTTCCGACGAGGCCGAGCCGGCCATCCTCGCCCGCCTGCAAGCGGGCGAGCCGGTTGCCTCGGTGCTGTTCCAGGGCGCCGGACGCCAGCCGGATCGATTGCCTTGCCTCACTGGCCCCCTATGAGAGATATGCGATGAACACGCAGCCCCGACACGCCTCAAGACGCCCGCCAGCGCTCCGGCGCAGCTGGATGTTCGCGCCAGGACTGGACACCGTCCGCCAGCAGGCGGCGCTTGAAAGCGGCCCGGATGTCATCGTCGCCGACCTGGAAGAGTTCACCAGTCCCGCAGACCGCCCCGCCGCGCGCGCGCGGATTGTCACGCTGATGGCTGAATGCCGGGCGCGCGGCATTGTCGGCGCCGTGCGCATCAACAAGCTGGATGGCGACGGACTGGACGATCTTCGCGGCGTCATGCCGGGCGCGCCCGCGGCCATCTTCCTGCCGCACACCGAAACGGCCGCGCAAATCCAGGCGCTCGACCAGCAAATCACCGCGCTGGAGCGCGAGTTCGGCCTGGCGCCCCGGCAAACCGAAATCGTGCCGACGCTGGAGTCCGCGCGCGGCATCGTCGCCACCGCCGCCATCCTGTCGGCCAGTACGCGCGTCAGTGCCTGCCTGCTGGCGGCCGAAGACCTGAGCGCGGATCTGGACGCGGTGCGCGGGCCGGATGGCATCGAGCTGCACCCTGTGCGCGCGCGCTTCCTGGTCGAATGCATCGCGGCGGGCTGCGTGCCGGTCGACTGCCCGTTCAATTACCAGGACGCAACGGCGCTGGCGGCCGACCTGGCCTGGGCACGCCGGATCGGACTGAAAGCGAAATGCACGGTGTATCCGCATCAGGTCGCCGCCATCCACGCGGCCTTCACGCCCTCCGCGCAGCAGGTCGCGCAAGCGCAGGACATGATCGGCAGATACGAGGCGGCCCGTGACGGCAAACCCGCCGGAGGCACGCGGGTGGATCCGCCGGACTACAACACCGCGCGCAGGCTGCTGGCGCGCGATGCCAGGTTCCGGGAATGGGCGCAGGCCAGCGGCGATACGGCCCTCAGCTAGAACCGGACGGCCGGGCAACCGGGGACGAACGCCTCCCAGCGATCCGGCCTCGTCTTCATGAATGCTCCGCCGCGTCGGGCTTTGCCTTGCGCAAACGCCGCGCACGGGCATGCAGCCGGCGCAATATCACGTCGAAGGACTCCAGCTGCCGGTTGATTTCCGCCTGGCCCTGCTCCACCAGATAGGCACGGAAGGCCACCGCCACGCGCGGCAGGCGCACGCCCGGCAAGTTCAGCACGTACCAGTCGCGCTCGATGGGATTGCCCTGCAGCGGCAGCAGCCCGATCAGCCCGGCCTGGAACTCCAGGGTGCAGGCGTGCAGCGAGAGAAACGCCACGCCCAGCCCGGCGGACACCATCCGCTTGATCGCCGCGTTGCTGGACAGCTCGGAACCCAGCGGCAGCCGCAGGCCAGCCTCCCTGAACAGCCGCTCCACGGTATTGCGCGTGCCCGAGCCGCGCTCGCGCACCAGCAGGTTCGCCTCCACCAGGTCTTGCAGCGTCAGATGGCGGCGCGTCATCAATGGATGGTCCGGCGCCGCGATAAACGCCATGGGGTGCTTGGCGAACGACGTCGCCTGGGTGCGCATATCCGTGGGTGGCCGGCCAATGATGGCCAGATCGATCTCATGCATGGCCAGCATCCGGACAATCTCCTCGCGGTTGCCCACGTGAAGCTTGATCTTGACCTCCGGCCGGTCCGCCGTGAATGCCACCAGCATCGACGGCAGCAAATACTCCGCCGTCGTGATGGCACCGACCCGGAGCGTTCCCGCCAGGTTGCCCTTGAGCGCCGCGACTTCTTCGGTGGCATCGCGCCAGAGCCGCAGGATCTGCCCGGCGTAGCCCGCCATCACCTCGCCCGCCGGCGTGAGCTGCGTGCCCCTGCCCGCGCGCTGCACCAGTGGCGCCCCGATCGCTTCCTCCAGCAGCTTCAGTTGCAGCGACACCGTTGGCTGGGTGATATGCAGCTCCTCCGCCGCGCGGGAAACACCGCCCAGGCGGGCGATCGCATCGATGGCGTTCAGCTGGCGGAAGGTGGTGGTGCGATTCATAGTAGAAAACCTATCAGTCGGTTTTATAAACCAATTTTTCAATATGAAGGGCCTACCTTATAGTGCCTGGATCGGAAACGCAATCACCTCCGCGTGTCGCAACGCGGTGCTAATGGAGACGGAGAATGTCGCTTGAATTGCTGGTGCTTACCCTGGACGATGTGCTTATCCGGACTGACGAACTGCGCCGGGCCGGCATCGATCTGGCACCGCGGGAACGCGGCACTCTCCGCGCGCACGAAGACGCTTTCGTCACGGCTTGCGGCCAGCAGGCGATCCCCGTCCGCCCCCAGGCCCTGGCACTCATGCGCAGCGCCGAGTCAGGCGGTGCGCGCCTGGCGCTGGCCGCCCCGGTCTCGTCGCGCATGCTGTGCGCATTGCTCGATGGCGCCATCGGGCCGGACTGGACCGATCGCTTTGCCGTGGTCGCCACGGCGGACGCGCTATCCGCCCGCGAGACCGAGGCCGATCTCTACCGCCTGGTGCTGCGCACCGCCGAGGCGCCGGCGCACCGGGCCTTGCTGGTTGGCGCCACGCAAGGCAGCCTGCGCGCCGCAAGCGGCATCGGCATGCATACAGCCGCTGTACTGCCGCAGGGCAGCGATACGCCGCGCCATGCGGATGTATCGGTAACGCTTTCGGGCACAGCGCAGGCGGCCTGGCCGGACTTCCACGTACTGGAGTCGATCGTGGCCGGCCAGCATCGTGGCCACAGCGCAAGCCGCGCCATGGCCGAGCCTGTGACGAACTGATGCGCCCACCGTGGCGCCACCCACGCATCAGACACACATCGCGGAGGTTCCCATGAGAAGAATCGTTATCGTCGGCGGCGGCGCCGCGGGCCTGCAGGTGGCCACTCGCCTGGGCCGGCGCCTTGGCAGGCGCGGTCTCGCCGAGATCATCCTGATCGATCGCAGCCCCACGCATCTGTGGAAGCCTCTGCTCCATGAAGTGGCCGCGGGCCGGATCGAGCCCGTCGTTCACCATACTTCGTTCGCCTTGCAGGCCGAGCGCCATCATTTTCGCTTTGTGCAAGGCGAGCTGCTCGCGGCGGATCGCATCAACCGGACCGTCTCCGTGGCGATTGCCGGCACATGCCACGGCGAAGGCGACCAGGTCCGGTCCATTGCTTACGACAAGCTGGTTCTTGCCGTCGGCGGTGTCACCCAGTACTTTGGCGTGCCCGGTGCGCGCGAGCACGCCTTGACGCTGGACAGCGTCGCCAGCGCGGAACAGGTGCGGGACCGCGTGTTCACCGCCCTGCGCCGCAGGACTGCCCAGGCCGATGTCGAGCGGCAGGCATCGCCGGCAAAGGTCCGCGTGGCCATCGTCGGCGCAGGTGCGACCGGCGTGCAGCTCGCCGCGCAGTTGCGCCGGACCTCTAGCGTGCTGAATCGCTATGGCATACACCGGCTGGACCCGGTGACCGGCGTGGATATTTGCGTCATTGAAGCGTCCGCCGCGGTCGTCCCTGGCATGGGCGCCCGGCTCGCGGCGCGCGTCGGCGAGCAGCTTGCGCGCCTGCATATCGGCGTCCAATGCAGCGCACGGGTGACGTCCGTCAGCGAAAACGGCCTGACCATTGCCGGCCAGGCGCCGATGCAGGCGGATGTGGTGGTGTGGGCGGCCGGCATCACGGCGCCTGCCCTGCTGGGCACCTTCCAGCTTCCGGTGAATGCCAAAGGGCAGATTCGCGTGTTGCCGACACTGCAAAGCATCGATGACGAGCATATCTACGCCATCGGCGACTGCGCCAGCTGCCGGCCGCAGGACCTCGATGCGGAACTCCCGACCCGCGCGCAGGTTGCTTACCAGCAAGCGCTATATCTCTCGGAGGCCTTGCCACGGCGCCTGGCAGGCAAGCAGCCGCCGGGGTTCAGGTATCGCGACTATGGTTCCCTGGTCTCCCTGGCGGGCAGCAGTGCCATCGCCAACCTGAGCGCTACGCCAGGCAAGGACAACGGCTGGCATATCGAGGGCAGGCTCGCCGCCCTGCTCCACCATGCCGTCTATCGCCGGCACGTGCTCGACATCCACGGTTGGGGACGGGCGCTGGGGATGACGCTGGCGCAGGGTCTGGAGCGGCTGCTGGCGGCGGGGACGCGCTTGCATTGAGCGCACCCGGCGATCCCGCGCCGCCCCGTGCCCTGGGCAGGCCGTCGCGCTTGGTATTCAGACGGCCGCTCCAGTACCGCGGGCGTGACGCGTGACACGCAGGCCAGCTTGCGTTGCGCATCGTAGAAGCGGACGCTCCATACATGAGATCTCCGGCCGAGAGCCTCGGGCATCGCCACAGCCTCCACAAAGCCGGCGCTGACCGGCCTGACGTGGTTCGCATTGATCTCCTGCCCCACGCAGTGAAAGCGGTTGCGGTCCACCGCAAAGCTCCCGGCCCATGACGCCAGCGTTTCCGCGAGCACCACGGACGCGCCGCCATGCAGAACTCCTGCCGGCTGGAAGGTCCGGTGATCCACCGGCATGCGCGCCTTCACGTAGTCGGGCCCCAGTTCGGTCTGTTCGATTCCCAGCGCGGCATTCAATGTGCCGTGCGCCTTCTCATTTGCGTAGGTGGTCCAGTCGGGTACGGTCCAGATAGTCATTGGCAAACTCGTGTTGTCGGCATTTGCGTCGTCAGGCCACCTCCATCGCCATGTCCCCGTCTCGATCACATACCCATAGTCCGCCACCTGCAGCGCCGCGCGTGCGTTCTGCTCGATCAGCAGTGTCGCCACACCGGTCTTGCGCAGGTCGTTGATGATGTGGAAGATTTCCTTCACGATCAGCGGCGCCAGCCCGAGGCTTG
>NZ_JBFTSG010000068.1:0-44286 GCF_056399885.1 Cupriavidus sp. 01L45 | reverse complement strand
CTATCTACCAGTAGATAATATTCAGGACATGGAAGCCACTGCTCCGCCCCAGCAAGAAAGCTGAAGCAGGAAAGAGGATCCAGCGCAACACCCGGGGAATCCCCGTTTTTTTGGGCCAACCAGTCTATCTACTAGTAGATAACTACCAGAAAGAACGAAGGCTTCCAAAGCGTACCGATTCGATTCCGCCCCAGCGCGGATCCTCAAAGTGAATGGAGAACATCATGACCTCGAACCTCTTCGCCAAGACCCTGATCACCGCCGCCGCCCTTGCCGCCGCCTTCGTTGCCGGCACCGCGCAGGCCTCGGGCCCGAAGGACAGCAGCTTCGCCGGCGACAAGTACGGCTATGTGTTCCGCAGCGCCACGCCCGACGCGTTCACCGACGGCGCGCGTAGCGGCAAGGCCGACCCGTTCACCGACGGCGCCCGCGTWGGCAAGGCTGACCCGTACACCGACGGCGCCCGYATCGTCGCCGGCCTGGACCGCACCGGTGTGTCGGCTTCCGCGGCCCGCAGCGTGGATGCCTATACCGATGGCGCCCGCAGCGGCAAGTTCGACCCGTTCACCGAAGGTGCCCGAGTCGGCAAGGCTGATCCGTACACCGACGGCGCCCGTATCGTCGCCGGCCTGGACCGCACCAGTGTGTCGGCTTCGCCGGCCCGCAGCGTGGATGCCTATACCGATGGCGCCCGTAGCGGCAAGTTCGACCCGTTCACCGAAGGCGCTCGTGTCGGCAAGGCCGACCCATACACCGACGGCGCCCGCATCGTCGCTGGCCTGGATCGCACCGGCGTGTCGGCTTCGCCGGCCCGCAGCGTGGATGCCTATACCGACGGCGCCCGTGCCGGCAAGTTCGATGTGTTCACCGATGGCGCCAATGTCTGAGCGCAGGCAAGCGCGGGAACGGGATCGCCAGGGCGAGGAGCCGGTTCGCACCGGTTCCACCGCCTGAACGGCGACCGGGGCAGGGAATGAAACAAGGTTAGACATTTGAATGGGAGTGCATCATGAACCTACGGGACAGCTTCCTGATCCTGGCTGGCTGGGTGGTCCTCTGCGTGGCCAGCGGCTCTCTGATCACGGTAGTGGCGCAAGTGCTGCCGGCTTGAGTGAGCGTTGAGCAACTTGTGCGAATGCACACGAATTTGGCTTGAGGATCTATCAATAGATAGATAAGATCTCGCTATGAAAACGCAATCCGTACGCGAACAACTGCTCGAACACACGCTGGTGCTGATCCGCCGGCGCGGTTTCAATGGTTTCAGTTACCGCGATCTGGCCGATCTGGTCGGGGTCAAGACTTCGAGCATCCACTATTACTTCCCCGCCAAGGACGACCTTGTGCTGGAGGCGGTAAAGGAATACAGCGCCCGCATCTCGGAGCGGCTGCGTAGTGTGGATTCGTCGCTTTCACCGCGCGAGCAGGCGGAGGGTTACCTCAATTTCCTGCGCACCGCGGCCTGCGGCGACCAGATCTGCCTGGCAGGCATGTTGTCCACCGAGACGCTATGCCTGCCGGAGTCGGTCCATACCGAGCTCAAGCAGTTCTATCGCATGAACGAAAACTGGCTGATGGGCCTGATCTAACGCGCCCAGAGCGAGTACGGCAAAGTCTACCCGGTGACGCCCCGTGCGCTGGCGCAGGTGATCTACGGTGCGCTGCAAAACGGCTTGATCGTTGCGCGCTTGTTCGGTGCGCCCGAACGGCTGGAGTCAGCGGCGGATCTGTTGATGGCCTCGGTGTCCGAGTAAGCACGCCGGCACATGAAAAAGCCGACCCTTCGAGGTCGGCTTTTTGTTTGGGCGATGCAACCGATGATCCGCCCGGAGATCCGCCGCCGCATCAGCCCGGCGCGTCCGCCACTACCTTCCAATGCTCGCCTGACTCCTGCGCGCGGCCGTCCCGCGCCAGCTTGAGCAGGTGCGCCAGCAGCGAGCGCTTTGCCACTGGCAGCATGCGTTCGGGCACATCGTCGTAGACCCGCAGGAGCAGGGTGTCGATATCGGTTTCCCCCAGGTCGCGCAGCGCGTTGAGCACTTTGGCTTCGCGCTGCATGCGGTGACGGATCAGGGTACGGATGGCATCGGCGGGCCTGGGCATCAGGAAGCCGTGGCCAGGGGCGAGCCATTCCAGGTCCTCATTCTGCAAGGCTGCCAGCGAGGCCAGGTAAGCGTGCATATCGCCGTCGGGCGGATTGATCACGACGGTGGAGCCCTGCATTACGTGATCGCCGGTGAACAAGGTCTTTTCTTCTTCGAGCAGGAAGCACAGGTGGTTGGACGCGTGCCCCGGCGTGTGGATCACCCGCAGCGTGCAGCCATTGCCCAGCGACAGGCGCTCACCGTGCTCCAGGATGCGCCCGGGCTGGAACGTCTGGTCCTGCCGCGACGTCGGCGGGGCGGGCCGGCCCAGCACCGGGGCGCCGGTGGCGGCCTTCAGCCGGGGCGTCGCCGGCGAGTGGTCGATGTGCGTGTGGGTGGCGAGGATCCAGCGGATTGGCCCGGGCGCGGCTGCCAGCACGGCGGCTACATGGGCTTCATCGTCGGGGCCCGGATCGATCACCGCCCACTCGTTGCGCGCGGGATCGCCCACAAAGTAGGTGTTGGTGCCGGGCCCGGTCATGACGCTGCCATTGTTGGCGGTGACGCGCCAGACGCGCTCGGACAGGCGCACAGCGACACCTGGCGCCAGTTCGTAGCGTGCATGTCCTTCGCCGTGCGGGTCGATGCGCTCGATCTCCGCATAGGCTGCCTCGCTCGGCAAGACGGGGCGCGGGCCGCCGCTGCCTTGGGCCAGGCGAGGCATGATGCGCGCGATGTCGCGCAACTGCGCGGCATGGTCAAAGCACGCTTGCGCGGTGTCGAAACGAGCAATGGACGCGAGCGTGCGCCGCGTGACGGGCACGGTCTTGATACCGCTTGCCGGGTCGATGGCATCGCCGGGGCGCACCCAGATATGCTCCATGGCCTCGTCGCCATCGTGCGCGGCGGTCTGCCCTGGGGGCGCCACGGCGACGAAGAAGCGCGTGTCGAAGCGCTTGGGCAGGCCGGGCGGCGTCAGCCAATGGCTGTGGTAGGCCAGGCGGTCCACCGCCAGGCGCACATTCAGGCGCTCGCACAGCTGCGCCATGCCCGGGCCGCCATGCCGGGCAGACTGCCGCAGCCAGTCATGCTGCGCCGCGTCGAGGGTATCCAGCGCGATCAGCTGGCCACCGGCATCGCTGGCAAATAGCAGGCCGGCTTCCTCGAAGCACTCGCGCACGGCCGCCAGGTAGAAATCGAGGCCTCCGTCCGGCAGCTTGAGGCGCTGGCTTGCCGCGGCGTCGTCCAGGCCGGCGCAGACATCATGCAAAGCCCTGTCCTGGGGATCGAGCGTGCCGCCGGGAAAGACAAAAGCGCCGCTGCTGCGGTCGTCGTTGCGCTCGGGGCGCCGCACCAGCAGCACTTCCATGCCGGCCGCGCCATCGCGCACGACCAGGATGCTTGCCGCGTGGCGCAGGGAGGTGGATCGGGATCGCAAAGGGGGGGTGCTTCCGCTCTGTTCTTGTTCGCTCATGTGGGGCGGGTTCCTGATTGACTGGCTGGGTTCAGGCGATAGTGTAGCGGCATCGCCCGGCTATGCCACCGAGGGAAAGCGAGACAGGAAAAGGGCGCTACCGATACGCGGGTAGATACGGAGGTGCCGCGGCAGCCTTGGAACGGCGCCGGCCATTAAGATGCTGGCATCACCCCGCCCGCTGATCTGCCGCTGTGTCCGCCGAGGGGGTGAGAAGCAGCGCGCACTGTTTGCGGTGCTGCAAGCCGTTTCGGCCCGCCTGAGATGCAATACATGCCCGACGTGCGATAGGCGCCGGGTGGGGCGAAACCAGACAGATACTGGGGGAGACGCCGATATGAACCGAAAGGGTCTGCTTGATGCAGCCGCGGTACTGGAAGACCTGGCCGCCGGCCTGCAGCCGGACCGGAACCGCCTGGTGGCGGGCGCGCAGGCGCTCGAGACCATGCACGCCGATCACCCGTCGTGGCGCGACATGACCGACGCTTCGTTCGGGCTGCAGGCACTGGCCGCGGGCGGCGCGCTGGACCTGGACCAGAAGGGGCGTGCGCGTGCCGCGCGGCTGGCGGAAGTCATCAGAAGCCTGGTTGATTCCTTGTAGTCCGCTGGCCCGCCGCCGCTGCCGGCTAGGCCAGCGAAAGGACCACCAGCACGGCGCCGGTCATGGCAACCAGGTCCTCGATCAACGCTGCCGGCCGGTCCCGGCCAAACGCTGCCGCAAGGCGCGCGCGAATGGCCGCGCCGCCGAGCGTGCCGATCACGGCGCCAATGGCGCCAAGGATGGCACCGCCCGCCAGCATGCCGCCGCCCGCCCCGATCGCCGCGCCGGCGAGGGCGCCCGTGAGAATGCGTGCGCCGAACTGCTGCGGCACCTTGCGGCTCGGCGTGGCGGGCAGCTTGTCGGTGACAAGCTCGGCCAGCGCCAGCACGCTGAGGATCCAGGGCGTGAACCGGTAACCCATGAAGGCCAGCCAGTTGCCTGACAGATCCAGCAAGCCAAGGCCGGCCGCCCAACTGACGGCAGCGGGCGCCGTCATGGCGCGCAGGCCGGCCACGATGCCGATGAACAGCGAGAGCAGGTAGAGCGTCATGGAGTCTGTCCTCGATCAAGGTTGACGAATGGCGCAAGCCACGCCCGGTGCGCTGGCGCGAACCGGGGACAACGCAGATCCGGACTGCAATCATTCGTCACCCGACCCACGTCCCATGCACAAGGACCGGGGGACGGGATCGCCTCGAACGGGCCGCGCGACGAGCTTATGCTGGCGCCTTGCGCCGGCCTGTGCGCTAGCCCACATGCGGCGGAAGTGCGTCCCGTGGAAGAAGGGACGCCCCGTCTTCACAACATTGTCTCGACCTGCGCGAGCAGCTTGCCCAGGGCGCGCTCCATCACGGCGCGTTCCTGGGCGGTGAGGGCGGACATCAACGTTTCGTGCCGGCCGGAAGCCACCCGCATGATCTTCTCGTACAGCGGCTTGCCGGTCGCGGACAAGGAGATCAGCACCGCGCGGCCGTCGGTCGGAGACGGTTCGCGCTTTACCAGTCCCTGCCTGATAAGGTGATCGGCCGCGCGGCTGGCCTGGCTCTTGTCCAGGTTGGCGAAGCGCGCGAGATCGATCACCAGGAAGGGGCCGAATTCGCCGATGGCGGCGAGCGTCCGCGCCTCGCTCAGCGACAGGCCCAGTTCGTCTGTGTATGCCCGCGCGATACCGCGGTCGAACTGCTTGACGATGCGGTGCAGCCGATAGGTGGCGAAGTCGGAAAGCGACGGCTTGGGGCTGGTCATGGTTAGCAGGGCCGGGTAGGGCAAGGCGGGCAGTATGCCTGCATCGTCGTCATTCGGGGAGAGCGCCGCTGTGCCCGCCGAAGCTATCCGAGACCTCCCGCAGCAGTTGCGAGGCATCCGCGAAGCCAGCATGGCGGCTGAGCGCCAACAGTGCGACCCGGGCCAGGTAGAGGGAAGCATCGCGCTCGCCGAGTGCTGTCATGCGGTAGCACATCGCCGTGTAGATTTCATCGAGTTCGGTCGGGGTCATGGTGGTTTGCATACGGTCCTCCGTCTTTCCGCTTCAATCGTCTTGAATCGTGTTCAATCTTCTTCAGTCGATTCGCATGGCCAGGGCGATGGCATCCCGCACATCGCTGGCGCGGGCATGCTTCCAGCGCCCACTCACATAGCCATCGGGGCGGACCAGGTACAGCGTGCCGTCGGTGGCGTCCAGCGCGCGCCGCACGGCATCGTCCGGATCGGCCAGCCTGCCGGCCGCCGGTGCCGCGCCGGCAATCAGGCGGCAGTCCAGTTCCAGGCCATCCGCGCATAGCTCGCGCAACCCTGGCACGACGGCGTCCGGATCCTGGCCGGCGCCGGCAAAGCAGAAGGCGGTGAAGCCCGTGCCGAGGCAGTGGAGCAGCGAAGCCGGCATGCCCTGCGCGTCGAGCACCGGCATGTCCGGCAGCGCGGCGCCCGGCGCTGGCCCGGTGGCGAAGGCCGGGTCATCCGCCGCGGCGATGGGCGAGTCGGCAAAGGTGGCGGGGCTCGTCTGGCGCGGGTTGATCAGCGAGCGCAGTTCCGCATGCCTGGCGGACAGCCCCAGTACCGCTTCGCGCATCAGGGTGAAAGCGGGCGAGGGCGGGGCCATGAACTCTGTGCTTTTGGCGCCAAAACGCATGTTCTCGCGCGCGGCGGCCACGCGCTCGCTGGAATAGGACGGCAGCAGGCCGTGCGAGGCCTTGCCGCGCACGGCTAGCGCAAGCTTCCAGGCCAGGTTGAAGGCGTCGTCGAAGCCGCTGTTCAGGCCGCGCACGCCGAAGATGGGCACCAGGTGCGCGGCATCGCCGGCAAAGAGCGTGCGGCCGTGCACGTAGTCGTCCAGCGTCAGGCACTTCGCGTTGTAGATCGATATCCACAGCGGCTCCCACGGCGCGGTGACGCCCATCATCGCCAGGTGGCTGGCCACGCGCGGCAGCACGTTTTCCGGCTTGACCGCCTGCTCCGCATCCTCGTGTTCGCCGACCTGGTAATCGATGCGCCAGACCTTGTCCGGCTGCTGGTGCAGCAGGATGGTGGAGCCGGGGTTGGACGGCGGATCGAACCACGCCAGCCGCTCGACCTCGCGCGGCGCGTCGATGGCGATATCCACGATCACGTAGCGCCCCTCATACTGCATGCCGCGCAGCGACAGCCCCAGCGCATCGCGCACGGCGCTGCGGCCACCATCGGCGGCCACCAGCCAGTCCGCGCGCACGGTGTAGGCGGTGTCGCCCGCTGCCACCGCCAGCGTCACGCCGCCGGCGTCCTGCGCGACGCCGGTGACGCGGTTCTGCCAGCGCACTTCGATCAGTCCGGGGTAGCGCGCGATGGCGTTCAGCAGGTATTGCTCGATGTAGTACTGCTGGATATTCACCATCGGCGGGAAAGCCTGCCCGGCCTCGTGCGGCATGGTGAAGTGCAGCACTTCCTCGTTGCGGTAGTAGCTGCGGCCGCCGGCCCACGCGAGCCCTTTGCCGAGGACCGGCGCGACAACGCCGAGCGCATCGAGGATTTCGAGCGAGCGCCGGGAAATGCAGATGGCCCGGCTGCCTTCGCAGGTGCCGTCGTCGGCCTCCAGCACCACGCTGGGGATGCCGTGGCGGGCCAGAGCCAGCGCAACCGCCAGCCCGACCGGGCCGCCGCCGGCAATGACGACCTGCCGCGGCGCATCCGTGCCATCGGGGTTCAGCACCGGCATGGATGCGGCGTGGACTTCGCGCTGGTACATGTCTTGTCTCCTGGTTGTGTGCGCAACCAGTTCAAGATATACCAAAATGGTTGCGGGCACAACCAGATTGCCAAGGCCTGCGCGGAAGGCGCCGCTTAGAATTCGACCATCGCAAAGTCCTCCTTGCCCACGTCGCACAGCGGGCAGCGCCAGCCGGCGGGGATGTCCTCCCAGCGGGTGCCGGGCGCGATGCCTTCTTCAGGCAGGCCGGCGGCCTCGTCATAGACCCAGCCGCAGATGATGCATACCCATTGCTTGAATTCGCCGGCGACGGCAGTGGCCGAGGCAGCCTCAATGGGCCTTGCTGTGTCATCTGGCCCGGTTTTATCCGCCTGCGCCGGCTCGTCCAGGCTGAAGACAAGCGGCGCCGACGTGCCTTGCCCGCCGGCGGCCACGCGGGCCTGCAGCAGCGCAAGGAGCTGTTGCGTCTCTTCCGCCGTCAGGTCGATCCAATACGGATCGCCCGCGCCGTCATTCAGGCGGTCAGGGGAAAACTGGATCTCTACTGCGGTGCCTTTTTTGTACATGCCAATGAAATTGGGGTTGCGCCGGGGGCGTAGTGTCGCTCAGGATGCTGGTCAGCCAGGAAACAGCACGCCGGCGAGCCATTGCCGGAAATCGGCAACGACATCCGCATTCAGTTCGTGGCCGATCGGGTAGCGCCGGGTCTGGTGCGCAACGCCCAGCGCATCCAGCCACTGGTCAGCGCGTTCCGCCCAGCCAACCGGCAGTTTGTTGTCGAACTCGCCGTGGGCGATGAAGGCCGATAGCCCGGCAAGCGCCTCGCGCGGTGCGAGATGCGGCTCGATTTCCGGCAGGATGCGGCCGCTGAGCACGGCAAAGCCGGCGACGTCGGTCGGCGCGCTCAGGCCGACACTGGCGCTGAGGATGCCCCCCTGGCTGAAGCCGGCGATCACCGTGCGCGCGGGCAGGGCGCCATCCTGCGCGCGCAGCGCGCGCACCAGCGCAATCAGTTGCTGGCGGCTGCGCTCCGCCTGGGCGGCGTTGATGGCGGGCGCGCCGCCATGGAAGCTGACCTCGAAGAAACCATACTGGTCCGGCGCAAAGGTCAGCGGGCCTTGCACCAGTACCACCTGGACACGCGGATCGATACGCGTGGCCACCGCCGCGAGGCTGGTCTCGTTGCTGCCCACGCCGTGCAGAAGGAGCAGCCGCGCTGCCGGCGTCGTGTCCGGCACCGCGTTGCGCAGGCGATAGCGCAGGCCCGTTGCGGCGTCCTGGGTCAGTGGGCTGATGTCGTTGCTGGTGGTGTTCATGTCATCTCGGGTCTGGTAACGCTTGCCTTGAAGGAGCGTGGCACCGGTCAGGCCGCCACGGGTTGGTCGTGCCGGTATTGGCCGATCACATAAGATTCCATCGACAGGATGCCGTACGTAATGCCGCCGTCGATCACCTGCAGCGGTTCGCCCGCCGCCGCCGCGCCGATGGCCACCAGCAGCGGCAGGAAATGCTCGTCGGTCGGATGGGCGCGCTCGGCGTGCGGCGCCAGCCGCCGGTAGTCGATCAGCGGTTGGACATCGCCATCGCGCATGGCGTTGCGCGTGGCCTCGCGCACCCATTGGGTGAATTGCGCCACATAGGGCGCATCGCCGCCGCCGTGGCCGCGGAACTCGTAGAGGTTGTGCGTCATGCTGCCGGAGCCGACGATCAGCACGCCCTGGCCGCGCAGCGGCGCCAGGGCGCGGCCAAAGGCCAGCGCGCCCGCCGGGTCCAGCGGCTGCGGCAGCGATACCTGGAACACCGGCACCTGCGCCTCGGGATACAGGTGCCGCAGCGGCACCCACGCGCCGTGATCGAGCCCGCGCTGCGGGTCCGGACTGGCAGGGTAGCCGGCCTGCGCAAGCAGTTCCGCCGCGCGCGCGGCCAGCGCGGGGTGTCCGGCCACGGGATAGCGCAACGCGTACAAATCGCGCGGAAAGCCGCCGAAATCGTGAATGGTCTCGGGCAGCGGGCTTGCGGTCACGCGCACGCCGCCCCGCGTCATCCAGTGCGGCGAGACCACCAGCACCGCCTCGGCGGCCGGCAGCGCGCGGCCCAGCGCGGCAAGTTGCGGGCCGGCAAGGCCCGGCTCGATGGCGAAGGTGGGCGCGCCATGGGAGACGAACAGTACGGGAAGAGGAGTAGCGGCTGACATGGCGGAAGTCCCATCTCGAAAACTTCCAGTCTATTGATTCGACTGGCGATGATAAATAGCCTTCATCGTGATATATAGTCCCGGTAATCGAGACAATCAGGCGCAAGCCGACACGTAGCGCATGGACCGGGCCCTGGAAATGAGTGTGTTTGCCGCCGTAGTCGAGGCCGGCAGCTTTATCGGCGCGGTGGAAGGCCTGCGCATGTCCAAGGCCGCAGTCTCGCGCCATGTGGACGCGCTGGAGCAGCGCCTGGGCGTGCGCCTGCTACAGCGCACCACCCGCCGGCTGTCCCTGACCGAGGAGGGGCGGATCTTCTATCAGCGCGCCAAGGAGGTGCTGGCCGCACTCGACGATGCCGAGTCCGAGATCACCTCGCGCACGCAGGAGCCCAGCGGCCTGATCCGCATCAATGTGCCGCTGACGTTCGGCATCATGCATCTCGCGCCGCTCTGGAGCGCATTCATGCAGGTGTATCCCCAGGTCGACCTGGACATCACCCTCAACGACCGCGTGGTGGATCTCGTCGATGAAGGCTACGACCTCGCGGTGCGTATCGGCGACATGCCAAGCTCCGCGCTGATCAGCCGCAAGCTGGCCAGCACGCGCATGATGCTTTGCGCATCGCCCGCCTATCTGGCGCGGCACGGCGCGCCAGCGCATCCGCAGGAACTGGCGAAGCATCGCGTGCTCGCCTACACCAACTGGTCCGGCCGCGACGAATGGCATTTCGATGGCCCGGACGGCAAGGTAAGCGTGGGCACGCGCGCCCGTGTGTACACCAACAACGGCGACACCTGCCGCGCCATTGCGCTGGCCCATGGCGGCATCATGCTGCAACCGAGCTTCATGCTGCAGGAAGACCTGCGCAGCGGGGCACTGGTCGAACTGATGCCCGAATACCGGGCGAGCGAACTCGGCGTGTACGCGGTCTACCCGACGCGCAAACAGCTCCCGCTCAAGGTGCGCCGGCTGGTGGATTACCTGGTGGAGGCGTTTCGGGATGTGTCGTGGGGAGACGGGGGAGAGGGGGGAGTAGGGCGAGGCGGCCTGTCACGCCCCCTCGCTAGCGGCCCGATTCGCTGAAGCGGCGGGACGCCGCGTCCGCGCGAAACACCAGCGGCGCCTCGTGCGCCGTGGCCTGCAACTGGCCGTGGGCGGCAAGGCGTCCGTGCAGGACGACTTCGCGCACGGTGGCGTGGTCCGGAGATTTGTCGCAAACGGGATCGGTGCGGTTGGCATCGCCCGTCAGCAGGTAGGCCTGGCAGCGGCAGCCGCCGAGGTCGTTCTCTTTCTCGCCGCAGGACCGGCACGGCTCCGGCATCCACGCGGTGCCGCGATAGCGTTGGAAAGCATCGCTGTGGTACCAGATGTCGTGCAGCGATTGCGTGCTCACGTTCGGCAGGATGAGGCCGGGCAGCATGCGCGCGGCATGGCAGGGCAGCGCGGCGCCGTCAGGCGATATGCCGAGAAACACAGAGCCCCAGCCGTTCATGCATTTCTTGGGCCGCGTCTCGAAATAGTCCGGCACCACGAACAGGATGCGGCAACGCTTGCCGATCCTGGCGCGGTAGGACGCCACTACCGCTTCGGCTTCGCGCAATTGCGCTTCGGTCGGCATCAGCGCCAGCCGGTTCTCCCAGGCCCAGCCGTAGTACTGGGTATTGGCCAGTTCCAGGTATTCGGCGCCCATATCCAGCGCCATGTCGATGATGGTGCCGACGTGGGCCAGGTTATGCCGGTGCAGTACGCAGTTGAGCACCATCGGGTAGCCATGCGCCTTGATCCGTTTTGCCACCCGCTGTTTCAGGTCGAAGGTGCGGGTGCCCGACAGGAAGTCGTTCATCTCGCGCGTGGCGTCCTGGAACGAAAGCTGGACATGATCGAGCCCGGCCGCGCGCAGCGCGCCCAGGCGCGCGTCCGTCAGGCCCACGCCGGAGGTGATCAGGTTGGTGTAGAAGCCCAGTTGCCGGGCATGGCCGACCAGTTCTTCCAGGTCGTCGCGCACCAGCGGCTCGCCGCCCGAGAAACCAAGCTGGGCGGCGCCGAGCGCGCGTGCTTCCTCCAGGACCCGCCGCCATTGCGCGGTGTCGAGTTCCGGGCCGTAGCGTACGTAGTCGACCGGGTTGGAGCAGTAGGCGCAGTGCAGCGGACAGCGGTAGGTCAGCTCCGCCAGCAGCCACAGCGGCGGACCCGGTTCAGACGAGCCAGCCGCGTTCGCAGGCATGTTCGACAAAGGTGCGCACCTCGGGGGCAATGCCCTGCACGCCGAAGGACGTCTGCAGTTCGTCGATCAGCATGTCGAGCGTATGGGCGCCGTCGCAGCGCTGCAGGATGGCGGCGGCGCTGTCGTTCAGCTTGACCATGCCTTCAGGATAGAGCAGCACCCATGCCTTTTGGGCCTCTTCCCATTGCAGGCGATAGAGCGTGTCGAGCCGTGGCATGGCGGGAGCGGTCTCGGGGGTGACGGGCGTGGCGGGGGCGTTCATACGGGATAGGCCTTTTCGATGGCATCCAGCATCGACCACAGGATGTCGAGCTTGAACTGCAGGATTTCCGTGGCGCGCTGCTGTTCGGCCGGTGTGCGGAAATAGTCCAGTGTGACCCGCAGGCCGTGATCGACATCGCGCTGCGCCAGCGGAATGCGCGTACGGAAATAGCTTAGCCCCTCGGCCTCGATCCAGGGGTAGTGCTGCGGCCAGCCGGCCAGCCGTTCCTTGTGGATGGCGGGCGCGAACATCTCGGTGAGCGAGGAGCACACGGCCTCCTGCCAGGGAGCGCGCCGGGCGAAGTTGACGTATGCATCCACCGCGAAGCGCACGCCGGGCAGCACCAGCCGTTGAGACCAGAGTGCCTCGCGCGTCAGCCCCACAGCCTCGCCGAGCCGGCTCCAGGCTTCGATGCCGCCGGGCTCGGTGGCGGTGCCGTCGTGGTCGAGGATGCGTATCACCCACTCTCGCCGCGTTTCGCGGTCGGGGCAGTTGGAGAGGATGGCGGCATCCTTGAGCGGGATATTGACCTGGTAGTAGAAGCGGTTGGCCACCCAGCCCTGGATCTGCTCGCGCGAGCATTGCCCGCTGGCCATGCGCCGGTTGAAGGGGTGATGGATGTGGTAGCGCGATTCGAGTCCGCGCAGCCGCGCTTCGAAGGCCGCGCGTTCCTCGGGGGAAACCGGTTGGGGGCGTGCTGCGGGCGTCACAGGGCGATCTCCATGCCGTCGTAGGCCACCTCGATCCCGTGCGCCGCCAGTTCGCGGCGCTCCGGGGAGTCGTCCACCAGGATCGGGTTGGTGTTGTTGATATGAATCAGGATCTTGCGCGCTGCCGGCGCTTCGTCCAGTGCCGCGATCATGCCGTGCGGGCCGGACTGCGCCAGGTGGCCCATGTCGCTGGCGAGCCTGGACGACAGGCCGAGCCGGCGCATTTCATCGTCGGTCCAGAAGGTGCCGTCGACCAGGATCACGTCGGCCCGGGCCAGTTCCGCGCGCACATGCGGTTCGACGCTGCCCAGTCCGKGGGCGTAGAACACGCGCTTGCCACCGGCGCTGACGATGCGCAGGCCGATATTGTCGCCACGCTGCGGCGCGGCGCGGTTGGGGGAGTAGGGCGGCGGCTTGCTGTCCAGCGCGATCGCATGCAAGGTCAGCCCTGCTAGCGGCGGCACGGTGAAGGCACTCGCGTCCAGCGGCAGCGGATGGGTTTCCAGGGTGCAGTAGTGGGACAGGATGCGGGACAGCGGGAAACCTTCGGACAGGTCCCGCAGCACAGGGGGCGTGGCGTAGACGGGCAGGGCGCTGCGGTGCTCGCGCAGCATCAGCAGGCCGGTGACGTGGTCGATCTGCGCGTCCATGAGCAATACGGCGGCGATGCCGGTGTCGCGCACCGCGCGGGCTGGCTGCAGGGCCGGGGTGGCGCGGATCTGGGCCAGGACGTCCGGCGAGGCGTTGACGAGGAGCCAGTGGATGCCATCTTCGGTCAGCGCAATGGAGGATTGCGTGCGGGCCGTGGCGGCGATGGTGCCGCGGCGCAGGCCGTCGCAGTTGCAACAGTTGCAGTTCCATTGTGGAAAGCCGCCGCCAGCGGCGGAACCTAGTACCCGAAGTGTCGTCATGGCCTGGTGCCTGTCCAGCCGGAGCCAAGGAAAAAGCCCGCTGGACAGCGGGCTTTCGCGGATTCCGCCGTCCGCCGGTCAGCGGTTGGCGATGTACATGGTGATTTCGAATCCGTACCGCATATCGATGTATGCGGGAGTGGTCCAGGTCATTGGCGGCTCCTTTCAGATCGGGGGTAGGCAAGTACAGCATAGTTCATGCAGAGGTAACGGCGGGACATCGGGCCGGATTTCGGTTAAGTGCGGCATCGCACTTTTGTGGCTGCTGCATCATGCAACCATGGCTTGCCCCGCCGGTCGGGCGGGACAGACGGCCTCGGCATCCAAGTTACGTAGATCGCTCGCGCAATATTTTTAATTCACTTTTACCCACCGGCCAGCGAAAGTGTACGGTGTGCAAATGGCACCCCTCAGGACACTTCAGACACTTCGGGCATTTCATCAGTCGCTTTTCTGGAGCGGAGTAAGTCATGGATCACTCATCTCGTCCCGTCGCCGCGGTTGTGCTGGCCGCCGCCATGCTGGCCGGCCTGTCTGGGTGCGGCAGTGCGCCGAAGGGTGAGCCAGCCGCGGGCATGGTGCCGGACCAGGACGTCAACGATGCCTACGTCTACCTGCTGGGCCGCCTGCTTGTCCTGCGCCAGGAGCAACTTGACTTCCAGAAAGACGGTTTCCAGTGGAACCAGATCCTGCACCGCGATGTGGGCGGCGTTTCCTGGGCCAATCCGAACCTGGATGTTGCCTACAGCGAGGCCTGGATCGCGGTGGACGAGAAGACTTGCGCGGTCGTCAACGTACCGCGCATCAAGGGGCGCTACTACACGGTCCAGTTCCTGAACGGGTGGGGGGAGACAGTCGCCAACATCAACGAACGCAACTATCCCGGCCATCCCGGCGGCAATTTTGCGATGTGCCTGAAAGGCGCCACCGCGCCACTGCCACCGGATGCGAAGCGCATCGACCTGCCGGGCAAGGCAACGCGCGTGCTGGCGAGAGTGGAGTTGGGCGCGGACAAGAAGCAAGCCATCGCCCTGCAGCGACAGATCACGATCCGGATGACCGGCACGCCGCAGATCGCCCCGATTCCCGCCACCCCGGTTTTCAGCAATGACACGCTGCCCGGTGTGGAAGCCTTCGACTCGGCCGCCATCGCGCTGGACAGCGAGCCGGACATCAATCCGGGCATGGGCGATGTCCGGGCCAAGGTACGCGCAGTGAGCGCCGCGGTGGCGGGCAACCCCGCCGAACGCGCGCGGGTGGACAAGGTCATCCGCGAGCAAACACTGCCGGGATTCCTCAAGTCGTTTTCCACTGCCGGCACCATCAAGAACGGCTGGAACCGGCCCAGCACGATTGGCAAGTACGGAGACGATTACCGGACCCGCACCCGTATCGATATGGCTGGCATCTGGGCCAACAGCACCGATGAGGTGGTGTACTTCAAGACAGATACCGACGGGACAGGCGCCCGGCTGGACGGCGGCAACGCGTACACCATCACCTTTGCCAAGGCCGACCTGCCCGCTGGCCACGTGAAGTACTTCTGGTCGGTGATCGCGGTGGATTCCAGGGACTTTCGCGTGATCCCGAATCCCAAGAACCGGTTCCTGATCAACAAGCAGTCCAGGCTGAGCTACGGGAAGGACGGTTCGCTGACGCTGTACTTCGCGCCGTCCAGGCCGGACGGCGCACCGGACGGCAACTGGCTGCCGACTCCCAGGGGACAGGGTTACAACCTGACGTTCCGCCTTTACGGGCCGGACCAGGCTATCCTGTCCGGCGAGTGGTTCCCGGCCCCGCTGGTCAGACGAAACTGAGCCGCCGCGAGGGGGAGGAGGCGCCTGATTCGCAGGAGCCCGGCCTTGCACCAGCCGCTTACGCGCACGAGGACGTCCATGATGCCGGCGCCGCCAGCGGTCGCTCGGCAACGGCTTTGCCCCCCGCGTTCAGCCGGGGCGGATGATCGACGAAGCCGCCATGGCGAAGGTACTGCACAAATTGCTGCCGGCGCTACTCAAGGTGTTTCGTGGTGGCAAGCCTTCAGGCGCGAGTGAAGCTGGCGATCAGGCCACTCTGCATGGCTCAGCCAACGCTCAGTCAACGGTTCATCTCTGCCTGCGTGATGATTCGATCGCGAATACAACCAGCATGCCACCCAGGATTGAGACGTTCTTCAGGATGTGGTTGAGCTGGTTTGCAACGTCTGAGGGATCGGCGCGCCAGAACCAATGGAAGATCAGGGTCGTGGGGACCAGGAACAGCGCAAGAACCAGTGCGCCCCATCGCGCGTTCCAGCCCGTGGCAAGGGTAAGGCCGGCGCCGACTTCGATCGCGATGGTTAGTATCAGCAGCAGGCCCGGCAGCGGCAGTTCGGCGCTGGCAATCCACGCGGAGTAGCCCGCGAAGCTGCCGATCTTCAATAACCCCGAAATCAGAAAGAGAGAGCCAAGAAGGGCGCGGCCGACAGCGTACAGTCGCGAAACGGTCGTGGGCGTGAGGGAAATTGTGGACGTGGCCATGATGATTCTCGGATATCGACAGAGGAAGAAACTTGAAATTCATCGAACGACTTCACTCGGCCAGCCTCGGCGGCAGGCGCTGATCGACATCAGCGGTACAGGCCCGTGGCGGGGTCCAGCGGCGAGTACTCCCGCGGGGCAAGGCGCAAGCGGTCGAGCGCCTCGTCCGGCTGCAACCTGGTGCGGCCATTGCGCGCCGCCGGGCAGGCCAGCATGAGCTCAATGGCGCGGGCCGGCGGCTCGGCGCCGAGCAGGCATTGCGCGTCCAGGCGAAAAGTGGTCTGGTGCCATCGGAAGTTCGCTGGCCGGCAGGAATTGGCCTGGACGGCGGAGGCCGGTGTCGTCTGTGCCGCCGTTGCCGCACGCGTTGCCGCGCTTGCCGGTGCTGCTGCGCCACCCGGCCGCGGCGGCAGCGTGAGATCCCACAGCCAGTACCGTTCGATCAACGCCAGCGCGGCCGACGGCGGGCGCGCGGCGCACGAAAGGGTCCGCATCGCCTCGCTGGCGGCGTGGCGCACGCAGACCCCGGCGGCCTGGTAGCCATGCCAGTCACGTAGCGCGCCGGTCACGATAGCCTCGGGATGCGCCGGATCGCAGCGGTCACCGGATGCTGCACCGAGGCGGCGATAGGCGACGTCCGCATGCGCGTACTGGCCTCCGACCGAGGGCAGGTTGGTATCGAGGTTGTAGTTGGCGAGCAGTCCCTTGCCCGCGTGGCGCAAGGCCACCGTGACCTTGTCGATCGAAGCCTCGTAAATCGTTTCCAGACCGGCGCGGTTGGCCAACTGGATGCCCTCGGCGGCCAGTTGGTCGGAGGCGGGGTCTTTCTGCGCGCCGGTGGGCTTGACGGTCTGCGCCATCTTCCTGCACGCGTCGAGCATCGCGCGCAGGTCGGCGGTCCGCGCGGGACCTTCGCCGTACGTCGCGTGGGCGGTCTGGCAGACGCTGTCGCTGACGTGGTACAGGAAGATCAGGATGGTGGCGTAGCCTGGCACCAGCGTCGCGCCCGCCTTGCCATAGGTCATCTCCGCGGCCACGGCCAGCACGTATCTCGCTCGCTCGACGAGGCGGCTCTCGCTGCCGCCAACAATAAAACCGGTAGCCACGCGGATGGTGCCGTAGCGAAGGTCGTAAACGGAAAAAGCCCCGAGTTCGAGCCGCTTGTGCATGGCAATGTCCATCTCGTAGGCGACGCGCGTCAATGCCTTGTCGTGGTTCTTGGCCGATAGCGTAGCCACGGCGACGTTGGTGCCCTCGTGATGTCCCACACGATCCGCCCAGTAGTGGGATCGCACCCCCGCGAGGAAGGCGATCATGGCCGGATCGCCACCGTACTTTTCACAAGTCGTCTTGACGAGGTTGTCGATGTAGTTGCCGGTGCCGACGTAGTGCATCAGGTCGCTGAACTGTTCGGTGCCCTGGGTGATGTAGCCGATATCGCCGATGACAGCGCCCAGGCCCGCGGCGAGCGCGATTTCCTGCCGGGTCAGGTCCAGCGCGCCAGGCTTGAAGGTATGCTGACCGGATTGGCCGTCGCACAGGCCGGCGCTGAGCGACGGCCATGCCGCTTCCATGACTCGCCAGTGCCCCGTCCAGCCGTAGCCCCAGACCGGCTGGCACGTCGCAAAGCACAGCCAGACGATGGTCACGAGGCGACAGGCGTTGAGACGTGACGGGTGCATGACGGGCTCCTTGCGACACGCCGGCCGTGATCGGCCGCGATGCGGGCAGCATGGAAGGGCAACACCCGGCACTTATTTATAGGCGGCGGCAGACCTGCGCGCAATGCGCAAAAAAATGCCCATTTGCTGAAGCGCCCGGATCACGAGGCGGTGGTGGGCGTCGCGACCGATTGGCTCATTGCCGCACTGGCGCGGACGCTACACGCGCCACAGTCAGGCAACAACCAGCGGCCCGGCCTGCTCGGCAACGGGCCAGCCCCGTTCCTCCGCGATGGCCCGCAGGCGCGGGTCCGGCGCCACCACGACCGGATGGCTGACATGTTCCAGCAGCGGCAGGTCATTGAGCGAATCCGAATAGAACAGCGTGCGCTCGAATTCCTCCCAGCGCCGCCCGATCGCGGCGAGCCAGTCGGCCACCCGCCCCACCTTGCCGGCGCCGAAGCTCGGCACGCCGATCATCTCGCCGCTGAACCGGGCCAGCGGGCCGTCGCCGATGGTGGCCGCCTGCGAGGCCACCAGGTGCTCCACGCCGAAGCTGTCGGCAAAGCCGCGCGCGACGAAGTCGTTGGTGGCGGTCACGATGCAGCACAGGTCGCCCGCGGCGCGATGCTGGTCCACCAGTTCGCGTGCCGGCGCCGGGATGCGGTCGGCAATGCTGGCGATAAAGGCGCTGCGCCACGCTTCCAGATCGCCGCGGTCGTAGCGGGCCAGGAAGGACATGCAGAAGCGCTGGAAGGCGTGGATATCCAGTTTGCCGTCGACGTAGTCCTGGGCGAAGCGCTGGTTCTGCGGGGCGAATTCGGTTTCGTCCAGCACACCGAGTTGCATCAGGTAGCGCAGCCAGGTGGAGCCGCTGTCGAAGGGAATCAGGGTGTGGTCAAGGTCAAACAGTACGAGTTGCATGTGCGGTACGGGTAACGATGAAGTCGGGAATGGCAAAATCACGCACATGATACGGTGTCGGCGCGGGCGCGCGTGGAAGCTGCCGCAAGTGCGCTGCACCAAATCGTCCTGAATCCGGGGCTGTCAACTGACTCATCCTGACAATGCCGCCCGGCCTCCAACGACCAGTAAAATAGCCGCCCCAGGTTCGGCAGGTTCTCAAAGGCAGCAGGTGGCGCAACGACAACAGGGTTTTCTTCTGACTCGACACTGGCGCGATACGCCCGCCGGCACGGAGGTCGAGTTCTGGCTGGCAACCGATAGCGGCCCGCGGCATATCCGCCTGGCCCCGCAGCCTTCGGTGGCGTTCATCCCCGCCGAACACCGCCAGATGGCCGAAATCGTCTTGCATGGCGAGCGCCAGGCCGAACTGCGCGAACTGCCGCTGCGCGATTTCCACCGCCGCCCGGTACTGGGGCTGTATTGCCAGCAGCATCGCCAGCTGATCAAGCTGGAAAGGCAGCTGAAGGAGGCCGGCGTCAGCGTCTACGAGGCCGACATCCGTCCCCCGGAACGCTACCTGATGGAGCGGTTCATCACCGCGCCGGTATGGTTTGCCGGCGAATCCGGTGAGTCCGGAGAAAATGGCCCGTTGCTCAACAGCCAGATGAGGCCGGCGCCGGAATATCGGCCACGGCTGAAGCTGGTGTCGCTGGATATCGAAACCACCGCCCACGGCGATCTGTATTCCATCGCGCTCGAAGGCTGCGGCCAGCGCCAGGTGTATATGCTCGGGCCGCCGAACGGCGACGACAGCGGGCTCGACTTCGGCCTGGAGTACTGCGCCACCCACGCGCTGATGCTGGAAAAGCTGAACCAATGGCTGGCGGTGCACGATCCCGATGCCATCATCGGCTGGAACGTGGTGCAGTTCGATTTGCGCGTCCTGCAAAAGCACGCGGACCGCTATCAGGTTCCGCTGGCGTTCGGCCGCGGCGGCAGCCTGCTCGAATGGCGCGAGCACGGGTTCAAGGAGAACCATTTCTTTGCCTCCGCCGCCGGCCGCCTGATTATCGACGGCATCGAGGCACTGCGGTCCGCCACCTGGAATTTCCCGTCCTTCAGCCTGGAGAACGTCGCCCAGACCTTGCTGGGCGAGGGGAAATCCATCGACAACCCGTATCAGCGGATGGCGGAAATCGACCGCCGCTTCGCCGAGGACAAGCCGGCACTGGCGCGCTACAACCTGAAGGACTGCGAGCTGGTGACGCGAATCTTCGCCAAGACCGAGTTGCTGACCTTCCTGCTGGAACGCGCCGCCGTCACGGGGCTGCCCGCGGATCGCAGCGGCGGCTCCGTCGCGGCCTTTACGCACCTGTATATGCCGCTGATGCACCGCCAGGGCTATGTGGCGCCGAACCTGGGCGAGGTGCCGGAGGGAGGGAGCCCCGGCGGCTTCGTCATGGATTCGCAACCCGGCCTGTACGACTCGGTGCTGGTGCTGGACTACAAGAGCCTGTACCCCTCGATCATCCGCACCTTCCTGATCGATCCGCTCGGGCTGGTGGAAGGGCTGGACGACCCATCGGACGCGAATTCGGTGCCGGGCTTCCGCGGCGCGCGCTTCTCGCGCACAAAGCACTGCCTGCCCGCCATCGTCAGCCAGATCTGGCAAGGCCGGGAGGCCGCGAAGCGCGAGCAGAACAAGCCGCTGTCGCAGGCGCTGAAGATCATCATGAATGCGTTCTACGGCGTGCTGGGATCGAGCGTCTGCCGCTTTTTCGACCCCCGCCTGGCGTCCTCCATCACCATGCGCGGGCACGAGATCATGCACCGGACGCGCGAACTGATCGAGGCCCAGGGCTACCAGGTCATCTACGGCGACACCGATTCCACTTTTGTCTGGCTGAAACAGCCGCACTCGGAAGAACAGGCCGCAAAGATCGGCCGCATGCTCGTCCAGCATGTGAACCAGTGGTGGCAGCAGCATCTGCGACAGCAGTTCGGACTGCAAAGCGCGCTGGAACTGGAGTTCGAGACCCATTACCGCCGCTTCCTGATGCCGACCGTGCGCGGCGCCGAGCAGGGCAGCAAGAAGCGCTACGCGGGGCTGGTCGCCAAGGCGGACGGTAGCGAGGAAATGGTCTACAAGGGCCTGGAGACGGTACGCACCGACTGGACGCCGCTGGCGCAGCAATTCCAGCAAGAGCTGTATCAGCGCATTTTCAAGAAGCAGCCGTACCGGGAGTACGTGCAGGACTACGTTGCCCGCACCTTGAACGGCGAGTTCGAAGCGTTGCTGGTGTACCGCAAGCGGCTGCGCCGGACCCTGGAAGACTACCAGCGCAACGTGCCGCCGCACGTCCGCGCGGCGCGCGTCGCCGATGCATTCAATCGCAAGGAAGGGCGGCCATTGCAGTACCAGAACGGCGGCTGGATCAGCTATGTGATGACCGTCGCGGGCCCGGAGCCGCTTGAGACGCGGCGCTCCGCGATCGATTATGAGCATTACCTGAGCCGGCAGCTGCAGCCGGTGGCCGATGCCATATTGCCTTTCCTGGGCGACGCGTTCGAGACCCTGGTGACGCGGCAAAGGGCGTTGTTCTGACGGTCAGCAACTGCCCAGACGGCTGGCCTCGATGCGCGGCAGCACCCGCGCCAGGGTGATCCCGCGCACTGCCATGAACAACAACAGCGCCGCCCACAATCCGTCATTCCCGAACGGCCCCGCCAGCGTCACCGCGGCCAGCATGAACGCCCCGAACGAGAGCGCCATCGAGTGCATCAGGTCGCGGGTGCAGGTCGCGCCAATAAAGACGCCATCCAGCAGGAAACCCCAGACCGAAACCAGCGGCAACGCGACCGCCCACGGCAGGAAGCGCACAGCGGCGTCGCGCACCGCCGGCTGGTCGGTCAGGCACGCGATGATCCATTCGCCGGCGCAGGCATAAACGAGCGAAAAACCCATCGCGCCGACCACCGCCCAGATCATCGTGACCCGGACCGCGCGCCGGAATGCGTGGCGGTCCCGCGTGCCGATGGCCGCTCCGACCAGCGCTTCTGCCGCATGCGCAAAGCCATCCAGCGCGTACGCCATGAAGGTCTGGAAGTTGAGCAGCAGCGCATTGGCCGCGAGGATGACGTCGCCTTGCCTGGCGCCGGCATGCGCGAACCAGCCAAAGCTGGCGATCAGGCACAGGGTCCGGATAAAGATGTCGCGATTGAGGTAGACCAGTTGCCGCAGCTCGTGCGCGTGGGCGATGGCCGCCCAGCGCAGCGGCGGCAGGCCGCGGGGACGCAGCCGCCACAGCAACGCGGCGCCCAGCACGAAGCCGCACGCGTCGGCGGTTGCGGTGGCGGCGCCGATTCCAGCGATGCCCCAGTCGAACACATAGACGAAGAGCAGCACCGCGGCGATGTTCACCGCATTGATGAACAGCTGGGTCAGCAAGGCGAGCCGCACGTGCTGGCAGCCAAGCAGGTAGCCCAGCACGACATAGTTGCACAATGCAAAAGGCGCGGCCCATATCCGCGCGTGGCTGTAGGCGCGCGCGTGGTGCTGGAGGGTATCGCTGCCGCCGATCAGTCCTAGCGCGGTCGTGATCAGCGGCATCCGCACCGCCAGGACGCCGGCGCCGATGACAGCCGCCAGCAGCAGCGCGCGTACCACCGTCGCGCGCAGCGCCGCGCCGTCCCGGGCGCCGAACGCCTGCGCGACGAGGCCCGTGGTGCCCATGCGCAGGAAGCCGAAACCCCAGAACACAAAGCTGAAGAACAACCCGCCCGCGGCGACTCCGCCCAGGTAGGCCGGGTCCGGCAGGTGGCCGGCAACGGCGCTGTCGACCGCGCCGAGGATGGGCTGCGTCAGGTTGGCGAGGATGATGGGGAATGCCAGTGACAGGACGCGGCGGTGCCAGCCGGAAACGGGGAGGGGCGGGGCCACGCCCGACGGGCTGTTGGCGGGACAGGAAGAGGGGCTATCGGCGTCTGGCACGGTGCGGGGCGGAAGCTGGATGCTTGGGGCGACCGCCATTATGGTCTATCCACTGCTATCCACTGTGCCGGCCGGGAACGTGGCTATTGCGGTCCGGGCGTTTCGCGACGTGGTGTCGTTTCGCCGCAGCCGCGTGGGGAGGGGCGACCCCGCCGATGCGGCGGGCCGCTTGCCCTGTTACTGATAGCTCATCGTGAAAGTCGCGCGACCATTTGCAGTTCCGGCTTTCACCGCGGGTGCGGTCTGGATGTACCGGGCTGCCAGCGGTACAGTGAATGTGCCATTACCAGTTGAACCTGCCTTCCACTGATTCTTATTGCCCGCGGCGCTGGAATCCGGGCCATATTTGATCACCGTGGTCCCATTTAAAACCTGAATGCCAACGCCGGATGCGGTGGAGTCCTTGGTAAGGGACAGGGTATCTGAAACATTACTCGGATCGGTCTGATCGGTCAGCGTTGTATAGATATTTGTCTTTGTGCCGGTATCTCCGCCAGAGCACTGCAGCACGATATCAAAAGACTGGTTTGGTGACGTCTTTCCGACACCGCTAAAGACGTTTACATTCACGTCTCGAAGACGGACCGCAATCGATGGCGTCGATACCTTGCATGTCGGGATAGTTGGCTGTATTACGACGCTGCCCCCCCAAGAGTAGGTGGCATAATCACCGTCATAGTACCAGTGCGCAAACATTCCTGACAATATCCCGCCGCCGGTAATTGAGCCTGTCTTTATAAGTTCAACGGACAACGTATGGTTTACCATTCCTCCCGACTCGATTACGCAGACGCCTGGGAAATATTGCGTCCAACACATTTGCTGGCCGATTACCGGGTCACTCATCTTGAAACGATATGAAATACCGGGTATGCCAGTCTCGTAAAGATTGTTGCCCAGATAGGGTTTTGATCCTGTGATGCCAAATCTAGTGAGCCCTTTCGGACACCAGCGGGCGCCATTAATTGAGCTGGTACTACGAAACTGCGTCTGAATACCTCTACTCCACAGTACCGTCCCTACCGGGACCGTTGGATCGAAAGCGATTGTCGACGGCGGTGCCATAAGCGTCGTGTAAGGACACGCTAGTTGGGCTTGCGYTATTGAAGGTATTGCATTCAACACAATGGCTATGCTAAAAAATGCAAAAATCCGGATCAGCTTTTTCATCATTCCAGCAAATAGGTAGGGTGCATGCACCGTGCGGCAGAGGCTTCACCGCCGGGATCTCGGTCTTTGCCGCCGGTTAGCTGTGGAGGTGGCCGGGCACGATTTTGCGCGGCCCTTCGGGACAAGAGGCAGGCACGCGCTTGAAAGGCCGCTTGGCTGCGGCCTTGACGCGACGCGATGGTTTCGTAGCTGACAACCACGCCGCGCTCTAGCAGCATCGCTTCGATATCGCGCAGGCTCGACGGAAAGCGGAAATGCCAACGCACTGCGCAACGGATAACCGCCGCGGGGAAGGGGCGACCGTGACAGAGCGATTTGGCTTTCTTCATCGCACCATCCTACTGGACCGCCTCGGTAACGTGGCTGTGCCCCCTCCTTTTTTGGATATTGCCCCCCCTTAAAAGGACCTGTTTGGCGATACCCCGCCAATGGCGGGCCAGGCGGCGATGCGTGCGGTCGGAATGATCTCGAATGGCACGCGTGAACGTGGGAGCCGGATGCGCGGCCTCTCCGCTATTGCGTCATCAACACCTCAACGTGACAGCGCCGCCGCCGTGCGCTTCGGCGCGGCGCCCGGCATGCTGGCCGGCCTTGCGCCGTCGTTCTTCCTCCTTCCCGGAAAGTTGTACCAGCGGACCCGCTTGTACTATAATGCGAACAATTCTCATTTAAGCCAATCGATGTTTGGCCGCGCCAGACCCGTCATCATCAGGAATGCAGCATGGCTGCCGCCGAATCCGCTCTCCAGCAGCACGTCAACACCCTCTACAGCGAGCACAACCGCTGGCTCCAGGGATGGCTGCGCCGCAAGCTGGGCAACGCCTGCGATGCGGCCGACCTGGCGCAGGACGTATTTCTCCGCCTGCTCCACCGGCAGCCCGCCGATATCCGGGAGCCGCGCACCTACCTGAGCACGATCGCGCGCGGGCTGGTCATCGAGCACTGGCGGCGCCGGGAGCTGGAGCTGGCCTGGCTGGAGACGCTGGCGCAGTTGCCGCCGGCCCACGCGCCGTCGCCCGAGAGCCGGATGGTCTTCCTGGAAACCCTGATCGCCATCGACCGCGTCCTGGATGCGCTCAAGCCGCAGGTGCGCGCGGCATTCCTGTGGGCCCAGCTGGAAGGGCTGACGTGCCGGCAGATCGCGGAGCGCCTCGGGGTGTCGCTGGCGACCGCCGAACGCCATGTCGCGGCGGCGCTGCGGCATTGCTACGCCTTACGCTTCGGTGACTGATCCCGCCAGCCCGGCGGGGAAATCGCCCGCGCCCGACCCCCCGATTCCCGCTCGCATCGTCGACCAGGCCATCACCTGGACGATCCAGCTCGACTTCGGCGAGCCCACCGCCAGCACGCGCGAGGCGTTTGCGCAGTGGCTCGCCGCGGACCCGCTGCACGCGCTTGCCTGGCAACGGGTGCAGGCGCTGCGGGACGATTTCTCCGGCATGCCGCCGACGCTTGCCCTGGATACGCTGCAAAACGCCGGCGCGCGGCGCGGCGCCAGCGGGCTGAGGCGCCGGCAGGCGCTGAAGGTGCTGGCGCTGGCCGGTATCTCGGTGGTGGCCGTGCAGGGCGTGCGCGAACTGGCGCCATGGCAGCGCCTGCTTGCCGATGCGAGCACCGCGACCGGCGAACAGCGCACCGTGCGGCTGGACGATGGCAGCACCATCGTGCTCAACACCGATACCGCCATCAGTACCGGGCTGGGCGGCGAGCGCCGCCTGATCACATTGCGGCGCGGCGAGATCCTGGTCACCACGGGACATGACGATCGCTTTGCCGCCGCCAGCGGGGCGGCGCGGCCGTTCTGGGTGCAAACGCCGTTCGGCAGCCTGCGCGCGCTGGGCACCCGCTTCGTGGTCCGCATCGGGGACGGGCGCGCCCGGGTCAGCGTGCAGGAGGGCGCCGTCGCCTTGTATCCGTCGACGGGGGGAACCGGGGACGTGGCCCAGGCGGGTACGAGCTGGTGGCTGGCCAGTGGCGGCAGTGCGCCGGCACCGGCGCAGACCTTCGAGGCGGACGGCTGGGCCAGTGGCGTCATCGCCGGCAAGGACATGCGCCTGGCCGACGTGCTGGCCGAGCTTGCGCGTTATCGCATGGGCCGCATCGTCTGCGATCCGCGCGTGGCGGACCTGCGCATCTCCGGGGCCTATCACCTGCGCGACACCGATCAGACGCTGCGTTTCCTGGCGCAGTCGCAGCCGGTTGCCGTCGTCTACCGCACGCGCTTCTGGGTCACGGTGGGGCCCGCCGCAGGCAGCTAAGCGCCATGCCAGCCATGCAAGAAAAAGAATTCAGGAAAATTTGAGGGGATTTTGATTCTCGACCGGCCTACTGCGTAGGAACTTCAAACACCACGCTGCCGGAGAAGAGAATCAGATGTCTGCAACACGCCATGCCACTGCCACTGCCACCGTCATTGCCACAGCGCGCCCACCCCGGCTCAAGCCGTTCGCGGTCGCGCTGCACCACGCCTTCGTCTGCCTTGCGTTGGGCGCGAGCATGGCGCCGCTCGCAGTGAGGGCGCAATCGCAGGCTGCGGCCCAGGACACCACGGCCACGCTGCCGGCGGTGACCGTCACCGCCGCCACCGAAGCGCCGGGCGAGCTGCCGCCGGCCTATGCGGGCGGCCAGGTGGCGCGCGGCGGCCGCCTCGGGCTGCTGGGCAACAAAGGCGTGATGGACACGCCGTTCGCCGTCACCAACTACACCGCCCAGCGGATCGAGGACCAGCAGGCCGTCACGCTGGCCGAGGTACTGAACAGCGATCCTTCCGTCCGCTTTACCGGCCAGGTCGGCGGCGTGACCGACTCCTTCTTTATCCGCGGCTTTCCGATCAACGAGGGCAACCTGTCCGAGATCGCGTTCGACGGCGTCTATGGCGTTTCGCCGAACTACCACCTGTTCACCGAGTACCTGGAGCGGGTCGAGGTGCTGAAGGGGCCAGCCGCCTTGCTGTACGGCATGTCGCCCAACAGCGGCGTGGGCGGCGTGGTCAACGTCGTGCCCAAGCGGGCGCTGGCGCAGGACCTGACGCGCTTTACCCTCGACTACGCCTCCGATGCGCAGGTGGGCGGCGCGGTCGACCTGAGCCGCCGCTTCGGCAGCGAGCGGGAGTGGGGCATCCGTTTCAACGGCCTGCACCGCCAGGGACCGACCGCGCTCGACAACCAGAAGTCGCGCGCCGAAGTGGCGGCGTTGTCCCTGGACTATCACGGCGATCGCCTGCGTGCGTCGCTCGACGTGATCGAGCAATACCAGTGGGTCGATGCGCCGACGCGTCCCTTCCTGGTCGCGGCCGGCTTGCAGGTGCCATCCGCGCCGGACGGCCGGCGCAATGTCAGCCAGCCCTGGGGCTGGTGGAAGTCCAACGATGTCTCGACGCTGCTGCACGCGGAATACGATGTCACCGACAATGTGACCGTATTCGCCGATGCCGGCGGTACCCGCTCCGATGTGGCGCGCCTGTCCGACCAGACGCCGACCATTCTGAATCCGGCTGGCGCCACCTCGTCGGCCGTGCAGAACTGGAAGTTCCAGGTCAACCGGTCGAGCTTCGATACCGGCGTCAGGAGCAGGTTCGAGACCGGCCCCGTCAGGCACGCACTGGCGCTGCAGGCGAACCTGTATATGGACCGTATCGCCAATGCCAATGTCTCCGGCATGCCCGTCACGTCGAACATCTACGCGCCGATCGACCGCCCGGCGCAGGACATCGCCTCGCCGCAGCGGGTGCCCAAGGTCTCCGACTCCACGCTGTCGGGCCTGTCGCTGGCCGACACCCTGAGCGTGCTCGACGACCGCGTGCAGTTGACCCTTGGCTTGCGCTACCAGCAGGTCAGGTCGAACAACTACGCCGCCACCGGCGCAAAGACGTCCGCATACGACGAGAGCGCCGTCACGCCGCTGGCCGGCATCGTCTACAAGCCCTGGCAAAACGTGTCGCTGTATGCGAACTACGTCGAGGGGCTGAGCAAGGGCGACATCGCACCGGCCACGGCGTCGAACGCGGGGCAGGTCTTCGCGCCGTACAAGACCAAGCAGCAGGAGGTCGGCGTCAAGTACGACTCGGGCAAGGTGATGGCGACGCTGGCGGCGTTCCGCATGACCAAGCCGAGCGGCCAGCTGTTCGGCACGGTCTACGCCATCGATAGCGAGCAACGCAACCAGGGGCTGGAGCTGACGCTGTCGGGCCAGGCCTACAAGGGCGTGCGCCTGCTCGGCGGCGTGACCCTGCTCGACGGGGAACTGACCAGGACCAACAGCGCGGCCACGCGCGGCAACCGTCCGGTGGGCGTGCCTGCCGTGATGGCTAACCTGGGCACGGAATGGGACCTGCCGTGGGTGCCCGGCCTGACCCTGACGGGGGCGGTCAACTACACCGGCAGCGAATACGTCAACCAGGCGAACACGCAGCAGGTGCCGTCGTGGACCACGGTCGACCTGGGCGCGCGCTACAAGACATCGCTGTACGGCAAATCCACCACCTTCCGCGCGGGTTTGTTCAATGCCTTCAACCGCAAGTACTGGTCGGGGGTGGCGTCGTACGGCACGATTTCGCTGGGCGCGCCGCGTACCTTCATGGCGTCCATGAGTGTGGACTTCTAAGCCGTTGCGCGTCCGATACCGCGCGCTTGCCGGCGCTCTCGCCTGTATTGCACTGTGGGTGGCCATGCCGTCGCCCACCGCGCGCGCGCAGGCGCCGGGCGCTGGCCAGGCGCGGTCCTTCGCCATCGCGCCCGGCCCGCTCCATGCGGTGCTCAACCGCTTCGCCAGTGCCGCCGGCATCGATCTTTCCTACGATGCCGCGCTGCTCGGCGCAGCCCGGAGCCCGGGATTGCAAGGCAGCCATACGGTGCCCGAGGGGCTGAAGACGCTGCTGGCGGGCACCGGGCTGGATGCGGTGGCGTTGCCGGGCGGCGGCTTCGCCGTGCGCAAGGCGCGGGAGGGCGCTCGCACCGAGGCCGTGCCGGTGCTGCCCGCCRTGACCATCACCAGTACGTCCCCAGCCGCGGGCGAATTGCCGCAGCCCTTCGCGGACGGGCAGCTCGCGCGCGGCGTCCGGCTGGGGATGCTCGGCAACACGGACATCATGGACGCGCCGTTCAGCGTCACCAGCTACACCGCCAGGGCGATCGAAGACCAGCAGGCGCGCACGGTAGGCGATGTGCTGGCCAACGATGCGTCGGTGCGCTTTGTCAGCCAGCCCGGCGGCATCCTGGATGCCTTCACGATCCGCGGCTTTCCCGTGGGCAACGGCAACTTCGGGGAAATCGCCTTCGACGGCCTGTATGGCGTCGCCTCCAACTACCGGGTGTCGACCGGCTATGTCGAGCGCGTCGAACTGATCAAGGGCCCGACCGCCATGCTGATCGGCATGGCGCCGAGCGGGAGCGTCGGCGGGGGCATCAACATCGTCCCCAAGCGGGCCACCGCGGAGGACCTGACGCAGGTCACGGCCGACTACGCCGCGGCGTCGCAGCTTGGCGGCAACGTTGACCTGAGCCGGCGGCTTGGCGCCGGGCGCCAGTTCGGCATCCGCCTTAACGGGAGCTATCGGGCGGGTGATACCAGCCTGGACAACCAGTCGCGCAATGCCGGGGCCGGCGCGCTGGCGCTGGATTACCAGGGCGAGCGCTTGCGCGCGACACTGGATTTCATCGGCCAGCGGGAGAGGATCAACGCGCCGTCGCGGCTCCTGCACATTGTCCCCGGCATCGCCGTACCCGGCGCACCGGATGGCCGGCGCAATATCACGCAGCCCTGGGAGCACTCCAGCATCCGCGACCAGTCGCTGCTGTTGCGGGCGGAGTACGACATCAGCGACAAGCTGGCCTGGTTCGTGGACGGTGGCGGTGGCCGCACCCGGGTTGCCAGGCTCTTTGCCATCACGCCCACCATTGTCAACGAGGCCGGCGATGTTGCCGTGTCGGACACGAACTACAAGTTCAACGTTGCCCGGGCCACGGCGGATACCGGCCTGCGGGCCCGCTTCGATACCGGGCCGGTCAGCCATCGCCTGAGCCTGGTCGTCAGCGGCTATCGGGACCAGCTTGAGCGAGGCTTCAATCATGCGTCCACGAGCGCGCTGACCAACCTTTACCATCCGCTATCCCTGCCCGCGCAGTACATCCTGGAGCCCGCCAGCGTACCGAAGGTGTCCGAGACGCGGCTGAACGGCGTGGCCGTGGCCGATACGCTGTCGCTGCTGGACAAGCGGTTGCAGGCGACGCTGGGCGTGCGTTACCAGCTGGTCAGGTCGGAGAATTTCGGCACGGCCGGCGCCGTCACGTCGCGCTATGACGAGGGGGCAGTGACACCGATGCTCGGCCTGGTGGTGAAGCCCTGGCAGCACGTCTCCCTGTACGCCAACCGCATCGAAGGACTGAGCAAGGGCGACACGGCGCCCTCCAGCGCCAGCAATGCGGGCGAGGTATTCGCGCCCTACAAGTCGACCCAGTATGAAGCCGGCGTCAAGCTGGAGCGGGGAGGCATGATCGCGACTGTCAGCGCGTTCCAGATCACCAAACCGGGTGGCCAGATGTCCGGCACGCTGTTCACCGCCAGCGGCGAGCAGCGCAACCGTGGGCTGGAGTTCGGCCTGTACGGCGAGGCGGCGGCAGGGGTGCGGCTGCTCGTCAGCGCCGCCGTGCTCGACGCCAGGCTCACCCGGACCGGCAGCGCCGATACGGAGGGCAAGACCGCCGCCGGCGCGCCCCGGCTGCAAGCCAATCTTGGCGCCGAATGGGATGCCGCGTTCGCGCCGGGCCTGACGCTGAGCGGCAGCCTGGTCTACACCGGGCGCCAGTATGTGGACCAGGCCAATACGCAGCGCATTCCGCAGTGGACCCGCGTGGATCTCGGCGCGCGCTACCAGACCACGCTGGCTCGCCGGCAGACCACCTTGCGGCTTAATGTCCGCAACGTCTTCGACCAGCGCTACTGGGCCGCGGTCGATGCATTCGGCGGCGTGGCGATTGGCGAGCCGCGAACGCTGCTGTTGTCGGCGACGATGCGTTTCTGAGGCACGGCGCCGCCGGTTCCCGGAATCAGGCGGGGGACCCCATCGCGGATTGCAGATAGTTTTGCAGGCCGACCTTTGCCACCAGCTCGATTTGCGTCTGGAGCCAGTCAATGTGCTCTTCGGTGTCATCCAGAATCCCGACGACTATCTCGCGCGACACGTAATCGCCCACGGATTCGAAGTACTTGATGGCTTCCTTGCAGCTGGCTTGGGAAACAAGTTCCAGTTTCAGGTCGCAACCCAGCATTTCCTCGGTGTTCTCTCCCAGCAGCAGTTTGTCGAGATCCTGCAGGTTCGGCAGCCCGTCGAGCATCAGGATGCGTTCGATGAGCTTGTCGGCATGCTTCATCTCTTCGATCGACTCGGCGTACTCGTGCTTGCCCAGCGCGCTCAAGCCCCAGTGTCCGTACATGCGGGCGTGCAGGAAATACTGGTTAATCGCTGTCAATTCGTGCTTGAGCTGGCCATTGAGAAGCTGAAGAACCTTCTTGTCGGTTTTCATGGTATTGATTCCCAATTACATTATTTATAAAACCAGTCATTGGATAAAAAATAATAATTTTATTGTTTGAAAAGGCAAGGAGTGAATTATGTATTTTTGTCCGCATTGTAATTGCTAATTGTTTTGATTTTCATTTGGCGGATGAGGGGGGCTTCGGGTGGCGTGTGCTGCATTTTCGGTCCCGGCTGGCGAGAGGCCGCGAGGGCGGGGTTTGTCTTTTGATAAGGATAGATGCCTTGCCAGCGGCTTGTTCGGGGCCGTAGTCGGATTGCCAGTGACCGGCTTGCGGGGCAAGGCAGGCGCGCTGCATGGCCAGTAGCGGCTCGTCGAACACCTCCTCGACGCGGTGGCAGCCGGTCTGGCCGTGCATGCCCGAGCTACTGGACGGTGATTGTCTCCTTCATATTCGGGTGTATGCCGCAGAAGATCTTGTAGACCCCCGGTTTGTCGAACCTGAACTTGAAGGTGTCGTTTTGATCGAGCGCGCCGGAGCGGAACAGGCCGGCGTCGTCGACAATCGTGTGCGGTTCGCCATCGAGATTTTTCCAGGTCACGGTCGAGCCGGCTTTGATCGTGAGCGACATCGGCGAGAACATGAAATTCTTCACAACGATGACATGGGTCTCCTGCGCTTGCGCGACGGAGAAGCCGGGAACCGATGCCGCCATGAGCATCCCGGCCCCGAGGGGGACGACGAGGGCGCGTCGAAGTAGAGTCGTTAGCATGATTTGGGTCCTGGTAGGTGAACAGTGCCTGGCAAGTCAGGCGAGCGTCGTGTCGGCAAGCGTCGCCTGGAACGGGTGGCGCATGATCTTGATGCTGGTCACGCCGAGCATCCTGGGAAGCTGATCGCCCGGGACTGTCAGCGGCATGGGTCCGGGGCCGTTGCCGGCCGTCGGTTGCGGGTAGGCTGTCGAGCGCGCCGTGTGGAAGGTGATATTGCCTTCCACCTTTGAGACGATCTGGTGGATATGGCCGTTCAGGACAGTGACCGAACCGAAACGCTTCAGATAACCCATCGCCTCGCCGGCATCGCCGGTGCCCCACCCCCACGGTTGATAGATCGTCCACATCGGCATGTGCGCGAAGACGACGATCGGCGTGCTGGACGAACGGCCCTTCAGGTCGGCTTGCAGCCAGGCGATCTGGTCGTCGCCCAGTCCCCCCAAACCGTTCGGCTTGAAATGCATCACGTTGACCAGGCCGATAAAGTGGACGCCACTGTGGTCGAAGCTGTAGTAGCCCCTGTTGCCGGAGGCATGGCCGAAACGCTTGAAGTACTCTGTCCCGGGCCCATCGGTGACATCATGCTCGCCGGGCACGGTATGCAACTCGGTGATATTCAGCCCCGACATTAATTGGGCCGCGTGGTCGAATTCCTCGGCCTTGGAAAGATGCGTAATGTCGCCCGTGTGAATCGTCAGCGCAGGCTTGACCGGCATGGCATTGACGAAGTCAATCGTCTGCCTGAGCGTACCAGCGACGTCGGGATTGGCTTCCTTGTTGAAGCCGATATGCGTGTCGCTGATCTGCAGGAAAAGAGGGATGCCCGCGGCAGCCGGCTGACCCTTCCCCGAGGCGGAAAGGGCCAGTTCCACCGGCGCGAGAACGCCGCCGGCTAGGACAAAGACGGTGCCCGCGCCACCGAAAGCGAGACACTTCAACGCGCCGCGGCGCGACGGATTGGATGGATGATCTGACGACATATTGCCCTCACGAGACAGGTTCGAGAGGCAGACCGCCGGACCATCCGACGGCCCCCCCCCGATTGGGTTCATGAGGAAGACCGCCGGGCCATCCGTTTTATTCCGCCGTTTTGTTCCACCGTGAGCACCGCGCCGCGCAGGCTAGGAAGCCGGATGCGCGCGCAGGTCCGTGATGAAGTCGTTCAGTTCCGCTTCGCCGGCATCGGTGATCGCCCAGTAATTCATGCCCGCGGCACTCCAGTGGGCGAGGTGATAGCCCTGCTGCGCATAGATGCGAGGCGTGGCGCCCGCGTCGTTGCCCGGCCACACATAGAGATTGATCGGGTGCAGCTTGTAGTGATAGACCATCACGGCGACCGCCCGCCCGTTCAGGTAATCCAGCCGCCCGCCGACCAGCGGATACCCCTGCTGCACAAGATCGACCACAGGTGGCGCAAAGTCCAGCTTGCCGTCAAACCACGGCTTGACCGTATGCCGGTCGGTTGAAATCACATCGGAGAGGTGATTGACCTGCAACGAGCGAATATGGTTATCCACGAGTTCCTGGGTCAGGCGCGTCTCGCTCGATGGCACCGAGAGGTACAGCCCCACGCTCCAGGTCAACGCGACCACACTCATCASCATCGCGCCAGCCGGCGCCCAGGCCAGCGGCCCGCCGCCGCTCCACCGGCCGAATCGCTCACCCAGCCGCTGCCAGAGCGTGCGGCGCGCCGGCAGCGCAGCCTTGATGCGTTTCACCAGTTCCCGCGGCGCCTCTACACGCAAATCCGCCTGCCGCAGCTGCGCACTCACCTGGCGGTGTTGTGCATAGACCTGCTGGCACTGTTCGCAGTCAGCAAGATGGCGCTCGAATTCGAGCGCTTCGGACAGGCTCAACTCCTGGTCGAGATAGCCCGGCAGTAATTCAAATGCCTGTTTGTGATCCATCACGCCTCCTGATCCGTCGGGGCGAGCAGCGCCGCGAGTTGCTGGCGGCCTCGGCCCAGGCGAGACATCACCGTGCCTATCGGGATGCCCACGATGGTGGCGATTTCCTTGTACGACAAGTCTTCCAGTTCCCGCAACACGACAACTTCCCGGTATTCCAGCCGTAAGCCCTGCAACGCCTTATGCACCCGCTTCTGGCTCTGGCTGCGTATGAGCATCGCTTCGGGACTGACGTCATGGTCAGCGGCACTCATCTCAAGGCTGTGCATGTCTTCCTCGAACATCATGGTTTCCGCTGCATGCCCCCGGTTCTGCTGATGCCAGGTGTAGAAGGTGTTGCGCACAATGCTCAATAGCCATGCACGGGCATCCTCGCCGCGGAATCCGCCAAAAAACCGGAACGCGCGCAGGTACGCCTCCTGCACCACGTCCTGGGCATCCTGGTCGTTATGCGTCAGCCATCGCGCGACATTGAAAGCCGAGTTCATATGAGGCAATACAAGCGTCTCGAAGCGCTGCGCGGTGTCTGGATCGGCCATTGTGAAGTTTCTGCTGTAACCGCAATCCGTGACCGGCAGTGAGTTAACAACAGGACCGCCGGCATGCCATTTTTATTCCCGGAACCGCCGCCTGAATCGGATCCCGTGTTGATTCGGCATAGGAAGTGCCGGTCGTGTGATCGGTACGCCTCCTATGTCCGTCTTCTTCCCGGGCAGCCAGTTCCGCACCACCGACGATCCGCGCGCGCGTCGCAAGCGGATGACTGCGTGCAGAAGCGGGAATATCCGGCGACGGAACGGCGTCTACTCATTGTTGTGTATCAAAGGGAAGGAAAGTGCAACTTATCCGCCATGCGGTAGCGACCCGGCTCGCCGCCTCTCTCTATGGCTTCGAACCGAACGATGAACGTATCGTGATCCTGCTGATCACCAGCGGCACGCAAGGCTTGCAGATTGCATTGCTCGCCCCGGGCGTAATGATGCCAACGGCATTCCAAAACTTGAACTGGTCTCGATTCATGATCCCATCCGATCAGGATTGGTACGAAACAAAAAGTCGTTCAATTTCCCTGCCAGCCGTATCCTCTTTCGAGAAACCGTGTGCGACCTGCGCCCGCAATCAAGGGGTGGGCCTCGTCTGCGCGGTCTGGTTTTCACCGGTCTGTGCTGCCTGGTTTCCACTCATCAGCGCACTCCTCTGCGCTTGATGTTTGGCTTCCAGTCTTTGTTCCGCCGCTTGAATGTCGGCGGGGTAGTTACTATCCCCGCCTTGGGAAGGGTTGTAACCGACCGACTCCAATTCCTCGAGTTCATGCCGCACTTCCGCACGAGTGACTTGATGCGTGCCGGGTTCGGGCGACGTTTGCGCGTATACACAAGCTGAGGTTGCCATCAACGCAGCGCTCACGATGAGCGAACCGCGCATGGGCAGGAAAAAAAGCCGATTCAGCGAATTCGATTTCATGTCAATACTCCTTGGTTGTTCGAGCGAGGGATGCCGCAGTCGATTCGACTGCGCAGCATGACGCTCTGCATGGGTTAACCGCGGAGCCAGTCTCCTTATTCCCCAATTTCTTTCGCGGAAAAAACGCATCCGTGGCGCATCCGTGGCATCAGCGATAGGAGGACACAGGAGCACGAACCGGGGCACGGGAATTTCCCTTGGCCGGCAGCCGCGTCAACAACTGGAGCGGGAATAAAACGGGTGGCTGCGCGGTTCTACAAATGCACGGCGAACGAGTTCTCGGGATGGATCAATATCCCGGAAACCGGAAGCGAGTTGCGTGCCCGGGCGTAGCCTTCACGGCGATGCGCTTTGGAAGCTATCCCTACTGTAATTGGAGATCGTCATGAAAATCCTGATTTCGGCCGCTGTCGCGGCATTGGCTTCGTTCGCAGCGCTGGCCCAGTCACCCAGCATCCCCGCAACCTCTGACAGCAACACCCATATCGCCGGGCCGCGCGATCCCTACACGGATGGCGCGAAAGCAGGCAGGTACGACGTCTATTCCGACGGCGCAAGAATCACGGATCGGCGCGATCCGTTCACCGACGGCGCGCACGGCTAAGACGCTGCCAGAACCGCAGGCGGCATGAATGAAAAGAGAAAGGGCGGGGCTGCGGCCCGCCCTTGTCGCGCCAGAGCCCGGAAATTGCCAAGGCCCTCAGGCGCCTGCACTACCCATTGGAAGTGATGCTAACCTAGCGTGCGCTCGGCAGTGTCAGCGCTTGGTGGCAAGCGCCGCCGCATCGGGATGCGTGGAGGTAGAGCATGTCACACTTTCCCTATCTTCAAAGGTTGCGGCCGGCGGGTGTGCGATCGGTCCGCCTGACCACCGGACTGGTGCTGTTTACCTACGTGGGTACGCATCTCCTGAATCACTCGCTGGGGAATATCTCGCTCGCCTGGCTGGAGCGTGGCCTGCTTGTGCAGAAGTTCATCTGGCAGGGATGGCTTGGAACGGCAGTGCTGTACAGCGCGCTGGTGACGCATTTCTTCCTGGGTTTGTGGGCGCTGTACGAACGGCGCTCGTTGCATTGGACGCCGGGCGAGGTGGCGCAGCTCGTCCTCGGCTTGTGCATACCGCCGCTGCTGGCCAACCATGTCGCGAATACGCGGATCGCCTTTGCCGCGTTTGACCTGAACAAGGGTTATGCGCAGTTGCTGTACTCGTTCTGGATCGCTTCACCGTTCTTCGGCCGTGTGCAGCTGATGCTCCTGGTGGTTGCCTGGCTGCATGGGTGTTACGGCCTCTGGTTCTGGTTGCGCTTGAAACCATGGTTTGGTGCGTGGCGAAGCGTGCTGCTGAGCGTTGCCGTGCTGCTTCCGGTGCTTGCGCTGCTAGGCTTCTTGCAAGGCGGACGGGAAGTGATCGCGCTCGCGCAGGATCCCGTCTGGCGCGCCGCGGCGACCCGCCCGGCGATCATCGGAACGGATTTGCAAAATCTCTGGCTCGCCGAGCTGCGCAACGATTTCTTGCTCTTCGATGGGGGTGCGCTGCTGCTGGTGCTCTCAGCGCGGCTGGTGCGCATGGTGCGGGAGCGCAAGGTCGGGCGGCTCTGCATCATGTATCCGGACGGGCGAAAGGTATTCGCGCCGCTTGGATTCTCGGTGCTGGAGGCTAGCCGCATGGCCGGCGTTCCCCATGCCAGCACCTGCGGTGGCCGCGCCCGATGTACGTTGTGCCGGGTGCGCGTGCTCAGCGCTGTGCCGCTGCCCGCGCCGGCCGAGGCGGAGCGGCGTGTTCTGGAGCGGCTGGGAGCGGATTCGCAGACAGTGCGCCTCGCCTGCCAGTTGCGGCCGACCCATGCGCTCTCCRTGTGGCCACTGGTGCCTCCGGCCGCCTCCACGGCCTTCCTGCAGCGGCGCCAGCGGGACGTCATGCCGCAAGAGCGATTCGCGGCGTTCATGTTCGTGGATATGCGGGATTCCACAAAGCTTGCGGCGGCACAACTGCCGTTCGACAGCATCTTCATGGTCAGCCGCTTCCTGAGTGCGGTCTGCGCCGCGGTGGTCCAGGCGGGCGGTCTGCCAAACCAGTTCCTGGGAGACGCGGTGCTCGCGATCTTTGGCTTGCACAGCGAGCCGGCCGTGGCCTGTCGTCAGGCGCTCAGCGCGGTGCCGCTGGTCGCAGCCAATATTGACGAACTCAACGCCGCTCTCAAGCAGGAGTTGCAGACGCCAATCCGCTTTGGCATTGGATTGCATTGCGGCCGGGCCGTCATGGGCGAGATTGGTTTCCGCGAGCATGTCACGTTCACGGCGATTGGCGACCCGTTAAACGTGGCCTCGAGACTTGAACAGTTGACAAAAGAGATCGCTTGCGAGGCGATCGTCTCGGAACAGGTCTTCCAGCACGCCGGCGTTTCGGCCGCAGGCTTGCCGCAGCTTGCCGCACGCCTGCGAGGCCGCGATGAGCCGGTGCCCGTCCGCGTGCTGTCCAAGGCGGCGGAGATGCCCCGGGCCTGACAATGCCTTCCACGCCACGCCCGCTGCGGCGGTGCTGGAACTAGCTCAGCGACGAATCGACCCACACTAAAGCCGGATGAACCCGTAGCGTGGCTGGCGCCGGCCCGAGGGCGATGCAAGGCCGGTCATCGCATCACGCCCGATGACCGGCCGGCTTCCCACTTACTGCACGTTACCTGCCACGGCGATGGTCTGGCCGGTGATGTAGTTCGAGTCCGGCGAGCAGAACAGGTACACGCCGCCAGCGGCTTCCTCCGGGGTGCCCCCACGGCCGAGCGGGTTGCGCTGGGCGTGCGCCTTCAGCAGTTCCGGATTCAGGCCGACGCGGATGTCGCGGCCCTCGATATTCACAGTCGCGCCGGCCTTGGCGTCGGCCGACGTCATGCGGGTGTGGATCAGGCCGAATGCCACGGCGTTCACATTGACATTGAAACGGCCCCATTCGCGGGCGAGCGCGCGGGTCATGCCGATCACGCCGGACTTGGCGCCGGAGTAGTTCAGCTGGCCGGCATTGCCGTTCAGGGCCGAGGTCGACGAGATGTTGACGATCTTGCGGTACACCTCGCGGCCGGCTTCCTTGTCGGCGGCGTGCAGTGCCTTGATGTGCGGATAGGCGGCGCGGATGATGCGGAAGGGCGCGGTCATGTGGCAGTCCAGGATGGCGTACCACTGCTCGTCGCTCATTTTCTGCACCACGTCGYCCCAGGTGAAGCCGGCGTTGTTGACGAGGATGTCGATGCTCTTGAAGTGGCTCATCGCCGTGTTGATGAAGCGATCGGCGAAGTCCGGCGCGGACACGTTGCCCACGCAGGCCACGGCCTCGACGCCCATCGCCTTCAGTTCTTCCACGGTCTGGTGCGCCGGTTCGGCGTCCAGGTCGTTGATCACCAGGCGCGCGCCTTCGCTGGCCAGGCGCCTGGCAATCGCGTTGCCGATACCACGGCCGGAACCGGTGACCAGTGCCACCTTGCCGTCAAGTGTTCCCATGTCTTATCTCCTGAATTTGTGAATTTACTGAATTTGCTGAACTTGCTTGGGGTTACAGGGCGACGACCGCGTCGCCCAGGATCTTGGTTTCGCCATATTGGTTGGCGGTCTGGATTTCCAGCTTGATGCGCTTCTCGCCGTTCACTTCCAGCTTTTCCACCACGTGGCCGCTGCAGGTGATGCGGTGGCCGAGATGCGTGATGCCGACAAAGCGCACGCCGAATTGGCGCAACTGCCGCTGGTCAACCCACAGCGTGAGCAGGCGGCCCAGATAGGCCATCGACAGCATCCCGTGCGCGAACACGTCGGGCATGCCGGCCTTGCGCGCGAAGTCGGTATCGATATGGATCGCGTTGTGATCGTTCGAGGCGCCGGCAAACAGCGCCAGCGTGGTGCGGTTGATCGGCTCCAGCGTCAGCGGGGGCAGGGTGTCGCCGACCTGGATCTGCTCAAAGCTCAAATTGCTCGGATTGCTCAAATTGCTCGGATTGCTCGGATTGCTCATTGGGGGTCTCCGGTTCAGCCGTTGCGCTGCACGAGTACGCTGCGCAGGTCGGCCACATGTTCGCCGTCCTGGTTGGTCACGCGTGTCTCGCGTACCACGAAGTCCAGCGCGCCGCCTTTCTTCTCGTAGATGTCGGTGATGCGCGTTTGCAGGTGCAGCGTGTCCCCCGCATAGGCCATGCGGTGGTAGGTGAAGGACTGTTCGCCGTGCAGGATGCGCTCGACCTTGATGCCGAGTTCGTCGCGCCAGGCGCTGGGCGGCTGCACCAGTTCCAGCGAAAAGAGGAAGGTGGGCGGCAGCGGCAGGCCGGGGTGGCCGGCRTCGCGCGCGGCGGCTTCGTCGAGATAGATCGCCCTGGTCTCGCCGGTGGCCTTGGCGAAGAAGCGCAACTGGCTGGCGGCGGCGGTGGTGCGGAAATCCGCGATCACCTTGCCGATGAATTTCTTGTCAATCATGGGAAAGACTCCGTCGGGTAGCGTTCGGTAATCAGCGCAATCAGGCGTGCTTCTTGTAGACCGTGACAACGCACGCGCCGCCCAGCCCCAGGTTGTGCGCCAGCGCCACCTTTGTGCCCTCGACCTGGCGCTGCTCCGCCGTGCCGCGGATCTGGTGCGTCAGCTCGTAGCACTGGGCCAGGCCCGTGGCGCCGAGCGGGTGGCCCTTGGACAGCAGGCCGCCGGACGGGTTGACGACCCAGCGGCCGCCGTAGGTGTTGTCGCCGTCGTTGACCAGCTTCTCCGCGCCGCCTTCTTCGCACAGGCCCAGGCCTTCGTAGGTCAGCAGTTCGTTCTGCGCGAAGCAGTCGTGCAGCTCGATCACATCCACGTCCTCGGGGCCGATGCCGGCCTGCTCATAGACGCTTTGCGATGCCGAGCGCGTCATGTCGAAACCGACCACGCGGATCATGTCCTTGCTGTCGTAGGTGCTGGGGGTGTCGGTGGTCAGTGCCTGGCCGGCGATCAGCACGTCGGTGCGCAGGCCGCGCTTGCGGGCGAATTCTTCCGAGACCACGATGGCGGCGGCGCCGCCGCAGGTCGGGGGGCAGGCCATCAGGCGCGTCAGCACGCCATCCCATAGCATCGGCGAGGCCAGCACGTCTTCCGGCGTGACGATGTTGCGGAACACAGCGAGCGGGTTGCGCGCGGCATGCTGGCTGGCCTTGGCGCGGATCTTGGCGAAGGTCTCCAGCCTGGTGCCGTACTTGGTCATGTGCGCACGGCCCGCGCCGGCGAACTGGCGGATGGCGCTGGGCAGGTCGGTACGGTCGACCAGTTCGTTGACCAGGTTCAGCGCGCGCTCCAGCGCCGGTGCGCGGTCGCTCCACTTGGAGCTGAGCGCGCCCGGCTGCATGAACTCGAAGCCCACCGCCAGCGCGCAGTCCACCGCGCCGCTCTGCACCGCCTGGCGTGCCAGGAACAGTGCCGACGAGCCGGTGGCGCAGTTGTTGTTGACATTGATGACCGGGATGCCGGTCATGCCCGCATGGTAAAGCGCCTTCTGGCCGCAGGTGGAATCGCCATAGACGTAGCCGGCGTAAGCCTGCTGCACGTCGGCGTAATCGATGCCCGCATCCTCCAGCGCCTGGCGCACCGCGTGCGCGCCCATCATGTCATAGGTTTCGCTGGTGCCCGGCTTCTTGAACGGGATCATGCCGACGCCGGCGACGAATACTTTACGAGTCATGTCATTCTTCCTTCGGATTGCGGTGGTGTTTACGATGGCGATATGAATTACATCTTTCGCGAGATCAGGTCGCGCATGACCTCGCTGGTGCCGCCGTAGATCCGCGTGACGCGGGAGTCGGCAAAGGCGCGCGCCACCGGGTACTCCAGCATGTAGCCGTAGCCGCCGTGCAGCTGCACCATTTCGTCCAGTGCCTTGCCCAGGGCTTCCGTGGCATAGAGCTTGGCGATGGCGGCTTCTTCCAGCGTCAGGCGGCGGCGCACGTGCTCGGCGAGGTAATGATCCACCATCAGGCGCACGGCCACGGCTTGCGCCTTGATGTCAGCCAGCTTGAACTTGGTGTTCTGGAAGTCCCACACGGTCTGGTTGAAGGCCTTGCGTTCCTTCACATAGTTGATGGTGTGTTCCAGGCAGACTTCCAGCTTGGCGGCGGCGCTCACGGCGATGCTCAGGCGCTCCTGCGGCAGTTCGCCCATCAGGTAGGCGAAGCCCTTGCCTTCCTCGCCCAGGCGGTTGCCCACCGGCACGCGCACGTTGTCGAAGAAGAGTTCGGCGGTGTCCTGCGCGTGCTGGCCCACCTTGTCGAGCTTGCGGCCGCGGCGGAAGCCTTCGCGGTCGGCTTCCACCATGATCAGGCTGACTCCCTTGGAGCCGGCGCTGGGATCGGTCTTGCACACCATGATGATCAGGTCGGCATTCAGGCCGTTGCTGATGAAGGTCTTGCTGCCGTTGATCACGTATTCGTCGCCCTCGCGCACGGCGGTGGTACGCACGGCCTTGAGGTCGCTGCCGGTGCCCGGTTCGGTCATGCCGATGGCAAGGATGGCCTCGCCGGAGCAGACCCTGGGCAGCCAGCGTTGCTTCTGTTCCTCGCTGCCGATGCGGTTGATATACGGGGCAATKATGTCGGAGTGCACGCCAAAGCCGGGGCCGCTGACGCCGGCGCGCGCGACTTCCTCGTTGAAGATCGCGCAGTGGCCGAAGTCGCCGCCGCCGCCGCCGTACTCGGTCGGCAGCGTGATGCACAGCAGGCCCTCGCGGCCGGCCTTGAGCCAGGTTTCACGGTCGACCACGCCAGCCTTGTCCCAGGCGGCCTGGCGGGGAACGCATTCGCGTTCGAGGAAGCGGCGCACGGTGGTGCGGAACATTTCGTGGTCGTCGCGGAAGACGGTCCGGGTGACTTGCATGTGAAGCTCCGATAGAAAGGGTGAGGGCGTTGGTCCGCTCTTAGCGTACGCAGGCGACGTGTGCCGCGGGTTCGGGGTGGAATAGCTGATCGACCAGGTGCGCGCGGCGCGCGCGGGTGGTTGCCTGGTTGACGTAGCCCTTTTCGGCCATCTCGTTGGCGTCGATCGAAGGCGGCTCGGCCATCAGCAGCACGCGCCGCACGCTCAGGCTGGCGCCGTCCTTGCCCTGGGCGCGCAGGCGTTCGCATAGCGCATTCACCACCAGCGGGTGCTGCACCAGCGCTGCGGCGTCCAGTTCGGCCAGCTCCGGGGCCAGCGCACGGCAGGCGGCGAGGTTGGGCCAGGCCAGCGCGGCGAGGTAGTCGTGATCGTGGCCGCAGATGACGGCATCGGTAATCAGCGGCGCGCATCGATCGATCAGCGCCAGGCGCACGGCGCCGGTGCGGACCCAGGTGCCGTTGGCCAGCTTGAAGTCCTCGACCACGCGCCCGGCGAACACCAGGCCGCGGGCCGGATCGGCGGGATCGGCCAGGCGCACGGCGTCGCCCAGGCAGAAATAGCCCTCATCGTCGAAGGCCGCGGCGGTGAGGTCGGGGCGCTTGACGTAGCCGGAGAAAACGAAGGGGCCGCGCATGCGGATCTCGAAACGCCCGTCGCCACCGTCCAGCGGCACCAGCTTGATCTCGGCACCGGGCATCGGCACGCCGACATTGCCGACGCCGTCGGTGGCCCAGCCGCAGTACACGCCCATGGCGGTGGTTTCCGTGGAGCCCAGGCCGGAGCAGAAGACAATGTGTTCGCCCACCGTCTGTTCGGCCACGCGCTGGATGCGCTGCAACACGTCGCCCGGCAGGCTGGCGCCGCCATAGCCGAAGCTGACCGCATTGGCGAGCAGGCTGCGCGCCAGCACCGGGTCGCGTTCGAGTTCAGTGACCAGCGCGCTCCACGCGGACGGCACGCTGTTGAACATGGTGGGCGAGACTTCGCGCAGGTTGCGCACGGTGCGCTGGAACAGGCCGGGCAGGGGGCGGCCATCGTCAATGTAATGCGTGGCGCCCAGCACGATGGCGCGCGCGAAGTTGGTCACGCCGCCCAGGCCATGGTGCCAGGGCAGCCAGTCGAGGAACACCGGCTGCCGCTCGATCAGGGCGGCGAGGTTCTCCGCGTGATAGGCAGTCACCGCGTTGAGATTGCTGTAGGCGGTGGCCACGCCCTTGGGGACACCGGTGGAACCCGAAGTAAACAGCACGCGCACCGTGTCCGTGGGACGGATGGCGGCGTGCGCGCTGGCCAGCGCGGCCAGCCGCGCCGGCGTCAGCTCGGTGGCTGCCAGGCTGCTCCAGGCGTGCTGGCCGGCTGCCGCGCCTTCCACGGCGATAACCGCCGCCTTGTAGCCTTCCAGGGCCGCGATGGCACGCTCGAAGGGCGCGGCCGATTGCACGAACAGTGCCGCGGGCGGCACCAGTTCAGCTACGCCCTTCAGACGGGCGAAATCGCGGCTGATGGTGGAGTAGGCGGGCGACACCGCGGCGGCGGGCACGCCTACGTACTCGGCGGCAAGCAGCACGACGGCCTGCTCGATGGAGTTGCCGGAAAGCAGCATCAGCGGACGGTCTTGTCCGAGGCCGAGTTCCAGCAGCGCGGCGCCCACGGCCTGTACCTGGTGCCACAGTTCGGTCCAGGTGATTGTGCGCCATGCGCCCTGCGCGTCGCGCTCGCGGAATGCGGCGTTGGTGCCGCGGCGCTCTGCCCAGTAGGGCAGGAAGTCGGCCATGCCTTGCTGGGGGATCTTGGTCGGCGGCGTGGCGCAGCGCAGCAGAAGCGTGCCGTCGGGGCGGCGCTCGATTAGGGTGCGGCGCTTGGGGAAGCAGACCGGGCGGTAGGGGTGATCGGTGGCGGCTGGCGGGTGCGCGGCCGTTGGGGTGTTCATTGGGGCTGTCTCCTGGGCTGGATGCGGGTCCTGGGCTGGATGCGGG
>NZ_JBFTSG010000067.1:0-46601 GCF_056399885.1 Cupriavidus sp. 01L45 | reverse complement strand
GTGGATGCCGCCGTGAAGGATGGCGCCAAGGCCATCGTCTATGCCGCCACCGGCAACGGCAGCGTGGGCGACTACATGGTSGARCCGCTCAAGGCGGCMCGCGCCAAGGGCGTGCAGATCGTGCGCGCCTCGCGCACCGGCAGCGGCGCGGTGATCCGCAACGCCGAGCAGCCGGACGACAAGTACGACTGGCTGGTGACCGACGACCAATTGCCGCAAAAGGCGCGCATCCTGATGGCGCTGGCGCTGACAAAGACCAACGACAGCAAGGAACTGCAGAAGATCTTGTGGAAGTATTGAGCGTATTGAGCACGGCTTCCACGGCTTGCTGAAGGTCCCGCGCGGCATGACCGCGCCTCCTGAATGGCAGTCCGGTCGCGCAGCGACCGGACTGCCATTTTCCATTCTTCCATTCTGGCCTTGCCCCCTGCCTTGCAGGCGGTTGGCTGCGCCGAAGTCCTTCACGCTTGAACTATCACACGCCTGCGGGACGGCGCCGGTTTTTCGTGGGTGGCAAAAATTTGGCCGTTAATTGCACTAATGGGCTAAACCGCTTGTGATGGCACCTTGGCGGCAGGCGAATCCACAGGCACCAGGATCACCTCGCCCGAAGCCACCAGGCGAAGCTCTCCGTCCTGCTCCGCGAACACATCCGCCCGCGCGAACACCTGCCGCTTGCCCGCCCTGGCCACGGTAGCGCGCGCCACGAAGGCCTGCCCCACGGCAGGCGCCATGCAGTTCACCGAGTAATGCGATGCCAGGACCGGCCCCGCCACCGTGGTGGCAGCGTAGCCGCAGGCGGTATCGATCAATGCCCCGATCACGCCCGCGTGCAGGAAACCAGCGTACTGCGTGGCCTCGTCCTGCCAGGGCATGCGCAGTTCCGCCTCCCCACCCTCCGCGCGAATGACCTCGAAGCCGAGCCAACGGTTGAATGCGGCGGTCAAATTGACCTTCTTGAGTACTTCCAGCGAATACACGTTGCTTGTCATTGCATTTGCCTGCCTGGTTTGCGTGGGTGGGAACGCGGTGAAAAATGCCGGCGGCGCCGGCAACGACTGCTACATCGCGCGGAAGGTCGCGTTGGCCCGGGCACAAGCCACGCCATCGGCCGTGACGAAGGCTTGCGCAAAGCACAGGGTGCCGCCAACCTTGGTAAAGGATGTCTCGAACAGCAGCCACTGCCCGATCCTGGCCACGCTGAGGAAATCGATCGAAAGATTCACGGTGACAAGACTGCGCGGCTCGGCGAACTGCATCCCGCACGACAGGCCCATGGCGTTGTCGGCCAGGGCAGTGATCAGCCCGCCGTGGGCAAAGCCCCGCGCGTTGGCTCTGCGGCTGGCAGGGCGCGCTGATTCTCGCCAAGGTGGCGCGCAGCGGCCAGCCGATCCGGCGGGCCGCGGAAGAACTGGCGCGGCAACTAGATGCGGAGCCGCGGGATGCAGGCAGCGGGCAAGCTGGCTGATCGCTGCCAGCCTGCGCAGCCGTTCAGATCAGAACAAGGCGCTGCTCATCAGGGCCTTGGCTACCAGTTCGGCCTGGTCCGCCCTTTCCGCGTAGACAGCGACCTCGGTCACCACCTGGCGGCGCCCTCGCCTCACCACGGTCGCGACGGCGCGCAGGTCAGCCCCGCCGGCCGCTTCGAGATACTGGATATTCAGCGAACTGGTCGCGCCGCCGCGCATGCTGTCGGCATCGACACCGGAAGCTGCCGCGGCGGCACCCGCCACATCGATCAGGGTCGCGATCACGCCGCCATGCACGATCTCGCCCACCGTCACGTTGCCGGCCTTGAAGGGCAAGAGCAATTCAACGTGGTCGGATGTCAACACATCCAGCACGATGCCAACGGCACGCGCCACCGGCGAGCCCATCAGCACCTGCTCGACGTAGTGGCGGATGCGCGGATCGACGCAAGGCGTGGCGGCGGCGCTTGCTGCGCTGGACAAGGCGGGAATCAGGGACAGCATCATGGGCTCCTGCTGAAGCGGGTCGGGACACGTACAGCCTAGGCGCGGCGGCGGCGACGCTCAATTACCTTGACGGTAATCGGCAATGGGCAAGCGGCCGCAACGGCGCCGCGCCCTGCGAACCATCCCTTCGCCGGTGCCGGCGCGGCCAGCCGTTTATAATGTCCGCCCATCCCGCCCGCCTTTCCGCCGCATGCCTTCAAACCCGCAAGACGCCAGCCAGCTCGCCCCGCAATCCAGTGGGCAGCCGGAGTCACAGTCCAGTTCCCCGCGCGGCGACGAAGGACTGTTCGACCGGCCGGACAGCCCTTGCATCGGCATCTGCTCGACCTTGTTCGATGAGATCTGCCAGGGCTGCGGCCGCACCGCCATGGAGGTCAGCAACTGGGTCTTCCTGGACGACACGGAAAAACAGGCGGTGTGGGAACGCATCACGCGCGAAGCAACGGCAAAGCGCTTCCGCCAGGGCTGATCTCCCGCACTCGGCCGGCACGGCGCCGGCCCGCATTCAACCGCCCGCCAGGCGACCCTCCATATCTTCCACTTCGCGCGCTCCAGGCGCTGGCGCGCGAGCTTGCGCCAGCTCTCGGCCAGTGCCGGCAATGCCGCCATCGCGGCCAGTGCGCCGGTATCCAGCCGATCCACATACAGCACATGCAGCAATCTGCGCAGGCTCCAGTCGGGACAAGGCCGTTCCACCAGCACAAGGTTGTCGCCAGGGATCAACTCACCCTCTTCCAGCACCCTGTAGTACCAGCCGGTGCGCAGGCTTTGCTGGACCGCGCGCGCCATGCCCGCATGCCCGAAACGGTGATTCAGCTTCCAGCAGGGCTGGCGAGCCTGGGAGACTTCGACCAGCGCCCGTCCAAGGCGGAAACGATCGCCAATGCAGACATCGGCTTCGGTCAGTCCGGCACTACTCACGTTCTCGCCAAACGCGCCGGGCCGCGCCAGCACCTCGGCGGCCTGCGTGGAATGCGCGGCCAGTTCCTGGCGCCAGGCCGGGTAGTGGTCGAAGGCGTAATGGTGAACGGCCTTTTCCGGACCGCCATGGTGCCTGGGGTCGCCCTGCTCGTCCCCGGCCAGGCCCAGTGCCGTGACGCGCACAGCAGACCCGACCGGCTGCTTGTCCATGCCGCTGGGCACGCCTTTCGGCCCGAAGGGGCGCACCGCGCCCAGCAGTACGCAGTCGACTCGCGTTGTCAGCAGGGGCATGCTGGCCGCCGCTTGCGCATTGCCCTGCTGGTCCGAGACGGGCGTCACAAGCCCGCCTCATCCAGCCACCGGTCAAACATGCGCCGGCCCGCCGCAGCCACCCGGTCGCCGATCTCTGCCGTGCGCGCCCGGATCACGCGCGGATCGATGCCGGCCTTGCCGAGTTCCACGGTGTGCCCAACCAGCCAGCCTTCCAGCTCGCCGGGCCTCACCTCGGGATGGAACTGCAGGGCCAGCACATGCTGGCCGATGGCATAGGCCTGGTGCACTACCGCCGGAGTCGAGGCCAGCAACCGGGCGCCCGCGGGCAGGTCAAAAGTATCGCCGTGCCAGTGCAGCACATGCCAGTCGGCGGCCTCCAGCTCGGCCAGTGGCGAATCCCGGCCCGCCGGCGTGGGCTGGACCGGCGCCCAGCCGATCTCGCGCGTGCCCGGATAGACGCGCGCACCGGCCGCGCGCGCAATCAACTGCGCGCCCAGGCAGACGCCGATCATCGGCGCGCCGGCATCCAGCCGGGCCCGGATGATGTCGATCTGCCCGTCCAGCCAGGGATAGGCCTCGTTCTCGTACACGCCGATGGGGCCGCCCAGCACCACCAGCAGATCGGCTGGCTGCTCCCTGATGACGCTCAGGTCGTCGATGCCCGCGCGCAGCACGCGCAGGGTATGCCCGCGCTCGCGCAAGGCGTCGCCCAGCACGCCGGCGTCTTCGAACGCAACGTGCTGGATCACATGGGTGGTCAGGGCTCTGGTGGTAGTGGACATGGCGGCGGGCATCCCGTTGGATCGACGCAAAGCACCGATATTAGCGGCATACGACCGGCGCTGCATGCGCCATGTGCAGCACGCCCCGCGTGGATCCGGTTTCCGCGCAAAGCATCACGGCATGATGCTTCCGTCCGGCACCCGTGCCCCGGCACCGGAGGCAAGCCAGTCTCAGCGCCCTGCGCCCGCAGGTTGCAGCACCAGGGTATCGAAGGCTTCGTTGCCCGGCGCGCGGCGGCCTGCCGCCATGGTGATGTATTGCACGGCTGCCCACTTGTCGGTCCAGTCGCGGTAGTGCGTGGACATGATGTTGCCCGACTGTCCGGTCGAGTCCATGAAGCGGGATTCGGACAGGTCGGACAAGTCATAGATGGCGCGCAAGCTTGCCGCATGCACGCTCTCGAACGGCGCCGCCTCGTCGCGCAGGTTGTGGCGCCCCACGTTGACGGTGTAAGTGTCACCGCCAGTCGGCACCTTGACGTTGAACAAACCCGCCAGGTAAGGCTGCTTGCCGAATGGCTTGTGCTCGGAGCGAGCCGTGTGGGCCTTGCCCCAGCGCCAGCGCTCAGGTTTGTCGCCATAGCGCTGGTCCAGGTCGGCGATGGCATGGCGCCAGGCCGTGCCAATGGCATCGTCGCAGTCCTCCTGGCCGGGTGTCTTGCCATCGTCGCACCAGAACGCTCCCAGCCCCCTGGGATTGCGCAACACGTTGAGCATGGGCTGCTGTACGTTGCGCTGCTCCCACAGCCGGCTGAACAGCGTATCGCCCACCTTGTCCTCGAACAACCCGCGCGACAGCTCGCGCAGCCAGGCCGTGGCCACCAGCGGCTCGGCAAGGCCGGCCTGCATATCGCCGTCCCATTTGCGCAGCGACTCGATCAGCGCGCGCTCGCGAGGCGGCAGCGCCGGATTGCTGGCGAATGAGGCCGATAGCAGCAGCGGCAAGGCATCGCGCACGGCCAGCGAGAGCGTGTCTTTCTGGATCGCGGCAAAGCTGTCCATGGTATGCCGCTGGGTGGCATCGATCAGCGTGCGGATGCGCTGGTAGCGATATGGCACGGTCCATTCGCTGGTCAGGAAATACGGGTAATCGTCCTCGACGATCTTCTGGTTGGCGGTGGCGATCACGCCCTCGGGCGGATTGAAGCTGCGCGGCAACTGGTCGAATGGAATAAACCCGGTCCAGTCGTAGCGCGCATCCCAGCCAGGGGCCGGCGCCAAACCCTTCAGGTCGTTGTCGGCGCGACGCAGCGGCACGCGGCCGGGCGCGATAAAGCCGATGTTGCCGTCCACATCGGCGTAGACGATATTTTGCTGGGGCGAATGAAAATCGCGCAGCGACTTCAGGAAGCTGGCCCAGTCGGTAGCGCGGTTCAACGCCAGCCCGGCCTGCAAGGTCCGGTCGTCGGCGCGCAGCGCGGTCCACTGGAAGGCCACGACGTACTGCGCCCCAAGCGGCGCCGCGGCGGTCGCCACGGGCTCGGCCACGTCGGAAATCACGGGGCCATGGCGCGTCTCGCGCACGCTCAGGGTCACGTCCGGCGCGCCCCTGACGTGGATCGTCTCGGTGCGCGTGATGAAATCCGCCCAGCCGTCCGGGATCTGGTAGCGCTGAGTGCTGCCCGGCTGCAGGCGCTCGATGAACAGGTCCTGCACATCGGGGGCGGTATTGGTGAAGCCCCAGGCGATGCGCTGGTTATGCCCAAGCGCCACCACCGGCGTGCCCGGCAGCGTGGCGCCCGTGACGTCCAGCCCGGGCGCCTGCAAGTGCGCGAAGTACCAAAGCGCCGGCGCCTGCAGCCCCAGGTGCGGATCATTGGCCAGCAGCGGCTTGCCCGAGCGCGTATGGGCGCCCGACACCACCCAGTTATTCGAACCCATCCCCTCCACGTAGCCGGGCGGCGCCTGCTGCTCGACGCGCGCCATGGCGGTAGCCAGCGGCGCCAGGTGACGGTAGAGGTTGCCGTAGTCCATGGTGCGAAGCGGCCGCTCGCCGGGATAAGGCGCCAGCAGTTCACTGATGCGCGAGACCGGCAGCACCTGCGCCAGCCGCATGCGCAGCGTCTCCTGGGTCCAGTTGCCGCCCAGGTCCCACGCCATCATGGTCTGCCAGGCCAGCGAATCGACCGGCTCCCAGTGTTCGGGCTGCGTGCGCAGGATCAGGAATTCAGGTGGCAACGGCCCCTTGCGGCCATCGATATAGGCATTCACGCCGTCGGCATAGGCCTGCAACGCGGCGCGCGTCTCGTCGGAGGACTGGGCAAGGATGGCTTCGGCGTTGCGCCGCACGCCCAGGGTGCGCAGGAAGCGGTCGGTATCGAGCGCGGGCGGCCCCAGGATCTCGGCCAGGCGGCCCGCCGCAATGCGCTTGTTCATCTGCATCTGCCACAAGCGGTCCTGCGCATGGACGAAGCCGAGCGCAAAGTAGGCATCCTGCGCATTGGCCGCCTTGATGTGCGGCACGGCGTGGCGGTCCCTGACGATCGACACGCTCTCGCGCAGGCCGGGCAGCTTCAGCGTGCCGGCGGTCAGCGGCTGCGATGCCTGCCGGTACCAGACATAGGCACCCAGCGTGCCCACCACTACCAGCACCGCCGGCATCAATACCAGCCAGGCCAGCCGTTTCAACCAACGCATCGCTCCCTCTCCCCGCGTGGCACGCCGCACCCGCGTCGTTATTTATGTTCTTTTCCCGTGTCCCTTGGCCCGCCGGCACGCTCGCAGGCGCATGGCAGGCAGGCGGAACTCCGGCATTATCGCCGAAGCCGCAGCGCTGGGGCGAGCGGGCTTGGCGGCCAAAAAAATGCCCGGACCAGCCGGGCATCGTTCCTGCTGCGGGGCGAGTGCGCATGGTTCAGCGCACCCGCCCCGCCGGCTGCCGGTCTCAGGCGGCCGGCTTCTTCAGTTGCAGGGATTTGTACTCGAGGAACTCTTCCAGGCCGTACTTGCCCGCCTCGCGCCCGTTGCCGGACTGCTTGTAGCCGCCAAACGGCGCCTGCATATTGAACGGGCCGCCGTTGATATCGACCTGGCCGGTGCGGATGCGGCGCGCCACGCGGATGGCGCGGGCCTCGTCGCCCGACCACACGCCGCCACCCAGCCCGTAAATGCTGTCATTGGCGATGCGCACGGCATCTTCCTCGGTGTCATAGCAGATGATCGAAAGCACCGGGCCGAAGATCTCTTCCTGCGCTACCGTCGCCTTGGGATCGACATTGCCCAGCACCGTCGGCTTGACGAAGAAGCCCTTGTCCAGGCCTTCCGGCGCCTCGGGACCGCCCGCCACCAGTTCGGCGCCCTCGTTGATGCCGCGCTGGATATAGCCGGTCACGCGATCCTTCTGCGCGGCGGAGATCAGCGGGCCAAGCCGGCTGGTTTCCTGCAGCGGGTCGCCCACCGTATAGCCCTCGACCACCTTCCTGGCGATGGCCTTGACCTCGTCGTACCGTGCGCGCGGCACCAGCATGCGGGTGTGCGCCGAGCAGGTCTGGCCGGAATTGAGGAAACAGGCGCCGATGGTGCCCTTGACCGCGGCAGGCAGGTCCGCGTCGTCCAGGATCACCGAAGCGGACTTGCCGCCCAGCTCCAGCGCCACGCGCTTGACGCTCTGCGCGCCCAGCTCCGACACGCGCTTGCCGGCCCGCGTGGAACCCGTGAACGACACCATATCCACTTCGGGGTGGCTGGCCAGGACCTCGCCCACCACCGGGCCATAGCCGGTGACCAGGTTGAACACGCCCGGCGGCAGCCCGGCGGCCTCGATCACCTCGGCCAGCACGAAGGCGTTGAGCGGCGCCACTTCAGACGGCTTGAGCACCACGGTACAGCCCGCGGCTAGCGCCGGCGCCACCTTCAGCGTGATCTGGTTGAGCGGGTAGTTCCACGGCGTAATGGCCGCCACCACGCCCACCGGCTCGCGCACCACCAGCGAGTTGCCGACCTCTTCCTCGAAGGCGAAGGTGTCGAGGAGCTTGGCGGCCTGCGCCCAGTTGTAGACCGGGCCGCCCACCTGGATGGCGCGCGCCAGCTTGATCGGCATGCCGACTTCGCCCGCAATCAGTTGGGCCAGTTCCTCGCTGCGCTCCTTCAGGCCCTCCGCGATCTTGCGGATATAGCCGGCGCGCACGCCGGGCGGCGTGGCCGACCAGCTGTCGAAGGCGGCCCGCGCCGCCTGGATGGCGTCCTCGGCGTCGCGCGCATGGCCTTCCGGAATACGGCCCATGACGGCCTCGGTCGTGGAATGGATAACGTTGATCAGGCCGGTACCGTGCGGGGCAACCCACTTACCGTTGATAAAGAGTTTGTCTCGTTGTTGCATGGCCACAGTTTTCAGTTGGGTGAATAGGCGGGTGCAAATTTTGTTACTTTTCTGGTGCACCACATTGTAGTGCGGTTTGGCGACTCTTTTTTTTTGCAGCGCGCCAGTGCTCCTCTAACAACGTGGCGATAATCGGCCGGCGAGCCGCCTGGTGCGTAGTGCAGCAAACTGCACAGCCAAGAACAAAGGGAGGGAGACATGACTGATCCGGTTTTCCGTAAAACCGAGCAAGGCCAGGACGAAATACGCACACGCTCGCGCAAGCTGGACCATAAATTGCGCGCCTTGCTGCTGATCGTCAACGGCGAGCGCCGGCGCAGCGAGCTGCTGGCCCAGACCGGTGGCATGGGGGTGGGACCAGAGGCCATCGAAGCGTTGCTGGATGCCGGGCTGATCCACGCGGAACCCGCCCCGCAGCTTGCCGTATCCGGCACTACCCCAGCAAACCCGGTCGCGGCGGCGGCCAGCGCTGACGATCCGGACCGCAAGGCCGACAGCGTCTTTTCCATGTACGCCATGCGGAGCGCCAGCATGCAGCCACCGGACGAAGCCGATGCGACTCAGCACGCGTCCCAATCCGCCGACCAACAGGCTGGCGGCACTTACCAGCAGCTCTATCACTTCTATACGGATGTCATCGGCCATCATCTCGGCCTGCGCGGCTACCTGCTGCAGGTCAAGGTGGAAAAGGCCGCCGGATTCGCCGAACTTGCAGCACTGCGCGACCCGCTTTACACGGCCCTGCACAAGGCCAAAGGCGAAATCACGGCCGGCGCCATCATCGACCAGCTCGACAGGATGGTGCGCGACGACGGGCATGCGGCTGCCTGAGCCGCCGTCCTGGATTGCATGAAGGGGGAAAAACGAGAAGGGCCGCACATGGCGGCCCTTCTCGTTTCCTGCGGGGCAGTCCGGTTGCCCGGCGCCCTTCCGGCTGGCTTAGCCGTCGATACCCTGCGACTCCAGGTACTCGTCATACGTACCCAGGTAATCGGTCAGCGTGCCATCGTTGCGCACTTCGATCACGCGCGTGGCCAGGCCGCTGACGAACACGCGGTCGTGCGAGACGAAGACCAGCGTGCCGGTGAACTTGTCCAGCGCGATCTGCAGTGACTCGATCGATTCCATGTCCATGTGATTGGTCGGCTCGTCGAGCGCCAGCACATTGTGGCGACCCAGCATCAGCTTGCCCCAGATCATGCGGCCCTTCTCGCCGCCGGACAGCACCTTGACGGATTTCTTGATGTCGTCGGCGGAGAACAGCAGGCGGCCCATGGTGCCGCGCAGCGACTGGTCGTCGTCGCCGGCCTGGGTCCACTGGCTCATCCAGTCGATCAGGTCGCGGTCGACCGGGAATTCCTCGAAGGTGTCCTGCGGCATATAGCCGACATTGGCGTTCTCGGCCCACTTGATGGTGCCGCGATCGACTTCCACGCCGCCCTTGATGGTGCTGCCCAGCAGGCTGCGCAGCAAGGTGGTCTTGCCGGCGCCGTTCTCGCCGATGATGGCCACGCGCTCGCCGGCCTGGATCGCCATCGACAGGTTGTTGATGACCTTGCGGTCGTAGGTCTTGGTGATGCCTTCCGCTTCCACCGCCAGGTTGTGCAGCTTCTTCTCGAACTCGAAGCGGATGAACGGGTTCTGGCGCGATGACGGCTTGATGTCCTCGACCTTGATCTTGTCGATCTGCTTCAGGCGCGAGGTGGCCTGGCGTGCCTTGGACTTGTTGGCCGAGAAGCGGCGCACGAAGTCCTGCAGTTCGCCGATACGCTCCTTGGCACGGGTGTTGGCCGCCAGCTGGCGTTCGCGCGCCTGCATGGAGGCTTCCATGTAGTCGTCGTAGTTGCCCGGGTAGACCTTGAGCGTGCCGTAGTCCATGTCGGCCATGTGCGTGCACACAGAGTTCAGGAAGTGGCGATCGTGGGARATGATGATCATGGTGGAATTGCGCTCGTTGAGCACTTGTTCCAGCCAGCGGATCGTATTGATGTCCAGGTTGTTGGTCGGCTCGTCGAGCAGCAGCACGTCCGGGTTCGAGAACAGTGCCTGCGCCAGCAGCACACGCAGTTTCCAGCCCGGCGCCACGTTGCTCATGGTGCCCTGGTGCTGGTCGGTGGGGATGCCCACGCCCAGCAGCAGTTCGCCGGCACGCGCCTCGGCCGTGTAGCCGTCGTACTCGGCATACTTGGCTTCCAGCTCGGCGGCCTTCATGTAGTCTTCGTCGGTCGCTTCGGGGTTCGCGTAGATGGCGTCGCGCTCGGCGGCGGCGGCCCACATCTCGGTGTGGCCCATCATGACCACGTCCAGCACACGCATGTCTTCATAGGCGAACTGGTCCTGGCGCAGCTTGCCCAGGCGCACGCCCGGCTCCAGCATGACGGTGCCGGCGGACTGTTCGAGATCCCCGCCGAGGATCTTCATGAAGGTCGACTTGCCGCAGCCGTTCGCGCCGATCAAGCCGTAGCGGTTGCCCTCGCCGAACTTGACCGAGATATTCTCGAACAACGGCTTGGGGCCGAACTGCATGGTGATGTTTGCGGTAGAAAGCACGTCTGGAACCTTGTATGGATGATGAGGCGCGGGACTCGCGCTTGCCTCGGGCTGCCGCTTGCCAAGGACCGGGCAAAATGCTGATCGCTTGGCAGCGTGGGCGGCTAAAGGCCCGGCGTGGCGACCTGGCGGTGCGTTGGCGCGGGGGCCCTGGCGGGGAAATCGGGAAACAACCCGCGATTTTACCACTCGCGGGCAAAGGAACGAAGCGATAGGCCTCAGATGTGGGTGGATACCGCTGCTTTCAACACCGGATACCCCGACAGCGACAGCGAAAAGCCGTCCGCACGTGCGCTCAACTGCGCCTGCCCGCCCACCGGCAGGGTCAGCTTGCGCGGGCAGTGGCCGAACGGCAGGCCGGTGAGCACCGGCACGTCCAGCCGCTCCTGCAGGTAAGCCACCACCGCGGGCAGGTCGTAGCCATTGTCGTAATCGGTCACGCGGTAGTTGGAGAAGTCGCCCAGCACGATCGCGCGCTGCGCGCCAAGCACGCCGGCCTGGTCCAGCTGCAGCAGCATGCGCTCGATCCGGTATGGCGGCTCGTTGACGTCCTCGAGGAACAGGATGCCGCCCTCCACGGCCGGCATGAAGGGCGTGCCCAGCAAGCTGCACAGCATCGCCATGTTGCCGCCCCACAGCGTGCCCGACAACGTGCCGGTAAAGGGCTGGCCGCCGGCCTGCGGCGCGGCCACGTCGACGGCATACGCCGGATTGCGCAGCACGCCGTCGAAATGCTCCCACATGAACGGATCGACCACGTCCACACCGAAATCCGCCAGCAGCATGGGGCCGGCGAAAGTGACCCCGCCCGTGGCCGCCAGGTAAGCCAGCTGGAAGGCCGTGAAATCGCTATGCCCGACGATTGGCGTCTGGCTGGCGCGCGCCTGTTCGGCGATGCGGGCGAAGTCCACGCGCTCCAGCAACCGCGCAATGCCGTAGCCGCCCCGCACCGCCAGCGTCAGCTCGTGCGCCATGCCGGTGCCGATGGCATGCAGGTCCGCCAGGCGCTCGGCATCGCTGCCGCCGAAGCGCAGGTAGCGGCGCGCCAGCACGTCCGGATTGCCGACATGGAAGCCATGTCCCTTGAGCCAGGCGCAGCCGCGCGCGGCGATGGCGACATCGTGCGGATAGCCCGACGAAGCGATCAGGCGGACTTCAGTGGGTGGCGTGGGCGTGGTCGTGGGCTGGCTCATGCTTCGGGGTTTTGGCTTGGGTCGGTTTCAGTGGAACGAGTGGTGACTTCGCGGCTGCAATGCGCGCAACCCGGCGCGACGGGCCGGGCATCGCTCCCGGAAGCGTCGCCAGCCGCTGCCTGCGCCGCTGCCAACGCCGCTTTCTGGGCAGCCTTCTGCGCCCGGCGCCTGCCGCCGAAGAAATCCTTCAGCATGCGCGAGCAGTCGTCGGCCAGCACACCGCCGGCGATCGTGGTCTGGTGATTGAGCTGGGCCTGCTCGAACAGGTTGAGCACGCTGCCGGCGGCGCCCGTCTTGGGATCGGTGGCGCCAAACACCACGTGGCGGATCCGCGCATGCAGGATGGCGCCGCTGCACATCACGCACGGTTCCAGCGTCACGTACAACTCGCACTCCGGCATGCGGTAGTTGCCGATCACCTGCGCGGCGGCGCGCAGTGCCTGCATTTCCGCGTGGGCGGAGGGATCGACCGAGCGGATCGGCAGGTTATGGCCGCGGGCGATGATGGTGTCGTTCCACACCACCACCGCGCCCACCGGCACTTCGCCGGCGGCTTCGGCCAGGCGTGCCTCGTCGAGCGCGGCCTGCATGTAGCGGCGGTCGCGCTCCAGGGCGGGATCGGCACTGGCGTCGGCCGCCTGCGGCGGAAGGATCGGCGCGTTCATCTCGGCTGGCATGCGCTGGGTCGGCCGCCTCAGTCCTGCGCGGGCAGGGTGAAGGCGGCGCTGACCTCGGCCCAGCAGTTCGGGGTCTCGAACAGCACCAGGCGCGTGAGCTGCAACTGGTGGCCAAAGCAATCCTTGAACACCGGCGCGAGCATGTCGAAGGCGATCTGGGCCAGGTTCTCCACGGTGGGAATCGCATCGAGCACGACCGTCTTGTGCCCGTCCATGGTCTGCAGGAAATTCAGCAGCGCCGTGTCGCCGCGATAGATCAGGAAGGCGTGGTCCCACTTGGAGACCAGGTGCTCCGTGGCCAGCGCCTTGATATCGCTGAAATCCAGGATCATGCCCTCGTCCGAGGCACCGGCGCGATGCAGCACCTCGCCCGACAGCGTCAGGTCAAGGCGATAGCGATGGCCATGGATGTTGCGGCACTGGCCGCCATGGTTGGGGATACGGTGGCCGGAGTCGAACTCCAGCCGGCGGGTAATGGAAACTTGCTTGTTCATGAGGGCCGATGGGTGCCGAGGGGATGCCGAAGCGTGCCGGTGCGATTTACCGGATGCCTAACAGCTTGTGGGTTTGCAGCGAGAGGCGCCAGAGCGGGCGGCGCTGGCAGAAGTCCACCGCGAGGGCGGTATTCTGCCGTGCCAGCGGGCCGTCCATGGCCTGCACCAGGAAATAGCGGAAATCAAGGCGCTCGTATGCGGCGAAATCCTGGCCATCCTGGGGAATCACCACCTTGAGCTCGTCGCCGCGCTTGACCACCAGTTCGGCGCCCATCTTGGGGCTCACGCAAACCCAGTCGACGCCGTCCGGCACCGGCAGCGTGCCATTGGTCTCGATGGCGATCTCGAAGCCGCGCGCATGCAGGGCGTCGATCAGGGGCGCGTCAAGCTGCAGCAGCGGCTCGCCGCCGGTGCAGACCACCAGCGGCCGTCCGGCGGCGCTGCTCTCCACGGACTGCGGCCACTGGGCCGCGACCATGTCGGCGAGCGCATCGGCGGTGCGGTACTTGCCGCCCTCGGTGCCGTCGGTGCCGACGAAGTCGGTATCGCAGAACTGGCAGACCGCGCTGGCACGGTCTTCCTCCCGGCCGCTCCAGAGATTGCATCCGGAGAAGCGGCAGAACACTGCGGCACGGCCCGCGTTGGCGCCTTCGCCCTGCAGTGTGTAGAAGATTTCCTTGACGGCGTAAGTCATGCTGGCTGGTAAAGCTTTAGGTAGCTGTAGGTAATTGTGGGTGATGCAGTCACGATGCGGCCCGACGGCGAGGCGCGTCGGCGAAACACGTCGGCGGAGCGCTCAGGCCGGGGGCCGGCAAACTGCGCATGGCGCAGGCAAGTCCCGGGTCGCGCATGGCGGAGGCCGGGAGGAGTGTTCCAGGGGAGCGACGCGCGGCGAATGGCGGGCAAGCTGCGGCTAACTCGCTATTTTCGCACAGGTACGGGATCGGCTCCAGCCGCCCCCTCTTCTACCTCCTTCCCCTGCTCCGGAGACAAGTCTGCTCCGGGCCACATACCCGCCTAGACTTTCGCCCAGCCGGCCGTACGCAACCGCTCGCCGACAAAGTCCAGGAAACTGGCAATGCGCGCCGAAAGCTGGGTGTTGAGGTAGTAGACCGCATTGATGGACTGCCGTTCGTCGATGGTGCTCCCCATCAGCACCTGGACCAGATCGCCGCGGCGCCGGTCGGCCTCGGTCATGAAATCGGACAAACAGACCAGCCCCTCGCCGGCCAGCGCCAGCTGGCGCAGGGTCTCGCCGCTGGACGCCGCCAGATGCGGCGCAATCTGCACCTCCTCGCCCATGGCGCCGCGCAGGGGCCAGCGGTTGAGCGAATCCGGCTGGTTGAAGCCCAGCAGGCTGTGGCCGGCAAGGTCCGCCACCGTTTCCGGGCGACCCCTTGCCTTCAGATAGGCCGGACTGGCCAGCACGCGCACCCGGCTGCTGGCCAGGGACCGGGCATGCAGCGTGGAATCGCGCAGCGGGCCAATACGGATCGCCACGTCGGTGCGGTGCTCCAGCAGGTCGATGATCTGGTCGTTGGTATTGAGTTCCAGCTCGATCCCGGGATAGGCGCGGCGGAATTCCCCGACCAGCGGCACGACCACATGCAGCATGAAGGGCGATGCCGCATTGACCCGCAGCCGCCCCACCGGCTGCTGGCGGCGCACGGCCATCTGCTCCTCCGCCAGTTCGACCGAGGCAAGGATGGCGCGGCCATGCGCCAGCAGCGCCTCGCCCTCCTCGCTCAAGGCCAGCCGCCGGGTGGTCCGGTGCAGCAACGTCGTGCCCACCTTCTCCTCCAGGCGGCTCAGCGCGCGGCTGATCCCCGACACGGTCTGCCCCAGTTGCTCGGCCGCGGCCGTAATGGAGCCGCTATCCACCACAGTGGCAAAGGCCTGCAGTTCTTCGAGAGTGATCTTCATTCTTGAATACTAATCAAATATCTTATCCAGATCACCCACTTATTCCGCAACAAAGACAGCGGCAAACTGCGCCCATCCCAATTCCCGGACGCTCCTGGAGCTAACCATGCCCATTGCCCTGTTCGCGCTGACCATCAGCGCGTTTGCCATCGGTACCACCGAATTCGTCATCGTCGGCCTGATTCCCACCATCGCCGCCGACCTCAGGATCACGCTGCCCTCGGCCGGGCTGCTGGTCAGCCTCTATGCGCTCGGCGTGGCCATTGGCGCCCCCGTGCTGACCGCCCTCACCGGCCGCCTGCCGCGCAAGGCGCTGCTGCTGTCGCTGATGGCGCTGTTCACGCTGGGCAACCTGCTGGCATGGAAGGCACCCGGCTACGAATCGCTAATCCTGGCGCGGATACTGACCGGCCTGGCCCACGGCGTCTTCTTCTCGATCGGTTCCACCATCGCTACCAGCCTGGTGCCGAAGGAAAAGGCCGCGAGCGCGATCGCCATCATGTTCACCGGGCTGACGGTTGCCCTCGTCACAGGCGTGCCGCTGGGCACCTTTATCGGCCAGCATTTCGGCTGGCGCGAGACCTTCCTCGCGGTGTCGGCGCTCGGCCTGGTGGCCTTTGTCGGCAGCCTGATGTTCGTGCCGGCCAATATCCGCCACAGCGCCCCGGCCTCCCTGCTGCAACAGGCCAAGGTGCTGGCGGAGCCCCGCCTGCTGCTGGTCTACGCCAAGACCGCGGTCGGCTATGGCGGTTCGTTCATCCCCTTCACCTTCCTCGCCCCCATCTTGCAGGATGTGTCGGGCTTCAGCGCCGGCGCGGTCGGGCTGGTCATGCTGGTCTACGGCGTGTCGGTCGCCGCGGGCAATATCTGGGGCGGACGCCTGGCAGACCGCCACGGTCCCATTCCCGCGCTCAAGATCGTGTTCCTGCTGCTGGCGCTCGTACTGTTCGCCCTGACTTTCACCGCAGCGCACCGCTGGCTGGTGGTAGCTACCGTGCTGGCATGGGGCGCAGTTGCCTTCGGCAATGTGCCGGGCCTGCAGGTCTATGTGGTCAAGCAGGCGGAGCGCTATGCGCCGGATGCGGTGGATGTGGCATCGGGCCTGAATATCGCCGCATTCAACCTGGGCATTGCCGGCGCGGCGTGGGCCGGCGGACTGATCGTGACCCACATGGGACTGATGCATACGCCGTGGATTGGCGCGCTGGTGGTGCTGGTGGCACTGGGCCTGACCGCCTGGAGCGGCCGCCTGGACCGGCTTGACCAGCAGCCCGCCGCCGAACGCGAACTGGCGGCCAGCGGGGCCTGAGCCCGGCGCGCCACCCCTGCGGACGAGGCCGCCCATGGCATGATGCCAAGGCGGCCTCGCCGCCTTTCCCCTCGGCATGGCGCCAGGACGGGCGCCCTTCGGTCAGGACAGACCGAGATAATCGCGCTTGCCAATCGGCACGCCCTTATGGCGCAGGATGTCGTAAGCGGTGGTCACGTGGAAATAGAAGTTTGGCAGCACAAAGCCCAGCAAATAGGTTTTGCCGTCGAACGTCACCGGATTGGGCCGCAGCTTGAGTTCGATGGTGCGCGTCTCGCTGCCTTCAAGCTGGGCGGGCTCGATGGTCTTCAGGAACGCCACCGTCCTGGCAATGCGCTCCTGCAGTTCCGGGAAAGTGGTCTCGGTGTCGGCGAAGGACGGCATTTCGATTCCCGCCAGCCGCGCCGCGCAACCCTTTGCGCTATCGCTGGCGCGCTGCACCTGCGCCGACAGCGGGTCCATATCCGCCACCAACCGGGTCTGGATCAAATCGGCAGGATCCATACCCTGCGCCTGCGCAAAGGCGGCGCCCTTGTCCAGGATGGCCGACAGGCTGCCGAATGCCCGCATAAAGGCGGGGATCGATACGTCATACATCGAAAGTGACATGGGGGAGTCCTTGGTGGGATTGCCGAACGCGCCATCCTGCCGGTGCGCGAATTGCGCCCCTGCCCGGGTGAGCGACACGGCGAGGATAAACCCTCCGGCAGTTTTTCGCCGGCCGGCTGCTGGCGCGTGGCATGCTACTGCTGACCGAGGAACTCGGCGTTACGCGTCAGCCGTCTGCCATTCAGGCTCGTGAACAACCCAAAAAGCGTCCAGCGGCTGGCGAACGCCTTCCACCACTGGCGACGTTTTCGTGTTGATCCGGCGCGCCGCGGTGGCCCGGCTGCCGCCCGATGCACAACACTACGGCCATACCAGGCTCCAGTGAGACCGCAAACGATGAGAACCGATCCGAACCCATTCCCCTCCGGCGATCCTCCCGGCCCCGAAGCGCTGGCCTATAGGCGCGCTTCCCGCCTGGTCAGGATGCTACGCGGGTGGTACATCCATCTGATGGTGTACCTGGCCGTCAATGCATTCTTGTGGCTGCGGTACCTCTTCCTGCCTGCGCCGAACTGGACTCGCCATCACCTGGACAGTTGGCCGTGGCCGATGGGGACGACGCTGGCCTGGGGCCTGGCGCTGGGCCTGCACGGCCTGGTGGTCTGGATCCGGATCAGCGGCCGCGGGCGTGACTGGGAGGAGCGCAAGATCCGCGAGTTCATGGGCCGGGACTGAAGCGGCGGCCATCCACCCTGCCCCGGCCTACATCTGCCTGAACCGGTGCATGTAGGCCCGGGACACCGGCAATTCCGCCTGGCTGCCATGGAGCCGGACAAACAAGCGGCCGGTGCCGTCCCGCCGCGTGCCCGCCACATGGTTCATGTTGACGATGGTCGACCGATGGATCTGCCAGAACCACTCGGGATCGAGGCTGCAGGCCAACTCCGCCAGCGGGGTGCGGATCAGGTGCTCGCCGTCGCGCGTATTGACCACCGTGTACTTATCGTCGCTCTGGAAGTACAGCACCTCCTGGACCGGTACGTGGCTGGTCGTATCCCCCCGGCTCGCACGCACCCAGCGCAGCGGCTCGCTCGCCTCGGCGCCGCCGAGCCGGCGCGTCAGCTGGCTCAGCAGCCGGGCCAGCTCGGGCGCAGGCGCGGCCTCGTTGAAGGCCTTGCGCAAACGCTCGACGGAGCGGGCAAGGCGCTCGTCGGTCACCGGTTTGACCAGGTAGTCGACCGCCTCCCGCTCGAAGGCCTCCAGCGCATACTCATCGTAAGCCGTGACGAACACCACCCTGGTGTCGGTTTCCAGCCCCTGCGCCACATCCAGCCCGGACAGGCCGGGCATCTTGATGTCCAGGAAAGCGACGCTGGGCGACAGCCGGGAAATGGCTTCCGCCGCCTGCAAGCCATTGGAGACTTCCGCCAGCACCTGCATTTCGGGCCACAGGCGGGCCAGCTTGGCACGCAGGTGCGCGCGCAGGTGCTCTTCGTCGTCGGCGATCACGGCGGTCGGGGTCATGACGAATCTCCGTTCAGGTCATGGGAGGCAGGGGCAGGTCGATCAGGACGGCCGTGCCCGGGGAGCGCTCTTCGATCCGCACGTGCGCATCGCCGTCGTACAGGACGGCCAGCCGCTCGCGCAGGTTGGACAACCCAACCCCCGAGCCATCGGACGGTTTGAAGCCCAAGCCGTTGTCTTCGACGCAAGCCTGCATGCGATCGTTGCGGCGCTGCAGCCGCACCACCAGCCGGCCGCCCTCGATCTTGGGCTCCAGGCCATGCTTGATGGCGTTCTCGACCACCGGCTGCAACAGCATCGGCGCCAGCGGCGCCTTGGCCAGTCCGGGGTCGATGTCGATGGTGTAGTTCAGGCGCTCACCCATGCGGATCTTGATCACCTCCAGGTAATCGTGAAGCAGCGCAGCCTCCTGGGCCACGGTTCCCTGCGTCGAACGGCTCGCCGTCAGCGATGCCCGCAGGTAGGCGATGAAATGCTCGAGCATCAGCGTGGCACGGGGCGGAGACGATTCGATCAGGCTCACCACGTTCGCCAGCGTATTGAAGAGGAAATGCGGCTCGATCTGGGCCTGCAGCAATCGCATCTGCGCCTCGACCAGCTGTTTCTCGGTCGACAGCACACGGACCCGGTCGCGCGCCAGCAGTTCGGCGATCTTGCGTTCCTCCCACTGGCGGCCCAGCAGGCCGACACGGGTCCAGACCAACAGGCCGTGCACGGCCACGCCAGTGCCCCAGCCAAACAAGGGACCCAAAACCCACAGCCGATGCGGAACCGTCATCAGATTGATGACAACCAGGATCGTATTGATCGCCACATAGAGGATGGCGTGGGCATAGAAACCACGCAACGACCGGACGCGCCGCTTGGCATCGTCATAGGCGCGCTGGTCGGCGACGGTACGCCACAACTGGGTTGAGGTCGGCTGCAAAGGTGTAGGAATCGGGCTCGCACAGAGTTTGAGCTTACCACCGCAGATATGCGTTCCGCGGCGCTTTGCGCCGGACCGACGGAAATGCGGCGCCAGTGACGGATGATCAGTGGGCTCCTGATTTATGATAGTCAGCTACCCTCTCTGGATGATGCGCATCGCCCCGACGACGATATGAACGTCCCATTTCCGATTCGCAAGGAGTGTCCGCCAGGCGCCTGCACGTGCGGCCGCGAAACCCTGCTGGGCGACCCGCAGGCAGACATCCGGATCCTGAGGCTGACCAGGGAAGAAGAAAAAAGGCTGATCACCCGCCTTGAAAGCCTGTCGAGCCTTGCCGACCTGAAGGACATGGAGCGGCGCATGTACGCGCAACTGGGCATCGTGCTGACGATCACGCCCAGCATCCACGAAGTGCGCACGGTGCGCGGCATCAGCATCCAGGTGGAGGAGCAAACCGGGTTGTGCCGCAAGACCAAGCAAGCCATTCCCGCGGCGATACGGCGTTGCCTTGAGACAAACCCGGATATAGCGTACGCGATCCTGAACGCGCACGACTTGCTGGACGGCGCCTAAGGCTTCTCCCCACCTTTCATTCCGCCACGATCTTCCGGTCACCGGCGATGTGCTTCCACTGCGCAAGATCCTGCCTCATGCGCGCGCCGAATTCGGACGGACTCATTGCCTTGGGCGCCGAGCCGTCCGGTTCAAGCACGACACGCACATCCTGCGACGCAGCAATCTCATTGATCTCGCGGTTCAGCCTCTGGACCAGCGGCGCGGGCGTGCCGGCAGGTGCGAGGACACCGACCCAGATCTCGATCCCATAGCCTGGCACCGATGTCGCCAGTGATGGCAATTCGGGAAACGCCGGGTTCGGCCGCTGCGAGGTCACTGCCAGCGCCCGCACCTTGCCGGACTTCAGCTGCGTCACGAGCGAGCTGTAATTGGACATCATGACGTCGATCTGCCCCGCGGCCAGGTCGATCATCGCGTTGGAAGCCCCTTTGTACGGGACGTGCATCATCTGGACTTTCGAGATGTCGCACAACAACTCCGTCGCCAGCTGCGCCAGCGAACCGATCCCCGCCGAGCCGTAGGTCAGCGCGCCTGGCTTGGCGCGCGCTGCCGCAATCAGCTCGGCCGGCGACGTGATCTGGGTCGAGGACGAGACCGCCAGCAACAACGGCCCCTCGGCGACCATGGACACCGGCGCGAACGCGGCAAGCGGATCGTAGGGCGAGCGAGGCTGGGTGGCGGCAGCGGTCAGGAAGGTCGATGACGTCAGTAGCAGCACGGACCCGTCCCGTGGCGCCTTGGCAACCGAATCGGCACCAACGACGCCTGCCGCACCAGGCTTGTTTTCCACGATGACCGTGGTCCCCAGGCGCTTTGCCAGCCCCGGCGCGATCGCACGCGCGATCACGTCGTTGCTCGCGCCCGCCGAAAACGGCACGACAATTCTCATCAAAGGCGGCACCTTGGCATCGGTCTGGGCCGCCACCATGGTTACCGCGGACATCGCGGCAAGCAACAGGGCAATGTGGGCTAACGTCTTTCGCATTCGGCGCTCCTATCTCAGTGGGTAGAGCAGCATGGATGTCAGGAACCGGGACCCGGGTGTCCACCCGGGTCCCGTGGAATCCGGCGATGTCCTGCCTAGGCAGGGATATCAAGGTCCAGCAGCGGCGCGTACTGCTGGGCGCCAAAGATGTCGCCATCGCCGGCGCTGCCGCTGGGCCGGGCGCGATAGATCGTGAACTTGATCGCGTACGCGGGATCGTATTCGACGAAATCCGAGATCCGTTCGACCGGAATCGCGTATAGCGCGGCCATGCTTTCCCGGCTCAGCACGCGCGAGCGCTTGACGTGTTCGTACTCGTGCGCCTCGCGAAAGATGATGTCGAAAGTGATCTTGTTGACCCCCGCGTTCTTGCTGCGGATGATCTTGGCGAGTTGATGCAGTTTTTGCGTTGTCTTCGTAGTCGTCGTTGTCATATGCGGCTCCAGGCTCAGACGCCAACTTCAATGAGGTGGGTGGGGAACAGCGCCATGGGGTCTTGCACCTCCACCGTGTGGTTCAGTGTCCAACGGTAGGCCGCGCTGGCGTGCAGGACTTCATCCAGCGGGAATGACACCGAACCGGCCGTGCCTTTGACGTCAGGCAGCCGCGCATAGAACATCTGGCGCAAGCCGATCATCGTCACCTCCTCGGCCATCTCGCGGGTCGGGGCGACCCCTTGCACCAGCACGCAGAGCTCGTGCCCCGGGCGGTCGCGCAGCGGCTCCAGCTCGCCCATCACGCCATCGCGGCCGTACACGTTGTAGTGCAGTTGATAGCCGCTGTCGCCAAAACGCACGCGCACCTGCTCGCGCGCCCACGCAATCACCCGGTCCACGTTGGCAATGGTGTAGGGATCGCGGATGCCGCACAGGCCGACGAAGCGCTCGCCCACCTTCCCCGCTCCTTCCAGCTTGACCCGGACCGTTTCCGCCTCGATAAAGCGCGAGCCCGTGATGCGCGTGGTGCGATTGCCCATCTGCTCGTAGCGACAATGCGTCATGTCCAGCTTGCCCCCGGCGACGAACTCCTCGTACGGATTGGAGCGCTCGTACATCGCATGGCCGGATACCGAGGCGACGGTGCAGCGCTGCTCGGGGTGCATCGCCGTGACCTGGACGTCGTCGTGCGAGATGACGCCCATCACGGTCTCCTTGCCGCCATAGGGCTCGGCACAGAACGACGCGCACTCGAGCACCTTGCCCAGGTAATAGGAATGATCGGCGGAAAAGCCGTGGTGTAGCGCCGGCGCGGCAAAGACCGCGGCATCCGAGCTGCGCCCGCCGATGATCACGTCGGCGCCCTGGCGCAGCAGCTCTACATAGGGATGAACACCGGCCATGGCGACAATACGGTCGGTCGCATCGAGCTCGCTTTCGGTCAGGTCTGCAAAGCCGTCGAGCCCGCTCACCGCCCTTCCGGCGCGCATTGACTCGCGAAGAAAGGCCTTGTCCACCTCGGAATAGAAGTAGCCGACCCGGAACTTCCTCAGGCCATGCTTGGCGGCCAGTTCGCCGATGATCCGCACGTACAGGTCCACGCGGCTGTTCGATCCCGTATCGCCGGCCGAGCCGATGATCATCGGCACGCCGAGACGGCGCGACGCCAGCAACATTTGCTCCAGATCGTGCCGTTGCCACGCTTCGGGACTCGTCGAAGTGTCCGACCCCAGCGGCACCGGGCCCACGTCATCGCTTCCCGAATCGGCCGCGATGTAGTCAGGGCCCGCCTCCACCCCCAACCCAAAGCTCTCGGTGCGCAACGGCGCGAAGCCGAGATGGCCATTAGGGCAAATGATCTTCAGGGACTGCATGCAGTGTTCTCCAGATGGTGTCTTCCCCAAGCCGGGCTTGACGATTCATCTAGAGCAGATTGCATGCCACAGGGCGAATCATGTAGATATCTTTATATTTCAGTAACTTAGCATTAGACATCCAGCCTTTCGCGTGATTTTCACGCGAAAGAAGGCGCGCAGTTGCGTGAAATTCACGCCCCCTCTTCGTCACTTCCGGCAGTCGGGGCCAGCAGGCCCAGCTTCATCATCTGGTGCCGCAAAGCGTGCCGGCTCAACCCCAGGTTCTCGGCCGCCGCACTGAGGCCCTGGTGGCACGACACCAACGTCTGCTCAATCAGCGCGCGTTGGAAGCGTGCCGTGGCCTCGTAATAGTCCTGCCCCCGCTCGGACGCAGCATGCCCGTCCATTGCAGCCGGCTGCGCCACGGCATCGTCCATTGCGCCCGCGGGGCGCGCCACGTCCCGCAGGATGCGCGCCGGCAAGTGATACGGCCGGATGCAATCGCCTTCCTCCAGCACGCAGATGCGTTCCAGCAGGTTTTCAAGTTCACGCACGTTCCCCGGCCACTGGTACGCGCGGAAAATGCGCTCCACCTCCGGATCCAGCCGCCGGAAGTGGCTGCCGTACTGCGCGTTGTACTTCGCCAGCGCGTTGCTCGCGAGCAGGAAAATGTCGTCGCCACGCTCGCGCAGCGGCGGGATATTGATGGCGATCACCTGCAGCCGGTAATACAGATCCTCGCGAAACTTGCCGGCCTTGACCTCGCTCAACAGGATCTTGTTGGTCGCTGCGATAAAGCGGGCATCCACGCTGATGGGACGCACCGCGCCGACCCGCCGGAATCGCCGCGTGTCCAGCAGGGTCAGGATCTTGGACTGCATGACAGGATCCAGCTCGCGGACTTCGTCCAGGAAGACCGTGCCGCCATTCGCCGCCTCGATCAGTCCCTCCTTCCTGCTGACCGCGCCGGTAAACGAACCGCGCTCATGGCCAAACAACTCGGATTCGAGCAACTGGGCGGGAATCGCAGCGCAATTGATATCGATGAACTCGCGCCCAGCCCGATTGGACTGCGCGTGGAGCATGCGCGCCACCAGGCTCTTCCCCGTCCCGGTCTCGCCATAGATCAGCACGGTGCTAGCCTGGCTGCGCCCAACGCGGGCGACCAGTTCACGCAGAGCGACGATGGAGGGATGGTCCCCAACGAGCTGCGGGCGAGAAGGTTCGTTCATCATGGGATACGAGAGCCGGCGCCGGGGCGGAGGACGTCCCGGCGCCGGCAAGTTGAGGTCGGTCATCTGCGCGGAAGATTAACCTATTCCGGCGCGGTGACGGGGATCGAGCGGATGGGTGCATGCGCCACGGGGACAAACACCGCGGCGGCAAGCGCTGGTCCAGCCGGGAATGATGGCGTGGGCGTTGCCATGGGACCTGGACGTTGTCCGGGTTCACCACCTACCGGAGACGGCCGCGACACTCCATGCGGCCAGCCCTGGGGGTTCCGGTAGCCCCCGCACGGTGATCCGATTCCCCGCACCTCCATGGCGGGCGGCATCCTGCGGCAAAGCGCGCTGCCTCACGAACGGTTCGCCCGAATGCTCGCAAGACGGATCCCAATCGAGGCCGAGAGGCCGCCCGCACGCGTCCAGTTTCAAGCAGAAGGCGTCCATTGGCCCCGCGAGCCCAGTGCCGAGGGCCTTGAGCACCGCCTCCTTGCCCGTCCAAGCCCGCAGCACGCCTTGGGCCTGGCAGGCGGGCGGCAGTGCGGCCAGTGCCGTTGATTCGCGGCGCAGGGCGTGGCGCACCAATGCCGGGGGGGCGTCAAGTTGCCGAACGGCCTCGATGTCATTGCCCACGCGTACCGTGCTCGACCGGACGAGTGCCAAGGCCGACCACTCGGCGCTATGGCTCAGGCTGAAGTCAACGTCCGGCCAAGCCGGTAGCCAGGGCTTGCCGCCAGCCGCAATCTCGAAGTGCAGCGACTGCGGCGCCGCCCCAAGCCACAAGCCAAGCCGCCGCCGCAAGCCTGCGTGGCTGCGCAGAAAGCGCCGCCGCTCTCTCTCACGGGGAAACGCCACCCAGCGCATACGTTCGTCGCTGTCCAGCAAGAGCCAATCCTCGGCATCGCGCGCCGCGTCATCATGCAAGCCCGACCAGCAGGCGCATTCCACAAGGACCCCGAGCAGCCTCAGGCGGTAAACGAGCGGCACCGGGCTTATTGACACGTCGTCGGAATTCGCTGGGAAGTACGCCGAACTCCTTGCGAAAGGCGGCGCTGAAATGGTTGACGTTCGAATAGCCTGGACACTGTTGCCGAACAGCGTGTGAAAGCCTTGCTGCAGTTTGAGGTGCTCATGCCGGAGCTCCGGTTGACGGCGGGGCGCAGGCTATGCTGACGGCCAAGGCAGCGCTGGGGAGAACCAGGCTGCCGTGGTCCTCGCCCTCCAGCAGACGGAACTCGGCCCGCAATCCCTGCACGCCCTGCAGGCTCTGCGTGAGAGCGCGGGCAGAGCCGACCTGCTTGCGCGCCTGCTGGCGGCGCGCGCGTTCCGGATCCGCGTTCGGCACGCCTTCTTCAAGGCTGCCTGCCGTGATCAGCAAGCCGATGGGCGGCTGAAGCAGCGACGCCTGCCGCACGAACTGGTCCCGGAATCGCAGGATGGCGCGATCGCCCCACCAGATCGAGGGGCTGGCCGCGATGTAGTTCTGAAACATGCGGCTGCGGGTGAACAAGGCGTACAAGGTCAGCAATCCGCCATAGGAATGGCCGAACAGGATCTGCCGCTGTGGATCGATGGGTAGCTGCCGCGCCAGCCACGGCTGCACGTCATGCTCGAGAAAGGCCAGGAAGCGATCTGCACCGTTGCGGCTCGCTTCGGGTGTTGAGCCCGGTATCGCGGCCAAAGTGTAGTCGTCGGTGCGCCTCTGCATGTCGTAAGGGGCATCCGTGGCATATCCCAGCCCGACCACTACCGGCGTACTGGCCCGCGCTCCATCGGGGCGCGCCGCGCGGTTGCGCGCCAACTGCGCGATCAGGGGAAACAACGCGTTACCGTCCAGCGCGTACAAGACGGGATATCCCTGCTGCGGCGCGGGCTCGGGCGGCAATGCGACGAAAATGCGCCGGCGTTGCCCGGCGATCGTCACGTCGATCTGCCGGCTCGCAGGGACCTGAACGGGCGCCGAAGCGGCAAGGCTCGGCAAGCCGGATCTCATGGACGTGACGCAGCCGGAGAGCGCGCCCCCCAGGCTCGCCAACAACAGCGTGCGGCGTGTGATGGATGCGGATACCGGCATGTCAAGGCCCGAGGCTCGTCCAGCATTCGCCCTGCAGCGCGACCGGCTGGATGCGCGCGGTGTTGGCGGGAATGCGGGCGCTGCAGCCCGCCAGCTCGATAACGGTCTCCTGTGCCTGCGCTGCGCTCACCGTGCAACACAGCACCTGCGCGCAGAGCCGCAACAAAAATTTACTTGTCTTTCTCACGTCGATCCGGTGATGATAATGATTCTCATTTAATTTTATCCTGAAAGGGATGTGCGTTGTAGCGCCGTTTGTTTGGCGAAGCAACGAAATGGTTTGCGCCGCCCCGCCGGATAAGCGGTCGGCACCGCCAAGCTCAGAGGGGCAGGCAGCATGGATGCGCTCGAAGACCGTCTTCTTGATCCCAGCAAGCCAGGATTGGCTGAACACATGGCCAAGATCCGTGAAGTGCGACCGGGCCTGCAAGTGCACGCCGATGACGCGACGGACGAATTCAATGGCACCGTCTTCGGACGCTGCGCCCCCGGCCTGCACCTGGTGCTGCTGCTCGAGGGAAAGCTGGACCTGTCGTATGGCAACCGGCGCGTGGTACTGACGACTGCCTGCCCACGCAGCGCACGCGAGCTTTCCCATGGGCGACCGGGCTGCGCTCAGTCATTCCTGATGAATGCCATCGAGCCCGAAGCCTTCAGCCGTCGAATCAGCAAAGGAAACTATGCGCGACGACTTAGCTTCGTCATCTCCGACCAATGGCTGCAGCACCTCCAGGAGGCCAGTTGCGCGGAGATGCCGGCGCGCTTGCGTTCTCTGCTGTCCTCTCACCTGCTAACGCAGCCCTGGCAGCCTACGCCACGCGCGATAGCCCTGGCCGAGCAGATCGTCCGACCGCCTGCCTATGAACCGATCTTGCAGGCCATTTACCTGGAAAGCCGCATGCTGGACCTGCTGGCGGAGGCATTGGCGCCACCCCGGGGCAGCCAGAGCATCATCCACAATTTCGCGCAGCCAAGTGCGACGGGCCTTAGCGCAAGAGGGTATTGCCGCATGGCGGAGCTGCGGGCATTCCTTAGCGGTGCGGCAGCCAACCAGCTTTCGCTCGAGGATATGGCGCGCCAAATGGGCATGAACGCCAACACCATGCAGCGGCAATTCCGGAGCGCCTACGGCACGACCATATTCGATTTTTTGCGCGAGAGCTCGCTTCAGCGAGCCCGGCTGGCGCTGGAGCACGATGCCCTCAGCATCAAGCAAGCGGCGGCACTAGCCGGCTATACCAGCCCTGCAAATTTCGCAACTGCCTACAAACGGCGTTTCGGGGTGACACCGAAGCTTGCCCGACGCAGCGGCCAGCGCTGAAGACAGTCGCGCAAACAAGTTCGTTTCTTGCGCAAACACTTCGCATGCTTTCAACCTAGATAATGAAACGCGAATGCCTCTCATTAACTAAGTTGAAATCATGTCACATTCCTTACCCTGTTTTGCCCTCAAGTCCGCAGTGGCTGCCGGTGTCCTGGGGGCATCCGGTGCCTTGGCGCAGATACAACCGGGGCAGCCACCAGATGGCGAGGCAACGCTGGGGACCGTGGTTGTGACTGCCAGTCAGCGCGAGCAGGCCATCAAGGAGGCCCCGGCCAGCATTTCCGTGATCACTCGCAAGGATATCGAGGCCAGACCATACAACTCGCTGGCCGACATCATGCGTTCCGTGGAAGGTGTCAGCGTGGTCGGCGCCGGCCCTAACGACCAAGACATCTCGATCCGCGGAATGCCGGGCGAATACACGCTGATGCTGGTGGACGGCAAACGTCAGAACACCAGGGAGACGATGAATCGAAGCACGGCTGGCGTTCAAGCCAATCTGCTACCTCCGTTGAGCGCGATCGAGCGCATCGAGGTGGTGCGGGGCCCGATGTCGTCGTTGTACGGCGCGGATGCGATGGGCGGCGTGATCAACGTCATCACGCGCAAGGTTCCCGAGAAATGGGGCGGCACGGTCACCGTCGGCGGCGTGCTGCAGCAGGAGAAAAACCAGGGCGACACCCAAAGCGTCGATTTCTGGGTCGGCGGCCCGATCAAGAAAGATGTGGTCGGCTTGCAGGTGTCGGGCAAGGCGTTGCATCGCGGCGAAGACAATATCTATTACCCGCTCAATGGCACCAGCGGCGCAAACGGTCAACGCGACCTCAGCTTTGACGTCAAGCTGGCGGTCAAGCCGGCGCGCAATCAGGATTTCAGCCTGAATGCGGGACGAGAGCAACTGACCTATCTCAGCACGCCCGGACAGAGTATCGCGGTCCCGACCCCACGCAATGTGCCAACGACCATCGTCGAGACTCGCCATGCGCGCGAGTACTGGGGCGTCACGCACAGTGGACGATGGGACTTCGGCAACTCCACCTTGTCCCTCTATGGAGAGCGTGGCACGCAGGACCAGTGGACGGCATCGGACCGGACTCCGATCAAGCCGGCGATTACCGACACGGTGCTCGAAGGGAAACTGGAGGTGCCATGGGCGGGAGAGCGCAATATCCTGACCGCGGGTGGTCAGCATATCTGGGCCCAGCTGTCCGGCGTGGGAAGGCAGGATGCGGTGCCGAAGGGCCATGCCCCGAATTCGGACAGCATCAAGCGCGATGCCTGGGCCCTGTTCGGCGAGAACGACTATTTCGTCAACAGCAGATTCACGCTGACCACAGGCGTGCGGCTCGACCATGACGATCGGTATGGCAGCCATGTCAGCCCGCGCGTTTACGGCGTATACAAACTCAGCCCGACATGGACGATGCGCGGCGGCGTGTCCTCCGGCTTCAAACCCCCTACTCTGCGTCAGAGCACCGCTGGATATTGCATGACAACCGGCGGCGTGGCGGGCGCCGTCCCCGGTACCTTGTGCGGGAACGCGAACCTCAAGCCCGAAACCAGCCTCACGCAGGAACTGGGCGTGCGTTACGACCAGGGCAAGAGTCAAGTCAGCCTCACCCTATTCAACAACCTGCTCAAAAACAAGGTATCCAGCTACGACACGGGGGTCGCCGACCCCAACTCCCCTGGCCGCAATATCTATGCGTACAACAACATCGACAAGGTCAAACTGTACGGCCTCGAACTTGGCGTCGGCACACATCTGGCCACGCAATGGAAGATCTCCGGGTCGTACACGATGACCCAATCGCGACGCGAGGGCAAATCGGAAAGAGCATTCAATGGCAGCTCGCTGAACGGTTACCCATTGGATAAGACACCAAAACACAAGCTCAATATGCAGGTGGATTGGACACCCCTGCCCCAGTTGAATCTCTACACCGACATCAACTACATCGGCAGCGAGCAATGGGCAGCATTCCGGAATGGCGCCCAGGGCGTACGCGAAAGACCCTCCACCACCACGTTCGATCTGGGCGGCATGTATCGCATATCCAAGAATCTCGCGATCAATTTTGCCGTGCTGAACCTGACCAACAAGATGGTGCCCGTGGACGACCGTAGTCGCGCCAACGGCTTGAGCGGCAACTGGATGGTGGACCAAGGCCGCCGCTTCGCGCTGAGCCTGACAGCTCAGATGTAAAGATCTTCAATCGCACTCACGACCCGACGTCCCATGTATTTATTAGTGATGCTATCCATTCGGATTGTTCACATGCCGATTGACTCGTTCGTTACTGCTCGGCCATGGCCAGTGCAATGAAAAGCAAGCAATGACGCATGACCGTTGCAGGTGAGAAGAAACGTGGGACCGGTATGCGAATCCTTTCACGTCAACCTAAGTTGGGGGCAAAAAGAATGAATGCTATTCCTCGTGCGGAATCTTCACTCACGGCACATCTCCTCCTGGACCTGTACCGAGCAGATTCACGGCTCTTTCTCTCCAGCCCCAGTCATACGTTGCTGGCGCAGGATGTCATCGACGAAGTGCCTCATTCCGACGACCCGCTAGGCCAGCGTGTACAGCTTGCGCTGAACCAAGCCAGCGCCAAGGGGCATCCGAACGCGGTGGCGGCCGGCGCGATCCCGTTCGACGTTGGCCAGCGCGCGGCGCTTGGTGTCGTCCGCGCGTTGCTGCGTGCCGGGCCCCTGACCGTTTCGCCACCGCCGCTGCCTGCCGCCGAACGCTACGCGACGCGTGCAGTTCCCTCTGGTGAAAATTATGCGGCCGGGGTAGCGCAGGCCATAGCGAACATTCACGCCGGCTATCTGGACAAGGTCGTGCTGGCGCGAGTGCTGGAATTGGCCGGCAGGCACCCGGTAGATGCGCGCGCGCTGCTCACCCGTCTCGCGGCGCGCAATCCCCGCGGCTACACCTTCTCGGTGGAGGTGGGCGAAGGACGCACGCTGCTCGGAGCCAGCCCCGAATTGCTGGTCAGCCGCTACCAGGGCGTAGTGCGGGCCAATCCGCTGGCTGGATCGGCCCCCCGCAGCAGCAACCCGCTTGAGGACCGTCGCCGCGCTGAAGCGCTGATGGAGTCCGCAAAAGATCTGGAAGAGCACCGCGTGGTTGTCGATGCCGTGAAAGAGAGCCTGGCTCCGCTGTGCAAGATGCTGAATGTGCCCAGACGGCCCGCGCTGATGCACACAGAGACGATGTGGCATCTGTCGACTGAAATCAGTGGCACGACGCGGGCCGATGCATTGACGCTGGCACTGGCCTTGCATCCCACACCCGCGGTGTGCGGCTATCCGCGCAGTGTCGCGAGGGAACTGATTCTGCAGACCGAACCGTTCGATCGCGGCTTTTACACCGGCATGCTGGGCTGGGTGGACGCGCGCGGCGACGGCGAGTGGATTGTCGCCATCCGCTGCGCGGAAATCGCCGCCAATACCTTGCGCCTGTTTGCCGGAGCGGGCGTGGTGAGGGATTCGCAGCCGGATGGGGAGCTGGCGGAAACGACGGCCAAGTTCCGCACGATGCTCGACGCAATGGGCGTGGCTCATGATGCCGCGAGCGGTGCGGCGCCGGAGGTGGCGGCATGATACAGGCCCATTGCACGCCCTGGCCGGATGCGGTCGCCAACGACTATCGCGGGAAGGGATATTGGCAGGGTCAGTCCTTTCCACAGTGGTTGGCTCGACTGGCCGAGCAATATGGCAGGCGTATCGCGTTGGTGCAGGGCGAAACGCGATGGACATACCGCCAGCTCGCGGATGAGGCACAGCGTCTGGCCAGCGGCTTCGTCGAACTGGGGATTCTCCCGCGCGATCGCGTTGTGCTGCAGTTGCCGAATTGCGCCGCATTCTTCATCGTTGTCTTCGCGCTGTTCAGAATCGGTGCGCTGCCGGTCTTCGCACTGCCGGCCCACCGCAAGCAGGAGATCGGCCATTTTTGCCGGCATGCCGAAGCGGTGGCCTATATCGCGGTGGACCGTCATGCCGGATTCGACTACCGCGAATTGGCGAAGAGCGTGCAAGCGGAAGCGCCGACGCTCAAGCATGTACTGATAGCCGGCGATGCGGGAGGTCACATCGCGCTGGACAGCTTGCCTGCAGGCGTGGCCGAATTGCCCGCGGCTCCCGCCGCCAGCGACGTCGCGCTTCTGCAGTTGTCCGGCGGCAGCACCGGCACGCCGAAGCTGATCCCCCGCACGCATGACGACTATCTCTACAGCATTCGCGAAAGCGCGCGCATCTGCGGCCTGACCGAGGACAGCGTCTACCTGTGCGTTTTGCCCGTCGCGCACAACTACGCAATGAGTTCGCCCGGCACGCTGGGCACGCTGCATGCGGGCGGGACCGTCGTGTTGAGCGACAGCGGCAACCCTGATGCGGCCTTTCCGTTGATTGCGCGGGAACGGGTGACCATCACCGCGCTGGTGCCGCCGCTCGTACAGGTCTGGCTTTCCGCCGCCCGGGAGCGGCGGGATGCGTTGGCCAGTTTGCAGGTGGTGCAGGTCGGGGGCGCCCGGTTCGGCGACAGGCTGGCGCAGCGGCTGGAGATCGGTTTGGGCGCGAAACTGCAGCAGGTGTTCGGGATGGCTGAGGGACTCGTCAACTATACGCGGCTCGACGACCCTGTCGACGTGGTGGTGCGCTCGCAAGGCCGCCCGCTCTCGCCGGACGATGAGATCCGCATCGTGGATGACGAGGATCAGCCCGTCGCGCCGGGCGAGGTGGGCCATCTGCTGACCCGCGGCCCCTACACCATTCGCGGCTATTACAAGGCCGATGCGCATAACGCGCGCGCTTTCACGCCGGATGGCTTCTACCGCACCGGCGACCGTGTGCGCATGACGGAAGCGGGCAATCTGGTGGTGGAAGGCCGTGCGAAGGATCAGATCAATCGCGGCGGCGAGAAGGTCTCGGCTGAAGAAGTGGAGCACTTGCTGATGGCGCATCCCGAGGTCGTCGATGCGGCGCTAGTGCCGATGCCCGACGCCTATCTGGGCGAGAAAATCTGCGCCTATGTGATCCGCGGCAATCCGGCGCTGCACGCGGTAGGCCTTTTGCGCTTTCTGCGCACGCAAGGCATTGCCGCCTACAAGATTCCTGACCGCGTCGAGTTCGTCGACGTACTCCCGAAGACGGCCGTCGGCAAGACCAACAAGCTGGCATTGCGCAGGGACATCGCGAATCGGCTGGCAGCCGCCGAGGCGGCCGCCGGATAAATCACGGTGAATGAACAGCCCGCCCCGCGTCATCCATCACATCCACTGAATATTCGTATCGTTGATATGGCAATCCAAAAGATCACCTCTTACACCATGCCCGCGGACTTGCCTGCCAATCGGGTGGCATGGTGTTTCGATGTCAGTCGCGGGGCTTTGCTGGTGCACGACATGCAGGACTATTTCCTGGATTTCTATGACCGTCGGGCAGCTCCCATTCCTGATCTGCTGGCACATACGCGGCGCCTGATCGATATCGCGCACGCTACCGGCATGCCGGTGTATTACACCGCGCAACTACCTCGGCAGACAGCGACCGAACGAGGCCTGCTGACGGACATGTGGGGCCCCGGATTGACGGCGCAGCCAACGCGCGGCGCCATTTGCGCGAGCCTGTCCCCCTCGCCTGGCGATCATATTCTCGACAAATGGCGCTACAGCGCGTTTCAGCGCTCAGAACTCGAAACCATGCTGCGCCAGCAACAAAGGGACCAGCTTGCCATTTGCGGCATCTACGCGCACATCGGCTGCCTGATGACAGCGTGCGAGGCGTTCATGAGAGACATCCAGCCATTCTTCGTGGCCGATGCACTGGCCGATTTTTCCCGGGAGGCGCACAGCATGGCGCTCGATTACGTGGCGCAGCGCTGCGGCAAGGTCGTGTGCACGGAAGAACTGGCCGCCGGAATTGCCGCGCGCGGCTTCGTCAGGCCGCGGTCGCTCTCCGCGCTGACGGCGCAGGTCGCGCGCAGCCTGCAGATAGTGGAAACGGATTTGCAGTCGCACCACAACCTGATGGACTGGGGACTGGACTCGGTGCGCATCATGGCCTGGGTCGAGGAACTGCGCCAGGCCGGCGCGGACGTCAGCTTCGTGCAATTGGCGCAAGAGCCGACGCTCGCCGCATGGTGGCGATTGCTGCAGGGCGCCGCCAACACGCGCGCATGAATGGGGCGTTCCTGCGCATGCAACGCCCGATCTCACGAGCGAACGAGAATGCCATGCTTGTCAGTACCGCCGCAGTCGCCTTGGCGCAAGCAGACAGAATCCTGTTCAAGATGTGCAAGCACTATGCCCTCAAGGTGAGAGTCGTGTTTGACGCGGAGACTGCAGCCATCGATTTTCCATATGGCAGATGCCAGATCACGCGCACGGATGACGTACTGCGCATGCGTTGCGAAGCCGAGTCAGCGGAAAAGCTGGAGAAAATTCAGTACGTCATGGACGAACATCTGGCGCTCATGGCACGCAACAAGGAACTCGTGATCGACTGGCAGCGGGCTTGATCCCCTGCCCGCTCTCTTCTCCGTCTATGCATTCCTCCCGTGGGACGCCACCTCATGCCGCAAACAACTCAACGCATGCACACTACCTCCGCGCAATACGGCATCTGGGTAGCACAACAAGTCGATACCCACGATCCTGGGTATCTAACGGCGGAAACGATCGAACTCGGCGGCGCCCTGGACATGGCTGCGTTCATGGCCAGCGTGCAAGAGGTCCTTGACCACTGCGATGCGCTGCACATGCGTTTCGAGTGGGATGACGACATCCTGTGGCAACGCCGCCAGCCGGCCTGCACGCAAGTGCCGCTGGTGGATTTCGGCGCGCAGGCCGATCCGGTGCGGGCTGCACAGGACTGGATGCAGACCTCCCTGTCCATCTGTTGCGACGTGACGTCGGACGCCTTGTATCGCACGGCGCTGTTCAGGCTCTCGGCGCAATGTCATTGGTGGTATTTGCAGGTGCATCACATTGCGCTCGACGGTTTCGGCTACAGCCTGATCCAGCAGGCCGTGGCCGCCCGCTACAACGCCCGCGTGGCGCACGCGCCCCTGCCGCCGTTGCCCGATTGGAAGCTGGACAACGTCGTGGCCGCGGAAGCCCATTACAGGCAAACAGGCAAGTTCGACATCGACCGGGCATTTTGGCGTGAACACCTGCGTGAGGTGCCCTCTGCCGCACGATTGGCACCAGAGCAAGACTTCGGCAACACGGCGATCCGCCATACGTTGTTGCTGGATCCGGCGCACGTCAGGGTCTTGCGCGCCGCCGCCGAAGCCGCTCGGGCGGATTGGGCCGCATGGATACTCACGGCCATCGGCTTGTGGCTCGGCAAGCAGGCAGGCCAGCGGCAGCTGACGTTCGGTCTGCCGGTACTGAACCGGCTAGGCACGCCTGCGCTCAGTGTGCCATGCATGGCGATGAACATCGTGCCGCTGAGCGCGCATGTGCGCGCCGATGCGTCACTGCAGGCGTTGGTGGCCGAAACTGTCGGCAGGCTGCGCGCGATCAAGCCCCATCTGTACTATCGCTACGGCTGGATACGGGGCGACCTGGGACTGCTGGAGAGCAACAAGTTTCTGTTCAACCAGGCCGTCAACCTGATGCCATTCGATCGGCAGGTGGCTTTCGCTCATCTGTCCAGCGAAACGCGCCCCGCGAGCGGCGGGCCCGTCAAGGACTTGAACTTGACGCTGGCCGTACGCAACGGCGCATGGCACTTGACACTGGAAGCCAATCCCAACGCCTATGACGTGACGCGGCTGACGGCGCTGGCCGGCAGTCTGTCCAAGTGGCTCTTCGCGCTGGCCGGCCATGCGCCCGCTGCGCCCCTGGCGCCGTTGCTGGGCGATATGCCGTCGCTGTCGATCTGCCGGAGCAAGCCGCTGGACGAACCGGCACTCGACGTGATCGCGTTGCTGCGGCGGATGGCGGCGCGCTACCCCGACCACATCGCCATCGAGTCGAACGGCGCTCGCCTGGACTATCAAAGCCTCCTGAAACAGGTCGAGGCCTTGGCTGCCGCGTTGGCGCGGCGCGGCATGAACGAGCACAGCCGGATCGCGGTACTGGCATCGCGCTCGCCGGCTGCCATCGTCGCGACGCTGGCCGTCCTGTGGGTGGGGGCGGTATTCGTGCCGTTGGATCCCGAGGGGCCCGCGCGGCGCACCGCGAGCATCTTGACCGACGCGGCTCCCGACTTGGTGCTGACGCGCATGCCGTGGCGAGGGCTGGCCGGATCGCTGCCCGTGCTGGATCTGGATCAGCCCGGCGCCATGATCGAGGGCCCCGCGCGTTGCTGTTCGCCGCAGCCGCAACACCCGGCGTATCTGCTGTACACGGCGGGCTCCACCGGCGAGCCCAACGGCGTGCTGGTCGGGCGTGGGGCGCTCGCGCATTTTGTGGCCAGCACTCGTGCGGCGTACGGCATCGAGCCGGCGGACCGGGTGTTGCAGTTCGCTCCGCTGCATTTCGATACCAGTCTGGAAGAGATCTTCATCACGCTTTGCCACGGCGCTACGCTCGTCGTGCGCGACGATGCGATGCTCGATTCGGCGACGGTGTTCGCCACGTCGGTGAAGCGCCTCGGCATCACCGTGCTCGACCTGCCCACCGCTTACTGGCATGTGCTCGCACATGCCCTGGATCCGGACACCGCACGCAAGCTTGATCGCCTGCGCCTGACCATCATTGGCGGCGAAGCCGCCCTCCCCGAGCGGGTAGCACGCTGGCGAGAGCTGTTGCCCGGACAGGTGTTGCTGAACACCTACGGCCCGACCGAAAGCACCATCATCGCGACCACCGCGCGGCTGTGCGGTCCGAGAGCCGCATGGGAGGCCGGCGACGCCGTGCCTATCGGTTTGCCTCGTCCCGGCATCGAAGCGCGCATCGTGGACGATCGCCTGTATCCCGTCGCGGCAGGCGTCGCGGGCGAGCTAGTGTTGAGCGGCGACGCACTGGCGCTGCATTATCTGCACGACCCACAGCTCACGGCCGCGCGCTTTGTCCGCTTGCCCGATTCCGGCCAGCGCGCCTATCGCACCGGCGATCTGGCACAACTGCAAGGCGGGCAGCTGCGCTTTCTCGGACGCATCGATCATCAGATCAAGATCAGCGGGCTGCGCATCGATCCGCTGGAAATCGAAAACCTGCTGCTCGGCGCACCCGCTGTGCGCGAAGCGGCCGTGGTTCCGGTGCAGCGCGGGCCTGGCATCTGCGCGTTGGCCGCGTTCGTGGCGGGCACGGGGGACGTGCAGGCGCTGCGGGCGATGCTGGCTCAGTCATTGCCCGCGCCCGCTGTTCCGGATGCCTGGCATGTGCTCGAGCAATTGCCGCGCAGCCCCAACGGCAAGACGGATCGCAAGGCCCTGCTGGCACATGCCGCGAGCCGGATCGCGGCCGCGGATCTCAATGTGGACGGTGCAGGTGCGCTCGAGCGGCAGGTGATGCGGATCTGGCGCCAGGTGCTGGGCGACGTGCCGTTGACGACGACATCGAACTTCTTCGATCTAGGCGGAAAATCCTTGCAGGCGATGCAGACGGCCAGTCAGCTCGCGCTGGAATTGGGCCGGGACGTGCCTGTGTCCATGCTCTTCCGCCACGGCACGGTGCAGGCGCTTGCCCATGCGCTGGCGGCGCCGCTGGCCTACCGGCCACAGGCCTTGCACGATGCCTTTGCGCCGTTGCTTCCCATCCAGACTGGCTCGTCCGGCGCCCCGGCGCTCTTCTGCCTGCACCCGGCCGACGGGCTCGCCTGGAGCTATCTGCGTTTGGCACGCCATCTGCCCGATATGACCGTGCACGGCCTGCAGATGTCGGTGGAGCAAACGCTGGCGGCGCAAGACTTCGACGCGTTAGTCGAGGGCTACGTGCAGCGCGTGCGTGCGTTGCAGTCTGACGGGCCGTACCACCTGCTGGGATGGTCTCTGGGCGGCGCGCTGGCCCATGCCGTCGCCGCAAGGCTAGCGCTGCAGGGCCACGCGATTGGCTTGCTGGCGCTAATGGACAGCTATCCTGTCTCGGCCTGGGTGGCGCACCCGCAGCCCATCCTGCGCGACGCGTTGCAGATACTGCTGACCGTCAACGGCGATTTCGATACGGCCGGACTGGCGGACGAAGCGCTGCGTCAGCGGCTGTTGCGCACGAATAGCCCGTTCGCCGCGCTGGGCCGGTCCGGGCTCGACGCGTTCGCGCGGCAAACGCTGCGCCAGATGCAGTTGTTCCGCGCGAGCCAGACGCCGTCGTATGACGGCGAACTGCTGCTCTTCCGGGCCTCGCGCAAGCCCGGCCACTTACCTGGCCTCGATAGCTGGAGGCCGCATCTGCGGCCAGGCCGCTTGCAATGCAGCATGCTCGACTGCTCGCACGACAGCATGTCCGACCCAGCGCCCATTGCTGTCATCGGCGCAACGCTGGCTGCGCGACTGGCATAGCCGGGCCGGCCGGCAACAGCCGCCGCATCCCCTTCTTTTACAGGAGTCTTATCGCATGGACAGCACCATTACCGATTTTCCGGAATCCATTGCCGTGGTGAGCGGCGCGGCCCAAGGCATAGGCGCGGCCGTGGTTCGCGCGCTCTGCGCGCGCGGCGTGGCCGTCGCCGCGCTCGACATCCAGGCGGAAGGGCTGGAACAACTGGCGACCGACGGTGCGGCAGCCGGGTACCGGATTCATCCTGTAACGGTAGATATCGCCGATGGCGCCGCCGTGCGCGCCGTAGTGGATCGCATCGACACGCAGATCGGCCCGATCGGCATGCTGGCCAACGTCGCGGGCATTTTGCGCGTCGCGAGCGTCGATGCCCTGCGCGACGAAGACTGGGACCGCAGCTTTGCCGTCAACATGCACGGCGTGTTCCACTTGTCGCGTGCAGTGGCGCAACGGATGATGCCGCGCCGAGGAGGCAGCATCGTCACGGTTGGCTCGAACGCGGCGTTCGTGCCACGCATGCAGATGGCGGCCTATGCGGCATCCAAGGCGGCTGCGCATCAATTCACCAAATGCCTCGGCCTGGAGCTCGCCGAGCACGGCATCCGCTGCAACATCGTCGCCCCCGGTTCGACCGACACCCGGATGCAGCGCCAACTATGGACGAATAGGAGAACCAAGAAAGGCGTCATTGCGGGTTCGTTGCCCGCATATCGCACGGGCATCCCGTTGGGCCGCATTGCAGATCCCGAAGACATCGCATCAGCCGTGCTGTTCCTGCTGTCGAACGCGTCTCGGCACGTCACGCTGCACAGCTTGTGCGTAGACGGCGGCGCCACGCTGGGCGTGTGAATCCAGCCGAATTTCGTCAGCGCCCCGGTCACTCAATCAAAAACGTACCGACTGCCTTCGCTTGCTATCGCCCACCCACCAGTACCTCTGCCTTCAGGACCGCCATGTCCACCAAGTCCATCCAGACAACGTCTGCAGTCACGCTACCCGTCGCCGAGCTGATGCCGCTATTGATCGCCAATCTCACGACCATGGGAGGCAGCTACGCCTTTATCGCCGTGGCGGGGCCGATGGCCCGCCTGATGCATCTGCAGGCCTGGCATGTCGGCGCCATCATCGGAATGGTCGGGCTGGTTTGGATCGTAACCGCCCGCGTCTGGGGGCGAGCCGTGGATGCCCGGGGCCGTGTGCCAGTGCTCCGCATGGCGATCGTCGGCTTCACCGTCTCCTACGTACTGTTGGCGTGCTACGTCTGGTGGGCGCTGCAAGGTGGTACGCATCACGTCCCTGCCATGGGCTTGAATATCGCAGCGCTACTGCTCACGCGCGCGGCGATGGGTGGCTTCTTTGCCGGCCTGCCCGTGGCGGCCACCGCCTGGATTGCCGACCACACCGAGGCCCAGTCACGGGCTGCCGCCCTGGCACGATTTGGCGCGGCTGGCGCCATTGGCATGGTATTCGCTCCGCCCGTGGCGGGTTGGCTTGGTCAATACGACCTATCCGTCGCGCTGCTCGTCTTTGCGCTGCTGCCGCTCGTCGGACTACCATGGCTGGGGCGTCTGCATGACACGCGCAAACCACAAGCTCCGCGCGCCCCGCAACGCCTGAAGATCACCGACATCCGCATCCGCCTGCCGTGGCTGAGTTCCTTTACGCTGTTCAGCGTCGTCATGATGGCCAACAGCTCGCTAGGCTTTTATGTCATCGACCGCTTGGACGTAGCGGCCCACCAAGCGGCCGCCGTTGTAGGCTATGCCCTGGGCAGCGCCGGGCTCGGCTTGATCCTGATGCAAACGATCGTTAGCAGGCTGCCGCATGTCGCGCCCCGGCAATGGCTGCGATGGGGTGCATTGGCAGGTGCCGCGGGCTTTGCATCCGTCTTGCTGGTCGGACCAACGCAGCCGATGGCCGTGTGCCTGAGCTATTCCGTGGCCGCCCTGGGCATGGGCGCGGCGTTCCCGGCAGTTGCCGCGCTTGCCAGCAATGCTGTCTCCGCTTCCGAGCAAGGCGCTAGCGCCGGCGCGATGTCCGCCGCGCAAGGGCTAAGCATGGTGGTGGCGCCGCTGCTCGGCACGGCGCTCTATGACCTGCTGCCGCCCGCAACCTTTGCATTGATCAGCATCCTGTTGCTGGTGCTGTTCGGCGCGACCTGGCGAGGCACAAGGGGACATGTCGCAGCATGACGGTGTGGCATCCTGGTTCATTTCCCGGTAACTCGTGCCACCTTCACGGTACCGAAGAGCCACCAGCTGGAAGGCCGCCTGCGCAGCCTTGAGTTCCACCTGCGCGGGGATCAGTTGGCTGCTCCGGGTTGCACGGCCCGTGAGCTGCACGCGCCGTGCCTATGGCAGAGAGCACTGCTTTCGCGCCCCGACCGGGGCCGCCATATGCAACACCTCGCCGTCTCTTGGAATGCGCAACCGCGCTTCGACACCTGCCTGCCTTGCGGCGAGCGCTAGCGCGGACCGCGTCACCGGACAGTGGCTGAGCGCTTCCAGATGATTCGCAACCACCGTGCCAGGCGCCAGGCGGGTGAATTCGACGACCTCGTCGATGCCCATGATGATGTCGCTACCCATATCGAATCGCGCACCTCCGGCGGGTACGACGCAGACTTGCGGGCGATGGTGCGCAACGAACTCCCGGACCGTTGGCGTGAGTACCGTATCGCCGCTCAGGTAGAGGCTGGGCTCATCCGGCACCTCGATCAGATAGCCGACCCCATGCTCCATCAGCTTGCCGACCAAGCCACGGCCGTGCGTGCAGCGAACCGTGCGAATCCGACCGCCCATGAAGGGGTTGGGCTGCCCGTGCGCTTCCGGCAACGGCTGGACATTCAATCCGCGTTCGGCCAGATGGCGCCCATCGTGCGGTGTGCAGATGATCGGAAGCTGCCGATCGCACAGCCAACTTTTTGCCGCGCGGTCCAGATGATCGAAATGACCTTTCTGGCAATGCGTTATCAGGCAATGGGTGACCGACTCAAGCGCTGTCGCAGCCGATTCGGGTAAATCGACCAATGGGTTACGTTGCCTTGCGCCGAATACCCGCAAAGGCGGAAGCGCATTTTTAGGGGCAAACATCGGGTCGATCAGGATTCGATTCGGCCCGAACTCCACAATGATGGTCGCGTTGCGAAGGTGGTGAATTTTCATGACGAAGCCTCCGGGAAGAAACCTTATTGTCTCGACGCGGAAACCCGTTGAGAATGGCGAGATTGGACATAATTGATTCGGTTTCTGCCATGCCAAAACCACTACGCATTGGTTTGCTTCTATTTCCGGGCTGTATGCCGGCAGGGTTATTCGCGTTTTCCGATATGCTCCACGCTGCCAATCGCCGCGCGAACGGCATGCTGTTCGAAACGCATTACGTTGCGCTACGCGCCGGGACTGTCGAATGCGCCCACGGCTTGTCACTGCATGTTTCCAGGCCGCTGGATCTCGCCAGTCTTGACGCCCTCCTGGTGCCAGGCTTTTGGGCGGAGTCAGTGCGGCAGGTGGAAGACATGATTGTGGCCAACGCTGGCCTCGTATCACTGCTGGCGGCCCGTCGCAAGAACTTGCTGCTGTGGAGCTATTGCAGCGGCGTCTGTTTGCTGGCGGAAAGCGGGCAACTGAATGACCAGGCCGCGACCGTTACCTGGTGGTTGGCGGAGGCAATGGCGCAGCGCTACAGGAAGGTGAAATGGCAAAGCGAGCGGAATTGTGTCGTCACCGCGCGTACGGCCACCGCTTCTGGCGTGAATGGCTACCTACCTATTGCCGAGGCGCTGATAGAGCGGCATGTCAGTCCCGATGTATTGCGTGACCTGGTCAATCTGATGGTACTTCCCCGTGCCGTTCAGCCTCACCGAGCCTTCCAGGCCATGAGCCTGATCGAGCAATCCAGCCGCTTGCTGCGCCAATTGCACACGCTGGTTGAGCAATTGCCTGCCGAACAGATCACGGTGCAGCAATTGGCCGAGCAACTCTGCATGTCGGAACGCACGCTCGCGCGCAAGGTGAGAAGCGAGACCGGGGTCGCCATCGCGGCGTATGCCCGCTGTATCAAACTGAACCAGGTCAGTGACCGCCTTATCCATACGACATCGCCAGTCAGCGTCCTCAGCGCGGAGCTAGGATTCAGTAGCGATTCCAATATGCGCCGCATGTTCAAGGAGCTGACTTCGCTGACGCCCCTGGAATACAGGCAACGGTTTGCGAGATGACGAGGCATTCGGCATTGCTACGGTCGTGCGGGAAAAACTGCCGGACTCACGATATCGACATCACGGAAAGAATGTGGAACCTGCAAATCCGCATCCCCGCAACGATGGCTTCGGCCTCGCCATTGAGCACGACATGGAGAAACTTGTCATCCTATGGGTCGCGGCATGCAGTCACCCACGGCGTCGCCGTTCAATTCATCGTGCCAGCCTATCCAGCCGCACCGGCATAGCCGGTGCGTGGATGGTCTGCGGCTACTTCACTGGCGTCAGGATCGGCGCCCCCTTGTTCTTGATCAGGAAGACGACGAACTTTGCTGGCTGCGTAGTGCTGGCATTGCGTCCGACAGTGTGAATATCGTTGGGACGTTCGTGGAAGGTTTCGCCCGCCTTGAGCGTCACCTCCTTTCCGCCCCTGACGCCCATGACGATGCTGCCCTCGAGCACATAGACGAACGCGTGCGCGTCATGGCGATGCACGGGATCGACGGCACCCGGCGGATACTCCACCACGATCATCGTGGCCTCCTTCCCCGGATATTCGGGCAACGCCTCCGTGAGCAAGGGCGTGACACTTGCCTCCGGCGCGGCGGCGGCCGGCTGTGCAACCATGAGGCCCGACACCATCAGGGTTGCCGCAATGGATGCGACCGTCTTCATGGCATCACTCCAGATTGGCTTTGTCGAGCCCGAACGCCTTGTCCGATGAGCCGGGCACCATGCGGAACGCCACGTTCAGGCGGTTCCAGGTATTGATCGCCCCCACGAGGAACGTGAGATCCGACAGTTCCTTCTCGCTGTACTGGGTGCGCACGCGTTCATAGATTTCGTCTGACACGCCCTGGGCGGGAATGTTGGTCAGTTCCTCGGTCCAGGCCAGCGCGGCGCGTTCGCGCGGCGAGAACAGCGTCGACTCGCGCCAGATCGCCACGTGATGCAGGCGCAATTCGCGTTCGCCATGGATCTTCGCCATCTTGATATGCATGTCGACACAGAACGCGCAGCCGTTGAGCTGCGATGCGCGAATCTCGACGAGCTCGCGAATGGGTTGTTCGATCGTGGTGTTCTGGAACAGCGCGCTGAGCTCCATGAGCTTCTTGGACAGTTCCGGCGATTGCTGGAAGTAATTCGTGCGTTGGGACATGTTGACTCCTGGTGATTTGATCAAGTTCTTACTCACGAACCTGCGCTGCCTACTTGGACATGTGCCCTTCGGACTATTTTTGTTGCGATTGACGCATCCATTCCTCGAAGCCGATGCGCCCGAGGCGTGCCTCGCCCAACGGCACGAGCGAGTATTCCTCGACCAGGCCGCCGAAGTAGCGTGCCTCGGGGTCGCGCACGACTTCACGCGGGTCACCAACCGCCTTCAAATAGCGGGCGATGATTTCGTTGAACGGTGCGCGTTCCGGGCCCGCGATCTCGACGATGCCGTTTCGCGGTGGCGCGAGCGCGACGTCGGCAACGATGGCTGCAACGTCATCCGCCGCAATGGGCTGGAACAGGCCGGGAGAAACGCTGACAATGTTTCCTTTCGTACTGGAATCGGCGATGCCACCACTGAATTCCATGAACTGGGTCGAGCGGATGATGGTGTACGGGATGCCGGACGCCTCGACCAGTTTCTCTTGTGCGACCTTGGCGCGGAAATAGCCATTGTCGGGGGTCCGGTCGGTACCGACGATGGAAAGCGCGACATGGTGCTGGACGCCCGCTGCGGCCTCCGCCGCGTGAAGGTTGCGGCCGGAAGTCTCGAAGAACTCCAGCACTGCTTTATCTTCAAACGAAGGGGAATTGGCGAGGTCGATCACGACCTGAGCGCCGGCCAGGGCCTCCTTGAGCCCCGCGCCAGTGATGCTGTTGACACCGCTCTTCGGCGAGGCGGCGACGACCTCGTGGCCGCCCAGGCGCAGAATGGGAACGGTCTTCGAGCCGATCAGGCCGGTCCCGCCAATGATGACAATCTTCATGATGCTTCTCCGTACTAAGGAAGGTGGAGTGATCCACGAAACTATGTTAGGTAACGCCTGGCCCCCACGCCAGATCGCCTCGAAGCGCGCGGCATTTCCTGTCCGGCATCAATCCTGATGCGGGTTACCTGCTGCTTTTCGTTTATCGAAAATATGAGCTTGCGATACCCTGCGTTACATCAGCGCGCCGCTGCGTAGCGATTGCGCGGCCTGCGCTTCGATCACAATTTGAGGCACTTCCGCAAAAGCCAGGCCCGTCGCATGCGTGAACCTGACATCCTTGAGTCCGATGATGCCAAGCACCGCAGAGAGATACGGACGAAAGAAATCGGGCTGGACGGGTGGATCCCGGAACATGGCGCCGCCGGATGTCACCGCCACGAACGTTGGGCGATCGCGCAGCAATCCGATTTTCCCTTCAGGCGTGGCGGTAAAGGTCACATCGCGTCGAACCACGAGATCGATCCAGTTCTTAAGCACAGCCGGCACCGTGAAGTTGTGCACCGGAGTGGAGATCCAGAGCAGATCGGCCTGTTCGATCTCCCTGATCAGCGCATCCGACACGGCAAGCGCCGCGCCATAGCGTTCCTTTGCCTCGGCGGCGGGCAGCAGCAGCGACTCCGCGTACTCCGCGGTGATGGCTGGCAGCGGCTCGGCGCCAAGGTTGCGTCGCGTCACATGAATCTCCCGCCCGAATTGCGCGGACAGCGCGGGCAGCAATTGCCCGGTCAGGTGCCGGCTGGTGGAATAGTCACGGCGCGGGCTGCAATCAAGCAGCAGCAGGTTGAGGGACTTCATTGCAGCACCATGCAGAAGTGCAGGCCCTCGGCGAGCAGCCCCGAACGGAAATAGAAGCGCTGGGCCTTCGCGTTGGCAAGTCCGGTATCCAGGACAAGTCGCTGGCAGCCTTCTGTGCGTCCAAGCTCGCGCAGCGCTTGCAGCAGACACTCGCCGTGGCCCTGCCCCCGGCCTCCCGCATCGGTGATCAGATCGTCTACGTACAGGAAGCGCCCGTGGATCAGGTTGTCAAGACGACGATATCCGGCCAGCGCAACAGGTTTGCCAGCGTCCCAGAGCGCGAGCAGCCGGTAGCCTTGCCCGCTTTGCAGCGTGACGTTGGCCAGAAAGTCTTCCGGCATTTGCAGCTTGGGGCGCAGTTGCCGCATGACAGGGAAACACGCGAGGATGTCAGCCTCCGTCTCCGCATGTCCGAGAGTCAGATTGTTTGTCATGGTGCCGATGCGTGCTGGTTTGTGTAGGCTTCAATGTAGTTGAGCGATGACACAGTCAACAGGCACATGTTTGTCGTTTTCAACTAGGCCATCGGCTTGAGGTTGTATGACCTATGGGTGGTTTGTCATTCGATCGACCAGGCGGCGAATGAGGGGTGTGGCCGACACGACAACCGGCAGCATGGTCAGCCAGGAGACGCTCCAGGACCTTAGCCAGTGCTGAAGAAACAGGCCTTCGTCTGCAAATGGAATGCTTGCGATGGCAGCAGCGATGGAACAGGTCAAGCCGGCCTGGATTACGCCGTAGGCGAAATAGCTGTAGCGCGAAGGAATCTTAGGCATGTGAGTCGCCCCTATGCATTCTTTGAACCGGACACTCATGCACCCCGCCATTGCCGCGCCAAGGGCTGTCGCCCCTGGCGCATGACAGGCGCTATGCGGCTGCGCCAACCTTCCCTGCCAGCCGCTGCACGGTTTCGTTGGTATCCCACAGCGCGTTTGCGATGAAACGGAAGTTGACCAGCGCCGCGTGATACCCGTCGCCTTCCGGTAGCTTCGGCCCTGCTACGGCGTCGCGCACGACAGCAACCTCGAAACCTTGCTCCAGCAGATCCCGCAGATGGGATTCGACGCACAGATTGGCGGCCATGCCCGCAAGGATCACCTGGTCGACGCGCTGCTTGCGCAACTGCAGGACAAGGTCGTTGGCCTGCGGGCCGTACAGCTTGTGCGTGGAGCAGATGATGGTCTTGCCATCCTCGATATACGGCTTGAGCTCCGGCATGAAGTCCGCGCCCGAGTCACGGAAACCGTCCAGGTTCAGCGCGCCAGGACGGTCGAACATGCCGATGGCATGCTGGAACATTTCGGCGGGACCCTGCACTTTCCATGTGTGATCATGGGGAAAGTAATAGTGGGGAGAGATGGCGACCGTGATGCCAGCCTGCTTTGCGGCCTCGAACAGACGGACCAGGTTGGGCACGAGGTTCTGCTCCGTCACGCTTTCTCCTACGACGCCCCAGCTACGACCTTCGGGGCTCATGAAGTCGATCTGCGGGTCAATCACGACGAGCGCGGTGCGTGGCAGGTCTAGCGTGATGCTGGCCTTCGGCAGAGCCGGATCAACGGGATCTGCATAGGTGGCGTGGTGGTTGCACATGGGAAGTACCTCTTATGGTGAGCCCAGTCCGCCGGCGCCATTGTGGGGTCCGGCAGATTCGGCGTCGTTTCAACTACGGATGAATGCCAACAGGTCGGCGTTGAACCTGTCCTTGTGCGTGTCGGTGAGCCCATGCGGCGCACCGGGGTAGACGATCAGCTTCGCGTTCCTGACGAGCT
>NZ_JBFTSG010000066.1:0-48990 GCF_056399885.1 Cupriavidus sp. 01L45 | reverse complement strand
GACCGTGAAACGACTCCACGCCGATGATAGTGCGGATACCCGTGTGAAAGTAGGTAATCGCCAGGCTCTCCCTTGAAACCCCCCAGTACGAAAGTACTGGGGGGTTTTGCTTTTGCGGCTTCGTTTACGCTGATCGGTACACTTGTGCCCGATTCGTGATCACAGGCAAGAAATAGTGCCGGATACGCCGGGTATCGTTCGCATCGCGGATGGCTCGACCGCGTGTAGTTCAAATCCTTTCCGCCGCCAGCAGCGTGGCGGACCCCCCCTTGCCTGGCGCTGCGTCAGTTGGTCATGTCCGGAATGTCTCCGCCGTCTCTTCGGCGGCCTTGCGCAGATCGGGGACGAAGGCCAGCAGGTCGTCGAGCGTAAGCCGCCCGACCGGCGCCTGCACCGCGATCGCGGCGCAGGCACGATTGCGATCCAGCATGACCGGCACCGCAATCGCGATCAACCCCTGCAGATGCTCCTGGTCGTTGATGGCCAGCATGCGCTTGCGTGTCGTCGCAAGTTCCTTACGCAACGCTTCGCGATCGATGATGGTCCGCTCCGAATACGCGTGTAGCGGCAATGTATCGACCATGCGGTCGCGTCTTTCCTTCGGCAGGAAGCTGAGCAGGACTTTGCCGCTTGCCGAGCAATGTAGCGGCACATGCGAGCCCGGCTGCAAGTGCATGCGCAACGGCCATTCAGTTTCGACCCGGTCGATGTACACCACGTCGTTCCCGGAGAGCATCGTCAGATTGCACGTCTCGCCGATCTTAGTCACCAGTTGTTCGAGCAGCGCGTGACGCGCCGCGGCCGGACCTGCGTGCATCAGGACGTTCACCGCCAGGGCGCGCACCCGCGGTGAGCACTCATAGAGCCGGTCGCCCGCACCCCGCGTGACCAGCCATGCGTCCATCAGTTGCACCAGTATGCGGTGCACCGTCTGTTTAGGTAAGCCGAGCGCCTCGACGAGTTCCGTCATGGCAAGCGGACGCCCGGCCTGCGCCAGCGTCTCTAGCACGCGAAAGGCGCGGACCGCCGCAGCATTCGATTGGTTGGATCTTGTCATGCTGGCTCCTGACAGCAGTACTTCCGCTTCCCCACATGCATCGACTTTATCGTTTTTCGGGACAGATTGGAGTCCCGAAATCTGCATTTTTCCACTCTGAAGCGTACGCAGCGAAGGATAGCGCGAAAAACGGGACATCCTGGCGCGATGGTTTGATTAGATTGGGTCGAAAGCAGTCGTGGACGCCATGGCTCTGGCTGCAAAAATTGACATCACGAAAAAGGAGGAAACAGGAAAAAGGAATCTGAAAAAAGACAAGAACGGCGTTGCAAGACTGGTGGTTTCAATTCCAGTGGTTCTTTGGAATGCGTGAAAGTCGGCATAGATTCGACCATTCATATAATTAATTAAAATGGTGAGAGAGACATGAAAAAAATATTCAAAGTCAGGCACATGATATTGGGGCTGATGTGTCTGATGTATTTCATCGCCTATATTGACCGTGTCAATATATCAATTATCGCCCCATTCCTCAAAGATGAGATGGCGCTTACGCCGACTCAACTGGGGCTCGTCTTTTCAGCCTTTGCCTATCCCTACGCCGCCATGCAGATACTGGGCGGCTGGTTCGCCGACAAGTATGGACCGAGGCTGGTGCTGACCATACTCACCAGCATTTGGGCGATTGCGACGATCCTTTGCGGCTTTTCCTGGGGCCTCGGATCGCTGATCATGTTCCGGATCCTGCTTGGCATCGGTGAAGGTGGCGCATTCCCGGCAGCAACGCGCTCCTTCACATACTGGATGCCGGCCACGGAACGCGGCTTCGCCCAGGGTATCACGCATAGCTTCGCGCGCCTGGGTGGCGCCGTTACTCCGCCGATTGTGCTGGTCATTGTCGCCGCCTACGGCTGGCGCGAATCGTTCGTGATTCTCGGTGTGGTCAGCCTGATCTGGACCTGTCTCTATGTCTGGCTGTTCCGCAATACGCCGCTGGAGCACAAATGGGTCCAACCCGCAGAGTTGAAGGAGATCGGCGTCAATTCACGCGAGTTGAAGAAGGCAGCAGCAGGAAAAACGCCATGGAAGCAGATGTTCAGGCGCATGTGGCTGGTGACGTTCGTGGACTTTTGCTACGGATGGTCGCTCTGGGTGTTCCTGACGTGGCTGCCCTCCTACCTGAAGGATGCGCGTGGATTTGACGTAAAGCAGCTGGCATTGTTCACGGCGCTGCCACTGCTTGCCGGCGTGGTTGGCGACACCCTCGGTGGCGTCATCTCAGACATCATCTACAAGAAGACCGGAAACCTCAAGCTGGCCCGGCGTGCATTGCTGTTCGTCGGGCTGGCCGGTTCCCTGGTATTTATCGTACCGGCGATCTATACCCAGAGCCCGCTGACGGCGGTGATGCTGCTCGCAGCATCTTTCTTCTTCCTTGAACTGACCAATGCCGTCTTGTGGAGCCTGCCGCTCGATATTGCCGGAAAGTTTGCGGGAACCGCTGGCGGAATGATGAACACAGGCTTCGGCGTGGCAGGAATGATCTCGCCCGCTTTGTTCGGTTTCCTGATCCAGAAAACGGGAAGCTATGAACTGCCATTCCTGATTTCGGCCGGATTCTTGGGGCTCGCGGCAATCTGTTCGTTACGGATCGATCCGACAAACAAGATCGAGGATGAGCAGGAAGACGCGCTGTCGCTGGGTGGGTCCGGACTAGGGACTGCGCATTGAAATTTGCCTTTCCCTTGGCAGGGGAAGGCCCCGGTTTTGGCAGTGACAGCACCACGAATGACAAATGAACGGAGAGACAGAATGTCAATGGAAACGTGCGCGAACACCCATGCGTCGGCAGAGGGCGAAGTGATTTCCAAACTGATCAGGAAGGCAAGGGCGGCGCAGCGCAGCTACGAGCGCTATTCGCAGGCACAAGTGGACGAGGTGGTCACCGCGGCGGGATGGGCGATCGTGCATCCCGAGCATAATCGTATCCTGGCCGAGATGGCGGTGCGCGACACCGGGCTCGGCAACGTCCCCGACAAGATCCAGAAGAACTACCGAAAGACGTTGGGGCTGCTACGCGACCTGAAACATGCGAAGACAGTCGGCATCATCGCCGAGTATCCGGAGCGCGGACTGGTGGAGATTGCCCGTCCCGTCGGCGTGGTAGCCGCGATTACCCCTTCCACCAATCCGGCGGCGACACCCGCCAACAAGATCATCAATGCGCTGAAGGGGCGCAATGCGGTCATCGTCGCGCCCTCTCCAAAGGGACTTTCCACTTGCGCCGCCCTGGTGGCTTACATTCACGCGGAGCTGGATAAGCTCGGCGTGCCGCTGGACCTGGTCCAGTATCTGCCCGGACCGATTACCAAGCAGGCAACCCAGGAGCTGATGCGCCAGGCGGACCTGGTGGTCGCGACAGGCTCGCAGAACAATATCCGGTCCGCTTATGCGAGCGGATCGCCAGCATTCGGAGTCGGTGCGGGCAACGTTGCCTCGATCATCGATACCTCTGCAAGTCTTGGTGAAGCGGCGCAAATGATTGCCAGTTCGAAGACGTTCGACAATGCGACGAGCTGCTCGTCCGAAAACAGCGTGGTCATCCTCGACACGGTCTATGACGCGGCGCTGGCGGCGCTGACCGATGCCGGCGGCACGCTGCTGAACACGGAAGAGAAGTGCCGGTTGCAGGAGACGATGTGGCCGAGGGGAAAGCTGGATTCCGCCGTGACCGCGCAGTCCGCGCCCAGGATCGCGGCGCTGGCTGGCCTGGAGCGGCCGGGCGTGACGCAAGCGAAATTCCTGATGGTGGAGGAAGTTGGTGCCGGTCCGGAGTATCCATATTCGGGTGAAAAGCTCTCTCCCGTGCTGACCGTCTATCGCGCTCGCGACTTTGATCACGCTTGCGCGATAGTCAACGATATCTATGGCTATCTGGGGGCGGGCCATTCGGTGGGAATTCATACAGCGGATGATGACCATATCCTGCACCTGGGAAATGCGCTTCCAGTCTGCCGGGTCATCGTCAATCAGGCGCATTGCTTTGCGACCGGCGGCAGTTTCGAGAACGGTTTGCCATTCTCGCTTTCCATGGGATGCGGCACATGGGGTGGCAATAATTTCTCGGAAAATATGAACTACAGGAACTTCCTCAACATCACGCATATCGTGCGAAAGCTCAAGGAACAGGTTCCCTCCGAGGAAGAATTATTTGGTGAGTACCTGCGCAAGCACGGCTAATCGATCCGTTGCGAATCAGTCGTAAAGCCATATAAGTCTTTTACTGCTTGAACGTGAGGAATATAGACATGCTGCGCACCATTCGAGAATATGTCGACTTTCAGGCCGCCGAACGACCGGAAGCGATTTACCTGATTGCACCGGAACCTGACCTGAGCATGACGTTCGCCGGCTTGCGGAGTGCCTCTCGCGAGCTGGCACGCTTTCTTCTCGGCCAGGGTATTCGGAAGGGCGACACGGTGGCGATGCTGATGCACAACGGCTACCAGACCTGCCGCCTGTTCATTGGCGTCATGTATGGCGGGTTTTGCGCGACGCCGCTGAATCTGCTCGCGCACCCGTCGCAGCTCGAGTACGTGCTGAATCACAGCGACGCCAGGATCGTATTCGTCGCGCCCGACCAGCTGGAGCGTCTGAATGCTGCGCTGGCCAATGTGACGCGGGATATCCAGGTCGTGCTGTGCGATGTCGATGCGCGGGAATGCATCCCGGTGCCGGACGAGGAGGTGGAGCTGCCACCCGTGGGCGAAGAGGATGACGCACTGATGATGTACACGTCCGGCACGACCGGCAAGCCAAAGGGGGTCGTGCTGGCAAACCGGTCCATCGTGTCGGGTGGACAGTTCGTATCGGCAGCCCACGAACTCGCGGCCCAAGACAGGGTGCTGGCGGTTTTGCCCCTCTACCACATCAATGCCCAGATTGTGACCGCGACATCGCCGCTAATTCATGGCGGGAGCCTGGTTCTGCCGCATCGATTTCGGGTCTCCGGCTTCTGGGAGCTGGTGGCGCGGCATCGATGCACCTGGATCAATGTAGTGCCGACCATGATTTCCTACCTGTTGAATGGTGCGGGTCCGGCGCGGGATGGGCTGGATCTCAGCCGGGTCCGCTTCTGCCGTTCTGCTTCCGCTCCGCTGCCGCCCAGCCAGCATCGTGCCTTTGAAGACGCATTCAGGATCGGCGTGATCGAGACGATGGGGCTCACGGAAACCGCCGCGCCATGCTTTACCAATCCGCTAGAGCCTTCACAGCGCAAGATCGGCAGTCCTGGGCGGGCCTTTGGCAATGAGGTCACGATTGTCAATGCGGAGGGAAATGTGGTCGCTTCGGGTGAAGCGGGCGAGATCCTGGTGCGTGGCCCGAACGTCATGAAGGGCTATTACAAGAGTCCGGAAGAAACCGCCACGACGCTGACGGCGGATGGCTGGCTTCATACGGGAGATCTTGGATACCTGGACGCGGATGGATTTGTCTTCGTCACCGGCCGGATCAAGGAGCTCATCATCAAGGGGGGTGAGAACATTGCGCCTCGCGAGATAGACGAGGCATTGCTCAAGCATCCGGCTGTGCTGGAGGCCGCGGTGGTGGGCGTTCCGGACGAGCACTACGGCCAGGAGTTGATGGCGTGCATCGTGTTCAAACCTGGAGAGCGATGCACGGAGGACGAACTGAGATCGTTTTGCCGGAACGAACTGGGCGCTTACAAGACACCCAGGTCATTCCGCTTTGTCGACGAACTGCCCAAGGGACCGTCCGGCAAGGTGCAGCGGCTGAAACTCCTCGGCATGGAGGAGATCCCCGCGTAGCGCGCGTCCAGCCTCGGCCGTGCCGGACCGCGTGCAGTGCCCGGTTGGTGAGCTGGCGGGTTGGCGGATAGCGGCGGGCGGCGAAAGCCGCTCGCATGCGCCTGCCGTCCAATGGAGGCTCAGAAGGGCTTCGTGGGCAGATACTTCCCGTCGAGAGTGATCACGGCGCGGTGACCGCCGTCCGGGTCCTCGACCTTCTGGATGTCCAGCCTGAAGTTGATGGCGCTGATGATGCCGTCGCCGAACTTCTCGTGCACCAGGGCCTTGAGCGTCGAACCATAGATCTGCACGATTTCATAGAACCGGTAGATGGTCGGGTCGGTCGGCACGCCGCCCGGAATGCTGCCGCGCAGCGGGATGGTCTGCAGCAGGCGCGCGGCATCCTCACCCAGTTCGAGCTTGTCGGCAACCGAATTGGCGACGTGTTCAGGCAGCGGATGCTGGCCCAGGAGGGCGGCCGTCACATAGGCGAGGGTCAGGCCGGAGCCTTCGTTGAGATCTTCGAATGTAAGGTCCTTGCGCGTCTTGGCGTCGATGATGGCATCGGTCAGGGCCTGGCGGTTGGTCTGGCTGTATTGCGACTGGGGCATGAAAGACTCCTTGGGGGGAATATACGCTCAGGCAGCAATGCCGAGCCTGGTTGGGGTTGCGCAGACATGCGGATGGTCCGCAAGGGCGACGAAGTGGTTCGTGGTGCCGTCCAGGGCGGCGATCGAGCCGGTTTCGATGTCGTACACCCAGCCGTGAAGCTGCAGGCGCCCTTGCTCGAGCGCGAGGGCAACGGACGGATGGGTCTTGATGTTGGCGAGTTGCGCGATGACGTTCTCGCGCACCATCGAGTCGACACGCGCGCGCGGCGATGCGTGCTCGCGCGCCTCGTTGACGGACTTGGCGGCATCGCAGTGACGCAGCCAGCCGGCGACGGCCGGCATGTGATCCAGGCATTGGCAGGTGGCAATCGCGGTCATGGCGCCGCAATCCGAGTGGCCGCAGATCACCACGTCCGTGACGCCAAGCCCCGCGACCGCGTACTCGACGCTGGCGGAAACGCCGCCGGGCTGCGTGCCGTATGACGGCACCACGTTGCCGGCGTTGCGGATCACGAACAGGTCGCCAGGCTCGCGTTGGGTCAGCAGTTCGGGTACGACCCGGCTGTCGGAGCAGGCGATGAACAACGTGCGCGGATTCTGGCTCGTGGCCAGGCGCTTGAAGAGTTCGGAGCGTTTCGGGAACTCTTCGCGCTGGAACTTCAGGAATCCGTCAATGAGGTCTTGCATCGCTTTGCTCCATCGTTGTGGGTGGTGAACCGATGGGAGAATCATGGACGAATTTTTCTATAGGGTCCAAGACCGGTTTATTATGCTTTCCATAGAAAACACCAATAGTTAAATCCCATGCTGCTGCGTCATATCCGTTACTTCCTTGCCGTGGCCGACAGCGGCAACTTCACGCGAGCCGCCGAACTGCTGCACGTTTCCCAGCCGACGTTGTCGCAGCAGATCAGGCAGCTTGAGGAAACCCTGGGCGTGCAACTCTTCGACCGGTCCGGACGCAGCATCAGGACCACGGATGCCGGCCAGGCGTACCTGCTCTATGCGCGCCGAGCGCTGCAGGACCTGGAAGCTGGGTCGCGGGCTATCCACGATGTGCGCGACCTGACGCGCGGCACCTTGCGCCTGGCGATGACGCCCACCTTCGCGCCCTATCTGGTCGGCCCGCTGGTCATGGGATTCAACGAGAAGTATCCCGGCGTCACGCTGCGCTTGCTGGAAATACCACAGGAGCAGATCGAGCAACTGCTGGCCGCCGACAACCTGGATGTCGGGATCGCCTTCGAGGACGTGCATCTGCCGGACATCGAAGCGCAGACCTTGATGCAGGAGCGGCTCGCACTGGTGGTGGGCACGACGCACCGCTTTGCCAGACGGCGAGCGGCGCTGACACTGAAGGAACTGGAGGGTGAGCCGATGGCGTTGCTCACCATGGAGTTTGCAACGCGCCGCTATATCGATCGCTACTTTGGCGGGCAGGGTGTTCCCCCGCGAATCGCATTTGAGGCGAACTCTGTCAACGCCGTGATCGAGGCAGTGCGCCGAGGCCGGTTGATGACGGTGTTGCCCGCTGCCATCGTTGAAGACAACAGCGAGCTTTGCAGGCTCAAGGTGGAGCCGCCGCTGCCGCCCCGGGGAGCCGCATTGCTCCAGCGCAAGGGCGCATACCGGACCGCGGCCGCGCGGGCCTTTTCCGACTTTGCACAAGTCGCATGCGGCGCCGGCGGGCGCAACCTGCGTTGATCTGTCCGAGCTATCTCTCCAACGAAATTCAGATTCAGGACACTGGCGAGCCCGGCCTTCGAGACATCGGATGAAGGCTGGGCACTCCCTGCCCATGGCCATCGCCTTTCGTGGCTGTCCGCCATCAGGCATTGTTCATTCCGGTTCCGGCACAGCTGATCGCAAGGGCTCGGCGTTCGTCAAAATAGCACGCAAGACGCTGCGTCTGCTCCGCAGTAAATAGCGGTCTTCTGCTCCTGTTTTTCCTTGCTGCGCTGCGGCAACATCTCTCTAAGCCAATGCCGTCGGTTGACCCGGCGACTCCCGGACCCACCGGGACAAAGACATTGCGCGACATTCGAAGAATCCGTTCCATGCGCGGTTCGCGCGGCCACGCGCTCGCGCCCATTCCTGTGGCCGCCGCGCGTGTCCTTAGCGCGCATCGTCGGCGCCAGAGAAACTGTCTCACTCATGACGTATCAGCTATTTTCACTGGACGGGTGTCCGGCCTGTGCCGCGCTTGAGCTATTCGTGCGGGACGCCGGTCTCGCCTATGACCGCATCGTGCTGGCGTCACCACGCCATGCCGCCGACGTGCTGGTTCTGCTTTCCGGATCCGATCCGCGTTGCCCGGCCTTGAGCCTTGGCGAGAAGACAGCAACTGGCCTCGCGGCTTGCCTGGAGCTTCTCGGTCAGCGCCACGCCGAAGGCGGATCGCTTGCAAATCTGGCATTTCATGGAACTGGCAATGCACTGGTTGACGGCGTGCTTAGCGGCCGTGTGCTGATGGCCAGAAACGAGCGGGCGTTCTCGCTTGCGCTTGGCGCGTTGCATGACGCTATCCGGGATTGGACCTCCGCCATGCCGGACGCACTGCGCCGCGCCGGCCTGTTCGTGCCGTATCTGGACCTGAGGATCGCGAATGGACTGTCTGGCGGGAAGGTCAGGCTTGCAGGTGTGTTCGGCGCTGACGAAAGCGTGCTGGAGGCAATGGTCTATCGCTTGCCGGCCGGATTTGAAGTCGCTTACCTGGACCGGATAAGGCGAGGGCGGAGCTGGGTCTATTGGGAGGGAGGCGACAGCATGCTCGGGGACCGGGCGGCGCGCTTGCACAATTCCCGTAACTGGTCCGCCGCCCTGAGCAAAGCGGCGGCCGGCAGTCTGTTTATCTAGAGGGTCATTTGTCCGTTGGGACGCGCGCGGCGCGTGGCCGGATCGCGGGAGAAGCGATCCGGCCACGGACCCGCTAGTCGCGCAGGCGCGCCCGTTCCGGCGACATATCCATCGGCATCATGTTGACGTTGGCGTTGTGCATGACCCACAACGATCCCGCGACGATGATGGCGATAAGCGCCCCGGTGCAGATGAAGATCGCCGTGTTCTGGCGCTGGTCGGCAGACGTGCCGATGTGCAGGAAGAAAACCAGCTGCACCACCAGCTGGGCGATGCAGAGCACCACGATGGCGGCGAGGCCCATGCCTTTGGGCACGAGCCCTTCCATCACCGCGCCGAACGACGCCAGGGTGAGCACCAGCGACAGCGCAAAGCCGATCACATAGCCTTTCATGCTGCCGTGCGCCGCGTGAGCCGCGGATCCGGTGGGGAGGTGGGCGGTCTTCATACAAACTCTCGCAGGTAGACAAAGGTAAACACGCAGATCCAGATCAGGTCCAGGAAGTGCCAGAACAGGCTGAGGCAGGCCAGCCGGCGCCGGGTCACGCCATCCAGACCGAAGCATTTGACCTGGTGCATCATGACCAGGATCCACAGCAGGCCGCAGGTCACATGCAGGCCGTGGGTACCCACCAGGGAAAAGTAGGAAGACAGGAACGCGCTGACGCCCGGCCCCGCGCCGGCATGAAGCAGCTCGGCGAACTCGTACAGCTCCATGGCGATGAAGGCCGCGCCGAGCAGGAACGTGACGCCCAGCCACTGGATGACCTGACGCTCCCGCCCGGCCTGCATGTTCAGCATGGCCACGCCGAAGGTGAAGCTGCTGACCAGCAGCAGCATCGTTTCCCCGAGCACGAACGGCAGCTCGAACAGGTCCCTGCCGCTCGGGCCGCCGGCCGTGTTGCCGGCGAGTACCCCGAAGGTAGCGAACAGCACTGCGAAGATCAGGCAGTCGCTCATCAGGTAGATCCAGAACCCTAGCGTGGTCTTCGTTCCGTCGTCGTGCCCGACATGTTCGTGCGCGTTGTGAATGACTGTGTAGCTCATGGGTCAAGCCGCCTTGCGTAGCTGCGCATAGCGCGAGTTTTCGATGCGTTCGACTTCGGCCGCGGGGACGTAGTAGTCCACGTCGCGGTCGTAGGTCCGTGCGATGAAGGTGCCGATGATGCCCAGCAGGCCAAGGCCCGCGAGCGCCCACATATGCCATACAAGGGCGAAGCAGAGCACCAGGCCGAACGCCGAGACGATCACGCCCGCGCTGGTATTCCTGGGCATATGGATGTCTTCATAGTGGCCTGGCCGGACATAGGCACGGCCCGCTTCCTTGTCGTCCCAGTGCTGCTCCAGCGAGGTGATGTGCGGCACATGGGCAAAGTTGTAGAAGGGCGCGGGCGAGGCGGTGGCCCACTCCAGGCTGCGGCCATCCCAGGGATCGCCGGTGAGATCGCGGTTGTTCTTGCGGTCGCGCACGCTGACGGCCAGTTGGACAAGCAGGGCGACGATGCCGGCGCCGATGATGACGGCACCGCATAGCGCGACGATCAGGTAAGGCTGCCAGTCCGCGTGCGTGTAGTGATTCATGCGGCGGGTCATGCCCTTGAAGCCGAGCACGTAGAGCGGCATGAAGGCCAGGTAGAAACCAACCAGCCAGCACCAGAACGAGATCTTGCCCCAGCGCTCGTTCAGGGTGAAGCCGAACACCTTGGGGAACCAGAAGCTCATCGCGGCCAGGCAGCCGAAGATCACGCCGCCGATAATCACGTTGTGGAAGTGAGCGACCAGGAACAGGCTGTTATGCAGCACGAAATCGGCGCCGGGCACAGCCAGCAGCACACCCGTCATGCCGCCGACGGCAAAGGTGACCATGAAGCCGATTGTCCACAGCGTCGATGAGTGGTAGCGGATGCGGCCGCGGTACATCGTGAACAGCCAGTTGAACAGCTTCACCCCGGTCGGGATCGAGATGATGGACGTCATGATCCCGAAGAAGGCATTGACGTTGGCGCCTGAGCCCATTGTGAAGAAGTGATGCAGCCAGACGAAGAACGACAGGATGCCGATCGACGAGGTGGCGTACACCATCGACTTGTAGCCAAACAGCGGTTTGCCGGAGAAGGTCGAGATGATCTCGGAGAAGGCCCCGAAGCACGGCAGGATCAGGATGTAGACCTCGGGGTGTCCCCAGATCCAGATCAGGTTGACGTACATCATGGCGTTGCCGCCAAGCTCATTGGTGAAGAAATGCATGCCCAGGTACCGGTCGGCGGTGAGCAGGGCGAGCGTGGCGGTCAGGACGGGGAAAACGGCAACGATCAGGATGTTGGTGATCAGCGCGGTCCAGGTGAACACCGGCATCTTCATCAGGGTCAGGCCCGGCGCACGCATGCGCAGGATGGTGACGATGAAGTTGATGCCGGTGAGCGTTGTCCCCAATCCCGATATCTGCAATGACCATATGTAGTAGTCGACCCCCACCGTTGGGCTGTATCCCAGCCCGGATAACGGCGGATAGGCGACCCAGCCGGTGGCGGCAAAGTCGCCGACGAACATCGACAGCATGACCAGCACCGCGCCCACCGCCGAGAGCCAGAAGCTGAGCGAGTTGACGAACGGATAGGCCACGTCGCGGGCGCCGATCTGCAGCGGCACGATGACATTCATCAGGCCGAGGATGAACGGCGTCGCCACGAAGAAGATCATGATCACGCCATGCGCGGTGAAGATCTGGTCGTAGTGRTGCGGWGGCAGGTAGCCGGCCGCATCGCCCACGGCGATCGCCTGCTGCACGCGCATCATGATGGCGTCGGCGAAGCCGCGCAGCAGCATGACCAGCGCCATGATGATGTACATCACGCCGATGCGCTTGTGGTCGACCGAGCAGATCCACTCGGTCCACAGGTACTTCCATTTGCCGAAATAGGTAACGGCGCCGATCAGCGCGGCACCGAGCAGGAGGACGGCGACCAGCGTACCCATGATGATGGGTTCATGGTACGGGATCGCATCGATGTTTAATTTTCCGAACATGGATCAGTGCTCCGTGGCCGCGGCGTGGTTGTGTTGCATGTGTTGCGTAGGTTGCGGATTCATTGGCTTCATGGGTTGGCGGCCAGCGGGGGGCTTTGGGCTGTGCAGACTTCTCCGCGCACATCGCCACGCGCATCGCCATGCATGTATTTGTTGACGATGCCCTGGAACAGGTCTGGCGCGACGCTCGCGTAGGTGGTCACCGGCGTTTTGGTGCTCGGGAGCTCCAGCGTGCGGTAGGCCTTCTCGTCCAGTACCAGCGGCGATTTCCTGGCTTGCTGGACCCAGGCGTCGAACTCTTCGCGCGAGGTGGCCACAGTGTCGAAATGCATGTCGGAGAATCCGGGGCCGCTGTAGGCCGCGGATAGCCCCGCGTAGATGCCGGGCGTGTCGGCGATCAGGTGGAGCTTGGTTTCCATGCCGGCCATGGCGTAGACCTGGCTGCCGAGCTGTGGGATGAACAGGGAGTTCATCATCGATTCCRCGGTGATCTTGAAATTGATCGGCGTATGGACCGGGATCGGCAAGCGGTTGACCGAGGCGATGCCGTAATCCGGGTAGATGAACAGCCATTTCCAGTTCAGGGCCACGGCCTCGACGCGCACGGGCTTGACCGTCGACTCCAGCGGCCGGTAAGGATCGAGCGAATGGGTGGTGCGCCAGATAAGAACCGCCAGGGCGGCCACGATCACGCACGGAATGGTCCAGATGACCACCTCGATGCTGGTGGAGTGGGCCCACTTGGGCGCATAGGTTGCTTTGGTATTGGACGCGCGATAGCGCCAGCCGAAATAGAGCGTCAGGAAAATGACGGGAATGACGACCAGCAGCATCAGGAACAGCGACACCAGGATCAGGGTCTTTTCCTGGTGCCCGATGTCGCCCTTCGGCGATAGCAGCTCTAGCTGGCAGCCGCTGAGCAGGAACATGGCTCCGGCACCCAGGAGCAGCCCCGCGCAGCGCAGCGAGCCCTTGCCTGTGTTGTTCAGCCTGTGCCTGTTGTTGGAATCGCGCCGGACAGCATGGCTTGCGCCGGCCAATAAGTTACGCATAAGACATACCTTGGTTATGCATCACATAACCGGCGCACGCGTCGAGACCGCCTGCCACAGCACGCTGGAAACCATTGCGAGAAAGGGAAATCCGCCCGGACGGCGGGAAACGCATACAAAGCGTTAAATGTATGGATTTGTGTGATGCTGCGGCGCATGATAATGTAAGACAAAGGCCATACATCAAGGAAAATGCGTCAAACGGAATCCATACAAGGCGAAGTGGCCGGACCTGACTGGTCGACCGCCTTCGTGCGCGGCGAGGGTGCGCGCTACCAGCAGATCGTTGGCTTCATAGAGCGCGCGGTGGGGGAAGGGCAGTTGAACCCGGGGGACCGCCTGCCGCCGCAACGCACCCTGGCCGGGCAGCTCGGGGTGGATCTCACCACGGTGACGCGGGCCTTCACCGAGGCCAAGCGGCGCAACCTGATCGAGGCGCGCGGGGCGCTGGGCACGTTCGTCGCCGCGCCGAAGGTCGAACTGGCGCAGATGGTCGACCTGAGCATGAACGTGCCGCCGCCCCCTGCCGGCGTGGACTTCCATGACATGTTGCAGCGCGGCTTGTCGCAGGTGTTGTTGCGGTCCGATGCGCACCTGCTGATGACCTACCAGCTCGGTGGCGGCAGCAAAGCGGACCGGGCCGCCGGTGCCATGTGGCTGAAGCCGATGCTGGAACCGGTCAGCCCGCAACAACTGATTGCCTGCCCCGGCGCCCAGGCCGCGCTGGCGGCGCTGATCCTCACGCTCACGCAGCCCGGCGAGGCGATCATCGCGGAGCCGCTGATCTATCCGGGTTTGCGCGCGGCGGCCGAACAGCTCGGGAGGCGCGTAGTGACCGTGGCCTCCGATGACGAAGGAATGCGGCCCGATGCGCTGGAGCAAGCATGCCGCGAGCATGGCGCGCGCGCGATCTACCTGAACCCGACCATCCAGAATCCGACCGCGCGGACCATGCCCGGGCATCGCCGCCGCGATCTCGCGCTGGCTGCGCAAACGTGCGGCGCCTGGATCATCGAAGACGATCCTTACTGGCTGCTCGGCAGCAATGCACCGCCGCCTGTGGCCCACTTTGCGCCGGGCCAGGTCTACTACGTCTCCACGCTATCGAAATGCCTGAGTCCGGGACTGCGGACCGCCTACATCCGCTTGCCCGATGCGCGCAGCCGGGCGGGCGTGCTGGCCGCGCTGCGCTCCTTTGCGCTGATGTCGACGCCATTGTCGACCGCGCTGGCCACACAGTGGATTCATGAAGGCTCCGCAGCCCAGCTGCTGGCCGGGATCCGCGCGGAAGCGTTCGCGCGGCGGGAGCTTGCACGGCAGTTGCTGTCGAGCGTGGACCAGGCGCCGCCCAGCGGCATACATGTCTGGCATCAGTTGCCGAGTTACTGGACGTCCCAGGCGCTGACGCAGGCCGCGCGGGCTGAGGATTTGCGGGTCACCGCCTCTGAAGCGTTTTATTCCGGGTCCATGCCGCCCAACGCGATCCGTATCTCGCTGGGCGGTGTCGAAGCGCGCTCTCACCTCGCGGCTGCATTGAAAAAACTGGCCGAGTTATTGGTGCGCAAGCCGCAGATGTCCGGGGAGATCGTGGTTTAATCAAAAAAGCCGCCCGCGGGCGGCTTTCTTACATACAAGAATTGCGCGGCATTACGGCTTGGGTATGTTCGGAAAGAGCCGATCGATCAAAACCTGCGCGTCCCCTACGGTAACGATGGCCAAGGCACTGGCCAGCTCTTCTTCCGGCCAGCGGAATTTCTCTACATAGATCGCTACTGCCGTCACAATCGCCGCCTTCACCATAGGCTCCAGCGGATGCCTGGCCGGATGATTGAAACAGCTTTGATTGGCGACCCAGCGCCCGCAGCCGTGATCCGCAATTTCCARCGCGCGGCTAACGAAGCCTTCGTCTTTGATTCCTCGGTCCAATTTGATCTCCATGCCCCTGTTGGGGAGAAATAGGCTGCAAAGGCGAATTCACCAATTTAAAGGCGCGCTTCCCGTGCCTTTTGCCTCTGCCTGGCTGACTGCCAATTGTGGTGATAGCGATCAATAAGGCAGTCTGCCGTGATTAATAGCATGGAGGCCTATTCGATAGATATAGGACAAGTATGAATCTACGCGGAAACTGCTTAAAAAGCGCGGTGCAGCTAATAAGAATAAGCGCTTTTTGGCTGATCTCCTCCGATGGCATTTTGCTCAACGGAAAATTCCGTCGAAGCAGACGTTGGCTTGATCCGTCCGCAGCCGTTCTGTCACATGGCGGAACGTGTATGGGCGTCGGCTCACGAAGCGTCCTGCGCCCAGCGTTCCACCAAATCAGCGGGAATCGCCTGAAATACTTCATCGAAGCGCTTGCCTGTCAGCCGTTCGGCTTGCTTGAGTAGCAGCGCCACGGGGCTGCTCGGTTCATGGTGCTCGAACCATAGTCGCGCTGCGCGAATGCCGGAGAGGGCGGCACCTCGATCGACTGGGAAGTCGGCCGATCTGGGGGCGGTCGTGGTGACTTCCGCGATAGCGGCAGTACCGTTGCCATTCCACACGTCGGCTACGCTTTCCGGGTGCAATTCAGCGGACGGCATGGCGTTGGGCTCGGCCACGGCCGGGGCAATCGCGGGTTCGGCAGTGTTTGCCACCGTGCCCAGCAGTTTCAATAGCGGCTGCAGATCAGGCCGTTCGTCCGGGAGGTTGTCGCTGGCCCAGGCGTCAATGGCCGATGCGATTCCCGCGGCCTCCTCGAGCGCCACCAGGGTAGCGCTGTGCGCCACGCGCATATCCTTCAGCTGCTGGCGCACCGATTCCGATGGCAGGGCATCGGGCGTTCGTGGCACGGCGAGCGAACGCTCCACGTCCCGAATCTGTAGCCGCAGCGCGCCGTTGGCCATGATCGGCAGATCCCGCACGTCTTGCATTAACCCTGCCGGATCGGCGAGCGCAGCTAGCGCATTGGCGCGCAAGGCGAGATCGGCCTCACCCTCGACCACGCGTTGTGGATGGATTGCGTCAGGCCATTTCGTCAGCAGTTGCGCCAACAGTGCCAGGCCATCCCGCAGGCCTGCAGCGTGATCCATCCGGGCCCGGCAGCGCAGCAACAGCACCAGGATGCGAATATCACGCGTGCGCAGCAGCAGGCGCCGGCAGTCACGCTCCAGCTCCGTCCAGCTAACCGCCTCCGGCGCACTGACAAAGTCCCCGTATTGGGCGTCCGGTTTCGGCGCCGCCTTGGCCAGGAGCACAACGAACTCAGGGTCATACTCCAGATCGTCCCCGCAAGGTTTCTCTTTGGTGATGGCTTCCATCAGCTCCGGAAAGCGAGTGGACGTGTTGGCCGAAGGCGTGATCTTGGATTTGGCAGTCATCTCAGTGCAGTGGGTGGATGGTAGCGATTTGCGTGCCATAGCCGGATGTCGGAATGTCTCCGGCCGCTCTGGCGGCTCTGGCCAGGCTGGCGCACGACAGTGGTCTTGGGAAGCACTCCTAGTTGAGGCGCGGAAACCATTCCGACATCGGTGGCATACGCGGCGGCATCCGCTCGGCTTCGGCCTGGTTGCGCTTGCCTCTGGCTTCGCTGATGCGTCGCTCGTTATCGCGTGCCACCTGGTCCCGAACGATCTTGTCTCCCGCATTGCCGAAGTAGATGCGGCGGAACTTCGCGATGCCGTAGCCATTGGTCTGAAACTCTGGCATGCCGAATCCGATGAAGCCCGCCATCGAGTCATGCACGTGGGCATCGAGGAAGCTGGCGATCGCCTGCGGTACCGCGCCATCTTGCAGGACCTCCAGGAGTCGGGTCATGTCCCGTTCGGGCGCCTGCGCATCGTGTACCTCGGGGTACATGTTTTGGGAGAGCCATTCGCGCCATCTCGCGAGCACTGCGGGCGCCTGCCTGGCTATCGCGCCAGCCTCCGCCTGGAGCGAGTCATCGACCAACGGGCGCGATCGCGCAAACTTCAGCAATCTGGCACCAGGGGCCGGGCGAAACGGGCTATCGAGCACTTCGCCTTCCCGCTCGGCTTCCCAGTTGTTGACCCTCATTCTCCATTCAAGCTTGCGGCAGGACTCCGCAACTACCTGAATCAGTGCGCGCTGTGTGTGCAGAAGCCAGGTCGGCTCGTCCTTGAAGTCGTCGCCCTGGTCGTGATTGGGCTTGCCACACGCGCGCTGATACTGCGGCGAACCGCGGAACCCCGCCTCCAGCAACTGCCAGCGATGGCTGAAGTACCAGCGCATATGCTGCCGGGTCATGTCCTCCAGCGTGCCGGCCTTGATGTTGGCAGCCAGGTAGTAGGCCTTGACGGCGTCGACGGCAGATTGCGATGGTGTCAGCGCATCGAATACCTTCTTTTGACCCTTCTCAATCAGTTGCTGCTCTGTATAGAAGGGCACGCCTGCCACAAGCGCGGCGCGATACATCTCGAAGCCAGGCACACGAGCCAATTGCAGGTCGTGGTGTGGGCCCACTGCATTCCAGTCGGCCTTGCCCAGGCACAGCGGCATGTAGCCCCCACCGATGTCCGAGTGCGAGCCGGGAAACACAAACTCCTTGCAGTTCGGGGGATACTTTCCATTGATTCGGACCGAATCGGAGGGGAAACACGCGCGCACCTCGTGGCCAGCGACCAGGTGCAGGCATTGCTCCACGGCCGGATGAACCTGCATGTTGTCGTCGGCCCAGCTTTGGCGCCCTTCCGCAAAAGAGTAAAGTCCGGCAATACCTACTGATGCCACCGTGTCGAAAATCCCGAGGAACTGTACGTGCAGCGGAATGCCGGCGAAGCGCCAACCTCCGTCCACCTTCTCGCAGATTTCGTAGAGCCAGTTGACGAAGGCGCGGGCTTCCGCTGCCCCGCGCGAAAAGCCAAACACGCTGAGGTTGATCTGCAGGATTTGCGGCTTGCGTCCACGAATCGCAGCCTTGAGCCGGTCCTGCCAGGTCTGCTTCAATGCCCACCGCCGCTGCCAACCCGAAGAGCCAACGCCGCCCAGGCCGGAGGTCATCGCCTTGGCTTGGTCGTCGGGGATCAGGTCGTCGCCACGTTGATACCGATGAACGGCATTGAAGATGCGGGTCAGTCCCCAAATGATGCGCGGCTCGCCGCCCCAGGCAGCTGCGGAGCCAAACTTGCCACCGTCGTCGCCTATTTCCCTGAATGGGGTACCGACTCCGGGGATGTAGTAGGCATAGTAGGCATTGGTCCCAACTTTCTTGCGGTCGGGATAGGCGTGATACAGACGCACCACGTTGCTGTGTTTCTGGTGGCGCGGGTCTTGTTCGTGCTTCTTGTAGTCTTCATCCTCGTTGTTGCCGGTGCCATCGAAGAACAGCCCGACGAACAAGCTGCCAGAGCAGGAGGGCGTCCTAGGATCTCCGGTGGCTCTGCACATGGCATGGCTTCGCTGCAGTTGCTCCCGGTCGGACAATGCCCGCCCACGTGTCAGGTCTGGATTCAGGGCAAAATCGATCTCTGTCATTTCTTGTGTTGATCCTCGTAGTAGTTTCGTGCCCAGTCCTCATTGAGGGTCCATGGGGCCCAGTCTTTCTGCGGCAAGGGGTTGGCAGGATGGCCAAGGCTGTACCTGGACACGACGATCTTGACGCGATGTTCTGGGTAGAAATGCACCTGGACCGCGCCCCGGTTCTGAGGGGTGTATTCCGGTATCTCCAGCTCGGTCTCGTGAGCGCTGTCGTCACCGGAGCCATATTCCCATCGAATCTTTGCTTTCATCCCGGGTCGCCAGCGTTTAGGGATTTCAACGCAACAGGAATACTTGCCCCCACCGCTTTCGGGAAATAGGCTGGGGCCACTCGCGCCGTTGACCGTAAACCAGAAGATGGCGCGATTCTCCATGTGGTCGTATCCTGTGACCTCCACCGGGATCATGTCGTCGGTACATCCGCCAAGCGGCAATAACAACAGCAGCACGGATGACAACAGCACCGCACGGAGCCTTGCACGGCCACACTTGCTTAGTAGATGCATGGATAGAACGCCTCGGAATTGGTAATGGAGATCCCCCGCAAAGCGTGGATTCGCCGCCTTTTTTCCCGGTCGGACAATGCCCGCCCACGTGTCAGGTCTGGATTCAGGGCAAACTCGATCGCTGTCATTTCTTGTGTTGATCCTCGTGGTAGTTTCGTGCCCAGTCCTCATTGAGGGTCCATGGGGCCCAGTCTTTCTGCGGCAAGGGATTGGCAGGATGGCCAAGGCTGTACCTGGACACGACGATCTTGACGCGATGTTCTGGGTAGAAATGCACCTGGACCGCGCCCCGGTTTTGCGCCGTATACTTAGGTATCGCTACCTCGGCTTCGCGAGGGCTGTCGTCACCGGAGCCATATTCCCAGCGGATCTTTGCTTTCATGCCAGGTCGCCAGCGTTTAGGGATTTCAATGCAGCAGTTGAAGCTGCCACCACCGCCACCCGGACCCAGATTCGGCCCACCCGCGCCGTTGACGGTGAAGCTGACGATGGCGCGCTTGTCCATGTGGTTGTATCCCGTTACCTCCACCGGGATCATGTCGTCGGTACAGCCGCCGAGCCGCAACAACAAGAACAGCACTGACGACAACAGCACCGCACGGAGGCTCGCACGGCCACACTTGCCTAGAAGACGCATGGATCGAACTCCTCGGAATTGGGAATGGCGATTTCGCGTGGAAGCCTTGCTGCTGCCAGCAAACATGATCAGTGCTTCGCATACTGCTCGGGCTCGAACACCATGCCCGTGATGGCACGGGTGCGGTCCGGCTCACCCAGCCAGGTGGACCAGCCCAGGCCCTCTGCCGAGCCAAGAACGGCCGGTGGAGCGGAGTCCGGAATCACCTGAAGTTCGACCTCCCAGACGAACTCGTATCCGACGAACGAGCGCACCCATTCGATCAGCAACGGCAGATCTCGCCCGTTGGGCGTGAAATTCAGATACCGCTGCAGGCTGAGTGGCCCGATCACCAGACGGAACTTGTGCTGGCGGTCGGACACCTTCTCACCAAGCATGGCACCCTGTCCCATCACGCTGGGCGCGCCCGGGCGGCCGAGGTGGGAGTGTTCCGCCGGGTCGATGGCGATCCAGTGCAGCACGAATTCTTCGAGCCTGACCGGCACGCCGAAGAAATGCGCCAGCGTGGCGGCGATGCCATCCGGGTTGCGGGCTTCACGCACATGGTGCGCGCTGGCCGCCAGACGGGCATGGGAGGGGAGGGGGCCGGCGATTTCGCCGGCTTCGCTGCCTGCAAGCCATCCGATGTAGCGGGAGAACACCTCATCATCCCGGCGATCCAGCCCCGCCGCGGATTGCCCGTGTGCCCATGCCTGGTAGAACTGGGTGAGCGCGCGGTGGTGGAACAGGTCAAGGAAATCGGCGGTGGTCCTGTCCCGGTGCGCCTCGCTGCGCTCGCGGACGATTTCCGTGAAGTGGATCGGCAGGGCGCCGTTCGGCCCCAGCATGCCCAGACCGAACAACTGAATCTTGAGCCCGGTTGGCGTTTGCTGGAGCTGGGCGATCTCGCGCGGCGCAAAGGTGAGGGAGGCTTGCTGGCCGATCCGGAAATGTTCGTCGCCTGGCCGCTGCGCTTGTCCGATCGGCGGCAAGTCCGGGCGATGGGCGGCCAACTGGCGCAGCAGTCCAAGGAAGCTCAGCTTCCACGGCGCCTGACCAGCATACTGCGCGGGTGGTGCAAGTGCGCTGGCTGGTGGCGGCGCATTGTCATCGATTCCCCGATACATGGCTATACCGCGCTACGGGTGCCCATACGGGCCGGCCAGCGATGAACCAGACCACGCTGGATTGAGGTCATCTCGGTTTCCGTGAAGGAATTTACCGACACATGACGAGCGAGAAAATGTTCCAGGACGACACCGAACAGGTAGGGGCTGATGCCAGAGAAGCCGGTTTCGTCAACCGTCAACTGGCACTGAATGCCGCGTCCGTAGATGATCGGCCCGTTGTCCGGAAGCCGGCGCGTGACCGGCCTGACTTTGGAGCCGATCAGGCTGTCAACCTGACGTTGTTGTGCTGTGTTCTCGCTTGCCACGAACAGACGCAACATGTCCCGCAGGCCCTGGCCGCCTTGGCGATGGTCAAGATCGGTCAACGACAGATAGTTGAACCCGAGTTGCCGGATCAGGCGCCAGGCCATCTCTCCCTCGGCGAACGGCGCACGCGGTGCGGAAGGGGGGCGGATGAGGCCGACGCTGGCGACGGGCACGGAATCGGGTGCTTGCAGGTCCTTTCGGCCATTACGGGGCACCAGGTTGGAAAGGTCGCGGTTGGTGACCAGTGCCTCGACGGACAGGTGCCGCAGGACGTCGGGATAGGGGGCTTCGTTCTGATCCACCAGTGAAAGGAACACTTCGCTACCGGTGTAGGCGGTACGGGTACCGTACTTGCGCGCATGGGTGGACAGCACCCGCCGCTCCCGCCGCATGGAGAAGTAGCGGCCGTGATTTCCTTCGTCGCCGTTGAGGGTGGCGAAGAGGGGGCGAAAGTCGATAGCCTCGCTGTGCTCCGCTTTCTGGCCGAAGATCTTCTGGACCGAGTAGATCTCGAAGTCCAGGGGCGACGTGCGATCCGGCACCATGTGAAACTCGGTTCGTCCCGGGTGAATCTCGATGCGGTCGGTCCGCTTCGGGAAGAGATTCACCACGGGCGCGCAGTACAGTGCAAACTGGCCCGCATCGACGTGGGCGGCCGGATTGCCCGGCGGCTTCGAAAGCAGCAGGACAATTTCGGCTTCCGCGCCATCGATCCTGGCGAGCCCGGGCGCCAGGCCGTTGAGTCTGAAGAAGTAGAAACGCTGAGGACACGCGAAGTACTCATGCACGAGGTTGTGCCCGTGGAATTTGTTCCACGCAAGCGGCAGGGCACTTTCTCCGGGGGCGAACCCAAGCAAGGAAACAGCATCCTTGCTGACTGCGGAGGGCTTGTTGCCCATATCCCCGGGTTGACCGATCAGGGAGACGGTGCCGGCGCTATGCACGAGTTCCAGCAGATGGCTGGCGATGTGTTCATCGCCACGAAGGTAGACGGCCAGTGAGTCTACCGACGGAAGCTGGGCAAAGGTCGTGTCACGGTTGATGCGCAGCCGCAGGCGCAAGGCGCCCTGCACGGTGACGTGCGCGGGCACGTAGCGCTCCAGGCCCGGGATGTCGGGCGGGATGCCGGTGAGCCTTGCCTCGACTATCTCGAATGGCCAGAGTTGCACATCCTGCGTGGTGCGGAACTCGCACGCCGTCGACTCGCCATCTGGAATGCCCGCCTTGAGGGTTGTCCAGCGGGGAACCACGACGCCACGGGCAAAGTCTCCTTCTTTCTCACTGGGGTGGAACTGGGCGACCGCGATTGCCGGCGTGGGCGCCACATAGTTGGGATAGACAACTTCCAGCAGGCGTTGCGTGAAACGGGGAAACTCCGCATCCAGCTTGATCTGGGTTCGCGCGGACAGGAAGCAAAAGGCTTCGATCAAACGCTCGACATAKGGATCGGCCACCTCGTGTCCGTGCATGCCCAGCCGTTTCGCAACCTTGGGGTGCTGGCTGGCGAATTCACCAGCCAGCTCGCGCATGTAGACGAGCTCCTGGTTGTAGTACTCAAGAAGTTGCGGGTCCATGGTGTCAGGTGGCGTGGATGGATTTGACGCTGATCCGGCTGGTTTCCAGATCGAGTGAACTCTGCGCGGTGAACGCCATTGGATAGGGATCCATGTGGATCAGCCCGCGGATCTCGAAGAGCAGGACGTTGTAGCGGTGTGGCGCATCCTCCTTCTCCAGCGGCGCTACTGCCAAGGTGCCTGGAATGAGCCGTGGTTCGAAATCAAGGATGGCGCGCTTGATGATGTCGACGATGTCGCTCCACTTGTGCTCGGACAGGTAGGTGCCCGCTACGGCAGGAACCCCGTAGTTGAGCGTTGAACTTGCCACGGCCCGATAGCGATTGCGATCCATCTCATCTTCGCGATTGGTCGTGTTGAGCAGATAGGTCAGGTCGCGCTGGACGATCTCGCGCATCTGAGCGCGCGTGAAGGTGTACTCGTCGGCGCGTTCCGTTTGCCGATGCGGGGCTTCGTCGCGCAGACGATCAAACAAAGTCGGCAGCAGGTGCGCATGTGGGCGGCGCGGTGCGCGGCGGTCAGTCATGGATGCCACCAAGAGTCAGCATGGCAGTCTCCAGCAGAGGGACGTCGCCGGCGTCGGTCATCCAGGTTTTTTGACCAAGGCCCATCACCCCGGTCTCGCCAGCTTCGCTCCAGGTGGTTTCTCGCGCCATGCGAATGGCGTCGCGGCCAAGCTCTGAATCCGGATACCGAACCGGGATGAAGCCGCGTGCGATGGACCCGTCGACGAGGGTCACGGTGGCCGGTCGCCATAGCAGATCCAGCAGCCCCGCTGGGGCGCGCATGTGCAACGTCCGCATCTGCGAAAACGGCAGCCAGGTGTAGCGGCCGGCGACGACTAGTTCGCAGGTGGGGCCTAAGCGAGTGTCGGTGTCGGTGATCCATGCGAAAGGTTGCCCGTCATGGCTCCCAGGCGTGTCCGACACATCGGAGAACGCGAGATTCCGGTTGCGGTCCGCGCCGGAAATATCGCAGGCCTCGGCCAGGGCAAGCGCCACGTGTAGCCGCTCGAGCCACCCGGGCGCAGGCAGCAAGTAAGCGGGTTCGCGCGCTCCCGAGAAGACCGCCTTGCGGAACGCTTCCATCCGGACCAGGTCGCGATAAGCGTGCGCGGTCTGTGCGAAGTCCGGTGCCAACTGGGCGGCAACCTGCAACTGCCTGAGCGCGCGCGGCCAGTCACCGACCACGCACAGCCATTGGAAGAGGCCCCACCTCGCGTCGAAGCTGCCGGGCTGCTTGCGCACGCCAGCCTCTGTTGCGGCCAGCGCGTCCGCGATGGATCCGGCCTCGCCGAGAACGCTACCGATGGCACCGAAGGCACGCGTCGTGTTATTGGCCGCCATGACCGCGCTCTCCGGCAGGTGAAGTTTGTGGCGATGCGGGTGCCGGACGATAGGCGCTATCCATCGAGACAAGGTGATGTTCGCGCCGGGTCAACTCGGCGGTGACGTCGCGGCGCCGCGTCGGCACGATATTTCCCGCGAACAGCCACAGCACGTCATTCGATGCGGATGCCGCGGGGAGTTCCAATGCCTCAAGGTTGCCAAGCGGGCCGATGAGTGCGTCGATCGGTAGCCGGCCGGCAAGCCCATGCAGGAGCGACGAGTCTGCCCTGGCATCTGCGGCCAGGGCATCGAGCGGCTGCTCGACTGCAATGGCAGGCGCGGACCTGCTTGTGAGGCACTGGCTGAACGGGCTCACGTAATTCGGATCGCGCAGGGCCGCCTCACCTTCCTGCACCAATGCGTCGAGCACATCATCGCGCTTCGCGCCCGCTGCCGGCGCGGGCTCTGGTTCGATGCAGGCGGGACGAAGCATGGCGAACGGGTCGGGCACCGAGGTCGGAGGCGTCACCTCAGCGGCCTGCCGTGGCCACACTTCGCCCATGGTGTCACCGATGCCCGACCGGAACGTTCTCGACGGCGACAGGTTCAAGAGCTTTTCCAGCTCGTCCATTGCATCTCCTCGGTGGCGGGCGGGCCGGAGCCCCATCCAAAGAGCCAGAATGATAATCGCAAATCGTTACCGAATAAAATGTAAATTAATTGTTAAGAATTTTCTTATGAATTCAGATGAGAGTTAAGAATTTTGAAATTCAATTTAATACTTGTCCTATTGACTGACCGTGAAGAGTTGGAATCCAGCGTTCTCGGAAAATAGGTGTTTACCTGTGACGCGATTTGCTCATATTCTAAAAAAGGAACTAAATTCACATTCTCTTCGGGCTTTGCGTAGCCACCCCATGCAGGCCACTCCATGCAGAAGAGAGCAGAGCAAGGCATCAAATGGACATCTCGCGTCAGGCGCTGTTCGGCCGACTCAATCCCACCCTGTTCCAGGCAATCGAAAGCGCCACTGCCTTTTGCAAGCTGCGCGGCAACCCATATGTGGAACTCGCGCACTGGCTGCATCAGCTGTTGCAGGCGCCTGATGGCGACCTTCAACGGATCCTGCGGCATGCKGGCGCCGACTTGGCCGCACTGGAAGCAGACATGGCCCGGGCGTTGGCGGCGCTGCCGGCTGGCGCCACGTCGATCAGCGACTTCGCGTTCCAGATTGAATCCGCGATCGAGCGAGCCTGGGTGTACGCGACGCTCGCTTTTGCCGATGACCGGGTGCGTGGCGCCTACTTGCTGACTGCGCTGCTCAAGACGCCCGAATTGCGCCGCACGGTCCTGGGGATATCCAGCCAGTTCGCACGCGTGCACGCTGACGGCCTGGTTGAGTCGGTCCCGGCACTGGTCGCGCAGTCGCCGGAGAGCAGGGAAGCTGCCTACGACGATTGCGGGCTGGCACCGGCCACCCCGGGTGAGGCCAGTGGCGCGATGGCGCCCGCGGGCTCGGGCAAATCCGCGTTGGGCCAATACTGCCGGGACATGACCGAGGAGGCTCGCGCTGGCCGACTTGACCCCGTGATCGGGCGCGAGCACGAGATTCGAACCATGACGGATATCCTGCTGCGCCGCCGCCAGAACAATCCATTGCTGACCGGCGAGGCTGGGGTTGGCAAGACCGCCGTCATCGAGGGGTTGGCGCAGGCGATTGCAGCAGGCGAGGTGCCACCGAGCCTGAAAGACATCCGGCTGCTCTGTCTCGACGTGGGGGCGCTGCTGGCCGGTGCCAGCATGAAAGGCGAATTCGAGGCGCGCCTGAAAGGGGTGCTAGAGGAGGCCGCGAAGTCTGTCAAACCAGTGATTCTGTTTGTCGACGAAGTCCACACGCTGGTTGGCGCTGGCGGGCATGCCGGTACGGGGGACGCCGCCAACCTGCTCAAGCCCGCGCTGGCCCGCGGGGCATTGCGCACTATCGGTGCCACCACCTGGAGCGAGTACAAGCGCCATATCGAGAAGGACCCGGCGCTCACGCGCCGCTTCCAGGTTCTGCAGGTCATGGAACCGGAGGAGGCCAAGGCTGTCTCGATGGTGCGGGGGCTGGTCGACACCTTCGAGGCGCACCACCAGGTATGGATCCGCGACGAGGCCGTGCGTGCCGCCGTCAAATTGTCGCATCGCTACATTCCGTCCAGACAGTTGCCCGACAAGGCAATCAGCTTGCTCGATACGGCCTGCGCGCGCGTTGCTTTGTCGCTGCATGCGCCGCCGGCGGTCGTGGACCACCTGCGCCAGCAATTGGCCGCGGCCGAGACCGAGTGCGCGCTGCTTGCCAAGGAGGGCGGATTCGGCAAGCCGGACCTGCGCGCGACTGCTGGCGCGCAGGTCCGGCACGGCCAGATCAAGGCCGATCTGGCGGCGGCCGAGGCGCGCTGGGAAAAGGAGCGGACCCTGGCCGTGGAGCTGGTGACACGCAGGCAAGCACAGTTGCATGCCATCGCGCAAGGCCAGCAGGGCGCAGATGGGGAGCAACCCGGCGAGGCGCTGCCGCTGTCGGAGGCAGAGGCGTCCCTGCGGGCGGCGCAGGCAGGGACGCCGCTTGTCTACACCGAGGTGGATGAGGCTGTGGTAGCCGCGATCGTAGCGGATTGGACGGGCATTCCCGTGGGACGCATGGTCTCCGATGAGGTTGCCGCCGTGATGCAGTTGCCATGCACGCTCGGCGCCCGCGTCATTGGCCAGGACCATGCACTGGAGCAGCTCGGCGAGCGCGTCCAGACCGCCCGCGCGCAACTCACCGATCCCAACAAGCCGGTGGGCGTGTTCCTGCTGGTCGGCCCCTCGGGCGTTGGCAAGACAGAGACCGCGCTGGCGCTGGTGGACGCCCTTTATGGCGGCGAGCAGAACCTCATCACGATCAACCTCTCCGAGTTCCAGGAGGCACACACCGTATCAACCCTCAAGGGTGCGCCGCCGGGCTACGTCGGCTATGGCGAGGGGGGCGTATTGACCGAAGCGGTGCGCCGACGCCCTCACAGCGTGGTGCTGCTCGACGAGGTCGAGAAAGCTCACGCCGATGTGCACGAAGTCTTCTACCAGGTCTTCGACAAGGGCTACATGGAAGACGGGGAAGGGCGCCATATCGACTTCAAGAACACCATCTTGCTGCTGACCAGCAATGCGGGTTCCGATCTGCTGGCGAACCTCTGCGAAGACCCCGCGCTGATGCCCGAGCCGGCCGCCCTGCGGGACGCCCTGATGCCGGAACTTCGTAAAGTGTTTCCGGCGGCATTCCTGGGCCGGCTGGTGGTGGTGCCCTACCTCCCGCTCGCGGCCAGGAACCTCGGCCGGATTGTGCGGGTGCATCTGGATCGCGTGGTGGCACGCATGCACAACCAGCATGGCATCGCGCTCACCTATGGCAGTGCCGTGGTCGACGCCATTGTCGAACGATGCCCGGTTGGCGAGACCGGCGCGCGGCAGCTGATCGGCTTCATCGAGCAGGTCATCCAGCCGCAACTCGCGCGGCTGTGGCTGTCCGCCCTGTCGGAGAAACGCCCGTTGGCTGCCATCGACATCCGACTGCCCGGCAGCGGCAGCGGCTCGCCCGAGCTGACCTATCACGCCGAATACCGTCCGGGCCACGACCCTGTTGGGCCGGCGTATCCCAAAGCCGAAGCGGCCTAGAGCCGTGCGGCACGTCCTTGTAACCCGCTGGGGAGAACCATGTCTGTTGTGAACAGTTCGCAGAAATTTATCGCTCGCAATCGCGCGCCGCGTGTGCAGATCGAGTACGACGTCGAAGTCTATGGCTCGGAGAAGCGCATCGAGTTGCCCTTCGTGATGGGCGTGTTGGCCGACCTGTCGGGCAAGCCGGCCGAGCCGCTGCCGCCGGTAGCCGATCGCAAGTTCCTGGAGATCGATATCGACAACTTCGATGAACGGATGAAAGCCATGAAGCCTCGCATGGCCTTTGCCGTGCCCAATACGCTTTCCGGCGAAGGGCAACTCATGGTTGACATGACGTTCGAGAGCATCGAGGACTTCTCGCCGGCGGCTGTGGCCGGCAAGGTCGACGCCCTCCGGAAACTACTGGAAGCCCGCACGCAGCTCGCCAATCTGCAGACCTACATGGACGGCAAGTCGGGGGCGGAATCGCTGATCAATCAATTGCTGCAAGACCCGGCGCTGCTGCAGTCGCTTGCCAAGGCACCCAAGCCCGAGGCGAATCACGGCGACACCCTGGCGCCGCAGTCCTGACTGGCTCGGCTGCTTGCCTACCTGAACAACCTCATTAAGCAAGGATTCCATGGTTTCCGCCCAACAAAGACAACAACAGGCCGTCGCGACGGCTGAGCATTCGGATTTTGCGGCACTGATCAGCCGCGAGTTCTCTCCCAAGACCGACCAGGCACGCGAAGCGGTCGACCTGGCCGTCAAGACGCTGGCCGAACAGGCGCTGGCCAGCGCGTTCACGATGAGCGACGATGCTTACAAGAGCATCGAGGCCATCATCGGCGCCATCGACAAAAAGCTCTCGGAGCAAATCAATCTGATTTTGCACCACGAGAGCTTCCAGAAGCTGGAGTCTGCCTGGCGCGGCTTGCACCACCTAGTGTCAAACACGGAGACCGACGACAAGCTGCGCATCCGCGTGATGGACGTGTCGAAGGAGGAGTTGCGCCGCACTCTGCGCCGCTACAAGGGCATCGGCTGGGATCAGAGCCCATTCTTCAAGCGCGTCTATGAAGAGGAGTACGGCCAGCTCGGTGGCGAGCCGTACGGCTGCCTGGTCGCCGACTATTACTTTGACCACACGCCGCCCGACGTGGAACTGCTCGGGTCGCTGGCCAAGATCTCGGCCGCCGCCCATGCACCATTCATCGCCGGCGCCTCACCGTCCGTGCTGCAGATGGATTCATGGCAGGAACTGGCCAACCCGCGAGATCTGTCCAAGATCTTCCAGAACCTGGAGTATGCACCGTGGAACGGCCTGCGCAACTCGGAAGACGCGCGCTATGTGGGCCTGGCCATGCCGCGCTTCCTGTCGCGCCTGCCCTATGGCATCAAGACCAACCCGGTCGATGAATTCGATTTCGAGGAAGATACCGATGGCGCCAATCACCGCAAGTACGTGTGGAGCAACGCGGCCTATGCGATGGCGGTCAACATCAACCGCTCGTTCAAGCTCTATGGCTGGTGCACGCTGATCCGCGGCGTGGAAAGCGGCGGTGTCGTGGAAAACCTGCCGTGCCATACCTTCCCGACCGACGATGGCGGCCTCGACATGAAGTGCCCGACGGAGATCGCGATCTCCGATCGTCGCGAGGCCGAGCTGTCGAAGAATGGATTCATTTCCCTGGTGCACCGCAAGAACACCGACTATGCCGCCTTCATCGGCGCGCAGTCCATGCAGAAGCCGGCCGAATACTACGACGCCGACGCAACCGCCAATGCCAATTTGTCGGCTCGCCTGCCTTACCTGTTTGCCTGCTCGCGCTTCGCGCATTACCTGAAGTGCATCGTGCGCGACAAGATCGGTGCCTTCAAGGAGCGCGAGGATATGCAGCGCTGGCTTAACGAATGGATCATGAACTACGTGGACGCGGATCCGGCCAACTCCTCGCAGGAGACCAAGGCCCGCCGTCCGCTGGCCGCCGCCGAGGTGGTGGTCGAGGAAATGGAAGGCAACCCCGGCTACTACAGCGCCAAGTTCTTCCTGCGTCCGCACTTCCAGCTCGAAGGCCTGACGGTGTCGCTGCGCCTGGTGGCCCGCCTGCCGTCGGTCAAGGACGCGGCTTAAGGCTTACCCGCCAAATCCAAACCGAATCCCCACGGACTCTACCGAACGGGCCTGCGACCGGCAGGCTCGGGGGAGCCGCTGTGGTTTTTGTCTGAAGTACCTGTCTTAACGTGAAGGAGCTTTGCAATGGCACAGGACATTTTCCTGAAGATCAATGGCATCGACGGCGAGTCGCAGGACACGTCGCACAAGAATGAGGTCGAGGTACTGGCTTGGGAATGGAGCATCGAGCAGCAGTCCACCATGCACGCAGGCAGCGGCGGCGGTGCCGGCAAGGCGACCGTGTCGGATATGACCTTCGAGCACTTCATCGATCGCGCCTCGCCCAACCTGATGAAGTACTGCCTGACGGGCAAGCACATTAACGAGGCCGTTCTGGTGGTGCGCAAGGCCGGTGGAAATCCGCTCGAGTATCTGAAGCTCACCATGACCGATGTGATCGTCACCTTGGTGAGTCCAAGGGGTTCGGTGGACGACGAAGTGCGCATGCGCGAGAAGGTRGCGTTGTCGTTCTCCAAGGTGAAGCAAGAGTATGTGGTGCAAAACGCCCAGGGCGGCAGCGGCGGTGCCGTGACCGCCGGCTATGACATCAAGGGCAACAAGGAAGCTTGACGGACTCCGTCCATCCGCTCACGGCACTGACGGATGGACGGCAACTTTCGTTTGTCACAGGCGATTGTTGTCACAGGCGATTCGTATTCAAAGCGGTTGTACCCGTTTCAACAGGAGAAAGAAGATGGTCTCGTCCCTCAGCATCCCCGGATTCGGCAGTCATCGTACCGTCACGGTCAAAGGACCCGGCCTTCCCGAGGTACTGGGGCAGCCGGCGCTGACAGTGGTGCGCGTCAGTGGCAGGGAAGCGCTTTGCGACCTCTTTGAATACGAACTGGAACTCAAGACGGCGGACGATCAGAACTTCGCCTTTGGGCCGGGCGCGAATCTCGACAAGGAGGCCCTTGAAGGCCGCGAGCTGACCATCGAGATCGAACTGGATGGCGCAGGCGCCGGTCTGGAGGGACGGCTCGGCGCTGGCAAGCGCGAGATCACCGGCCTGGTGACGCGCGTGTCTGGCCCGACGCCGGAGGGCCGCCACCTTGTCTATCGCTTCGTGCTGCGGCCGTGGCTCTGGCTTGCCACGCTGACCATGGACTACAAGACCTACCAGCAGAAGACCGTCATCGAAATACTCGATGAACTGCTGGCGGACTACAACTTTCCGGTCGAAAAGCGGCTCAGCCTGGTCCAGTATCCGCGGCGAGAGTACCAGGTCCAGTATGGCGAGACCGATTTCGAGTTCTTCCAGCGCATCACCGAGGAGTGGGGCATCGCTTGGTTCTTCGAGCATAGCGAGGGCCATCACCGTCTGATCCTGACCGACGGCAATGGTGCGTTCAGGAAATTCACGAGCAGCGCCTATCACACGATCAAATGGTATTCGAGTGCGGACCGCGTGGATGAAGAGCATATCTCGGATTTCACAGTCGTCGACCAGCTGGTGACTGGGAAATGGCGCTCCAACGACTATGACTTCGTCAAGCCAAGAGCAGACCTCACGGTAAAGACGCAGCAGCCCCGCGAGACGGGCCATCGCGACCAGGAGATGTATGAATGGCCCGGCGATCATGCGCAGCCCGCCACCGGAAATGACCCGTGGCAGGAAGGAGATGTGACCGCCCGCATGCGCATGGAGGAGTTGCGTCAGCATGGCCGTCTCGCCTATGGGAAGGGAAACTTGCGTGGTGTCGTTCCGGGCTGTACGTTCACGCTGGCTCGGCATCCCGAGCAGAAGGCAAACTGTGAATACCTGATCTTTGCGACGAAGCTGATGCTCGAGGAAGTCGCGGAGGAGAGCGGCCAGGGCCAGCGCTGGCGCTGCGCGGTGGAGTTCGAGGTGCAGCCGACCACGGAAACATTCCGCCCGGACCGGACGCAGCCAAAGCCCCGCACAACGGGGCCTCAAACGGCAACCGTTGTCGGGCCGGAATCTCAGGAAGTGTGGACGGATCAGTACGGTCGCGTGAAAATCCAGCTGCATTGGGATATGTACGGCAAACGCAACGAGCACAGCTCTTGCTGGGTGCGCGTCGCGTCGTCATGGCACGGCGATCAGTACGGCGCCATCCACATTCCCCGTATCGGACAGGAGGTCATCGTCGACTTCCTGCACGGCGATCCGGATCTGCCGATCATCGTGGGGCGGGTTCCGAACCAGCTCAATATGCCGCCCTGGAACTTGCCGGGCCAGCACGCGCTGTCTGGATTCCGCTCCAAGGAAATCGGCGGTGGCCGGCACAACCACCTGGTGATGGACGACACGCAGGGCGAGATTCAATCGCAGCTGTCGTCGGACCACTTGCTGTCGCAGCTCAATGTTGGCCACATTACCCGCATTCCCGATGCGGGAGGCAGAAAAGACAAGCGCGGCGAGGGCGCCGAGCTTCGCACCGACGGCCACATGGCCTTGCGTTCCGCCAAGGGCGCCTTGCTCAGCACCGAAGCACGCATGAATGCCCGCAGCCACGCCATGGATATGCGCGAGACGATAGCCCGCCTCAAAGGCGCGCTGGAGATCGCCCAGGCCCTCGAGGAAGCGTCGGCGAACTCCCAGGCGCAGCACGAAGAGCAGAAGGACGTCGCCAGGACGATCGCGCAGCAGAACGATGCCATCAAGGGATCCGGGGAGGCACTCGGGGAACTGACGTCTCCCCACGTTGTGGTGTCGAGCGCCGCCGGCATCGCGGCCACCGCTGAAGAAAGCACGCATCTGCACAGCAAGCTCCACACATCGCTGACAACGGGCGAGCACATGTCCCTCAACGTCGGGAAGAGCTTTCTCGCCAGCGTCAGGGAGCTGGTCTCCATCTGTGCCCACAAGTTCGGCATCAAGCTGTTCGCGAGCCGTGGCCCCATTGAAATTCAGGCCCAGAACGACACGATGGGACTGCTTGCGAAGCTTGGCATCAGCATCATCAGCACCGAGGACAGCATTCGCGTCATTGCAAAGAAGCAGTTGCTGATCGGTGGCGGCGGCAGCTTTACCCAGTACGAGGCCGCCGGCATCACGCACCTGACCGAGGGGAAATACGTCGCGCACGCCGCGCACCACTCCTGGCCGGAAGAGCAGAGCTTGCCGATGCAGATGCCGGTCACACCGAAGCCGTTCTGCATCGAGTGCTTCATCAAGGCACTTAAGTCGGGCAGTGCGCTCGCTGCGGTCTAGGGAGGGATGGATACATGTATTTCGCGGTTGATCCACTGAACCTCGCCGAGGTCTCCACCAGGCTGATCGAGCTGGTTTCGGCAAATCCCAAGGCAAACTGGACTGCGGTCGTTGATGGTGCGTTCGATCACGATGGCGGCCGGCGCGATTACCCCGGCTCGCCAGAAGCGTTGTATGCCTGCGACGAGCTGGACGCCATGCTCGAGGTTTCCCCACTTCTTATCCCGCTGATCGTGGAGCGCGCCGAGGTGTTGAGGGAGCAGATTCTTGGCCTCGCACGGCATTGCGCCGGGCGGCCAATGTTCAGCATTGTGGCCTCATCCAGGAATGCCGCCGAACTCAAGCCGAATTGGCAGAAGTGCGCGCGCGTCTCGACCGAGGATGGGCAGAAGCTGCTGCTGCGCTTTGCCGACACGCGGGTGCTGCCGATGCTTCCGGAGGTCCTCCGTCAGGAGTCCTGGGCGGCGTTGACCCATGAGCTAAGCGAATGGTGGTACGTCGATCGCGCAGGACAGCTCGAGCAGGCTCCGGTCGCGGATGCCATTGCCGCGCCTGTCTTTCCGCTCGCGCTCGGGCGGCGGGAGTTCAACAAGCTGCTAGAGCGAGGCGTACCTGATTCGGTCATCGACGCCATGTTCCGGCAGTTGCCGGGGATCTTGCCGGCAACGGCGAAGGCGGGATTCTTCGAGAAGATCAAGGCGGTGTGCGAGTTTGCACGCGCCCAGGAGATTGACGCGTTTCCGGACATCCTTGCGCTGGGGATTTTTGACACACAGACCGACCACAAGGGCCTGACGAACCCGAAGCTCCTCCGACTCATCGCGGAGCGGGGCTGGGCGCGTGGGGAACTCGCCGCAGCCATCGAGGCAGTCAATGCGGTCAATGCGTTCAAGGCGTGAAGATGTTCAAGCTAGCGATGGCACCCCATTACGTTGTAGCACTTGCCTGTGCGGCATCCATCGGTATCGCCAACCCATTTACACACGTGAAATGAAAAACACTACCCAACAGCCTTCGTTTGCCTTCGTTGCGTCCTCATGGGCCGCCTTGCTAGCAGGATTTCTCGCATTCCTTGTTGGATTGTTCAACGCGGAAATGCAGCTGAACGAGCGCGGCTACTACTTTACGGTGCTTGTCTACGGACTGTTTGCCGCCGTCTCCGTGCAAAAGAGCGTACGAGACAAGCTCGAGGGCATTCCCGTAACGGCGATCTACTACGGCCTGAGCTGGGTGTCAGTGCTGCTGGCTGTCCTCTTGCTGTGTGTCGGGCTATTCAACGCCAACTTGGCGTTGAGCGAAAAGGGCTTCTATGGCATGTCGTTCGCCCTGGCGCTCTTCGGGGCGATTGCCGTGCAGAAGAACACGCGCGACATCCAGGCGGCCATGCCGCACATCATCGAGAGCGATCTGGTGCGGCTCCCGGAGGAAAACCCAGGGAATGACCGATAGGTACGAAGTTGTTCTCGACGGTCGCCAAGCCGTCACACGGAGACGGTCCTTACTGGCGCACGCATGCCAATGCGGTGCCTGAAGGTGCTGGAATCGTAGCAACGTACGTTGCCAGTTACGCCCGAGATCGGAGCTCGCATGAACATCAGATGGAAACAGATTTCCGTTCGTCTATCACCGCTAGCTGTCGTGCTGTGCGCCGCGTGTTCCATGGCAAATCGGGCTGCCGCTATGGACTTGGTGGGCTACAACTATACGGATCAGTATGTCGCTGCATATAGTGTCAATGGCTATCCCGGCCCGAATATCTATCCGCACAGCGGCGGCGGCAAGTTTGTCTGTTGCATTTCGGTACCAGGGGAATGGCAGCCGGGCATGACGGTCACGGTGAAGTGGACGGAAGACCGTAACGCCAACCCGATCCCGTGGAAGACGCGGGTGGTGGATGTGCCTCCCTATACGGCCAAGGATCGTGGTCATCTCGCCGTGCACTTCTTTCCCAACGATGAGGTCACGGTGCTGGTTACAACGAAAGCACCTGGGCACCCTGACTATCCCTACCATTTCTATCCCAGCGAAGGTGTCCGGAAATGACCGCGCCATCCCCTGAGATATTCCCAACTGGCGGCCTGCGCGCGCTGCCGCCACGCGAGGCGATGCGGTGCATCGCGGTGCTGTCCCGCACATTGCTCAATGACAAAGCGGCCGCCTGTGCCGAACGGGAAAATGTGGGTGTCGTCTTCGACGGCGCTGGCAACCATCAGCAGGAGGGCTACGAGGCTATTGGCGCCAGCGGACAGGTCAAGGTGGTGCGGGGCAGGGTACGCCCTAGGCTGCCGAAGTCAAGCTCAACCCAACATAGGAGCGTGTCGATGGGAACCCGAATGCAGTCTGTTCTCTGCCGCCTTGCTGTGTCCCTGGCAATGCTGGGCACAGCCTGCGCTGTCAGCAGCCCTGCTACCGCGATGGACCTGGTGGGCTACAACTACACGGATCAGTATGTCGCAGCATATAGCGTCAATGGCTCTGCAGGCGCCAACATCTACCCACATGCGGGCGGCGGCGGCTTCGTTTGCTGCATTTCTGTGCCTAGGGAATGGCAGTCGGGCATGACGGTCACGGTGAGGTGGACGGGAGACCGCAACGCCAACCCGATCCCATGGAAAACGCGTGTGGTGGAGGTGCCTCCCTATACGGCTAAGGATCGGGGTCATCTCGCGGTGCACTTCTTAGCCAACGATGAGGTCACGGTGCTGGTCACGACGAAGACTGCTGGTCACCCCGAGTATCCATATCCGTACCCCGACGAAGGTGTCAAGAAATGACCGCGCGATCCTCGGAGCTCTTTCCGACTCGCGGCCTGCACGCGCTTTCGCCGCGCGAGGCGATGCAGCGGGCGGCGGGGGCTAGCCAGCACTTTGCCTCAGGACAATGCCCCCGGGTAACTCAATGTGAGGGTCTTTTCCGATGGCACTGGGAATATATGCATCGACACGAGGAATAGCCATGAACTCCTGGCCTAGAAGAATCTACCGCAGTCTTTCACTGCTGCTTGCGGCGTTTGGCACGGCGTGCACAGCAACCAGTCACGCAATCGCCATGGATCTGGTGGGTTACAACTACACGGATCGGTATGTGGCTGCATATAGCGTCAACGGCTATCCGGGCGCAAATATCTACCCGCATGAGGGGGGCGGAAAATTTGTCTGTTGCATTTCTGTACCCGCTGAATGGCAACCCGGCATGACAGTCACGGTGAAATGGTCGGGGAAGCGAAACACCAACCCGATCCCCTGGAAAACGCGCATTGTTGACGTGCCTCCCTATACGTCCAAGGATCGAGGTCATCTCGCGGTGCACTTCTTCCCCAACGATGAGGTAAAGGTATTGGTCACAACGAAGATTGTTGGCCATCCTGACTATCCCTATCCATACCCTGACGAAGGTGTCGGGCGATGACTACGCAATCCGCGGAACTCTTCCCGACCAAGGTGATGTGGGGCAGGGTGCTCCCTAAGATGCCAGAGTCAAGCTCAACCCGAAATTGGAGCGTATCTATGGGAACCCGGATGCAGTCTGTTCTCTGCCGCCTTGCTGTGTCCCTGGCAATGCTGGGCACAGCCTGCGCTGTCAGCAGCCCTGCTACCGCGATGGACCTGGTGGGATACAACCACACGAACCAGTATGTGGCCATGTACGTCGTGAACGGGTACCCCGGCGGCGATATTCTCCGGCATGCGGGTGGTGGCAGCTTTGTTTGCTGCATTTTCGTGCCAAGGGAATGGCAGCCGGGCATGACGGTCACTGTGAAGTGGACGGAAGACCGTAACGCCAGCCCGATCTCTTGGCGAACGCGCGTGGTGGAGGTGCCCCCCTACAAGCCTGAGGACATGGGCCGCTTCGCGGTGCACTTCTTCCCAAACGATGAGGTGAAGGTACTGGTTACGACCATAAGGCCCGGGCACCCCGATTATCCCTATCCGTCGCCGCGAGAAGGGAAAGACAAATGATCGAAAATCCCTGGAACTCGTCCCCGCTGGCTTGCTCACTGCCGAAAAGAAAAGCCACCGCCAGTACTGGACTGCTCAAGGTGATACGGGGCGGGGCGCATCCCTCAGATGCCAGAGTCAAACAAGATCAACCCGAAATAGGAGCGTGTCGATGGGAACCCGAATGCAGTCTGTTCTCCGCCCCCTTGCTGTGTCCATGGCGATGCTTGGCGCGGCCTGCGCTGTCAGTCGCCCTGCCACCGCGATGGACCTGGTGGGCTACAACTACACGGATCAGTATGTTGCAGCATATAGCGTCAATGGCTATCCCGGCCCGAATATCTATCCGCACAGCGGCGGCGGCAAGTTTGTCTGTTGCATTTCGGTACCGGGGGAATGGCAGCCGGGCATGACGGTCACGGTGAAGTGGACGGAAGACCGGAATGCGAACCCGATTCCTTGGAAGAATCGAATCGTGGAGGTGCCTCCTTACATGCCTGAAGATATGGGCCGCTTTGCCGTGCATTTTTTCCCAGGCGATGAGGTCAAAGTGCTGGTGACCACGAAGAGGCCAGGTCATCCGGACTATCCCTATCCCTTGCCTCGCGGGAAAGGGGGGCAGCGATGACAACGAGCTCACCAGATCTCTTTCCGACAGGTGGCCTTCGATCATTGTCACCGCGCGAGGCGATGCAGCGCGCAGCAGCGCTTGCTTGCACTTTACCTAAGGACAGTGCACCCGCCTGCACGGGACAAGTCAACGTGAGCATCTTCTTTGACGGTACCGGCAACAACCGTATGGAAGACTACGAGGGAGTCCCCGCCGATGAGCAGGTCAAAGCCATAAAGTCTGGAGTACGGCCCAAGCTGCCGGTGTCGTTTTCCCAAGAGAACCGCAAGCACAGCAACGTTGTGCGGCTCTTCCATGCTCATAAGGACGACGCCGATAGTGGCATCTATGCCCATTACGTTCCAGGTGTTGGGACACCCTTCGCAGAGGTCGGCGATACCGGCGGCACGCTCGGTAGTGCAGCCGCCGCTGGCGGCGAGGCTCGCATCCTATGGGGATTCATCAAGCTGTTGAATTCCCCATACGACTATGTGACCAAGGATGTCTTGATCCCGGATGACAAGGCGAAGTCTATTGTTGACAAGCTATCAAGCATCTTCAGCCCCGGATGGCAGCGGCGTAATGAACTCCGCTTTTTGCAGGAGAAGCTCCAGCTAGCTCTTCGGGGCAAGAAGCCACGGATTGAGCAGATCAACCTATCGGTCTTTGGCTTCTCGCGTGGCGCGGCCCAGGCGCGCACGTTTGCAAATTGGCTGTTTGACGTCTGTGAACAGCAGCAAGGTGGCTGGCTATTTGCTGGCATTCCGATCCGCCTGCATTTTCTCGGCATCTTTGACACGGTAGCCTCGGTAGGGCTTGCGGACTTGTCTGCCAATGGCATTGTGGAGGGCCATCAGGGGTGGGCCGACGACAYGATGGAGATCCATCCTGCGATCGAGCAATGCGTGCACTACGTTGCCGGGCACGAGGTGCGCGCCTGCTTTCCGTTGGATTCAGTACGTGTGCGTGAAACATACCCGCCCAACGCTAAGGAGGTCATGTATCCGGGCGCCCATTCCGATGTTGGGGGCGGGTATGCCCCTGGCGCACTCGGTATCTCGCGCGCTACGGACAGTTTCATGAGCACGATTCCTGGTGCAAATATGTACCAGGAGGCCTTAAAGGCGGGCGTGCCGCTCATGCACTGGGAGGAACTTCAGGCCAACGATCGTGCTGACTTGACTCCGGCAGCCCACGTTATCTCGGACTTCAACAACTACCTGCAAGCCAGCGCGATGGGGAGCGGGCCGGTGGAGGAAGTGCATGCGAGGCACATGGGACTGTATTTCAGCTACCGCTTCAAGTACCGCGCCACCTACCAGGACCGGCCCTGGTACCAGTCGGCGTCGCCTGAGCACAAGAGCCATCTCGATAAGACATCAATGACTGTGTTGATTCGGCTAGCCGAGTTGATGCACCGCGTTCCGCCGAATGATCCTCTGTACGACCCTAAGACGGCCAAAACATATCACTCCGCCATGTTCGGCAAGCCGAGCGATATCAAGATGCAGCATCTCTACAAGATCGTCGACCACATCGACATCAACCGGCTGTCGCCCCCGGTGGAGCGCTTGTTCGACCTCTATGTCCACGATTCGATGGCGGGCTTCATTGATATGGGCGTCAACGAACACGCGGTCAATGGCATGGGCCTAATGAAATTCCGAAAGATCTTCGACAAAAACGGGTAACTGTGCTTCGGAGTTTGCCTGGGATCGTAGAAGTCGCTCAGTGCGAAGGGGCGAACGACATCTTTGTTCTATGGCGGGCGCGCAGTGCGTATCTGCCGCCCGGTTCCCCGGATGCGACTTGATGCACATCCTGCAGATCCACAGTCGGGCGTTCATTCAAGGACTCTGCGTGTTTGTGGATGCCTTTCGGCGACTTGGAATTCTCTTACTTTGGAAAGCATGATGGGAAAAAAACTCATTACCGTCGGAGACACGACGACACACGGTGGCAAGGTGATCTCCGGTTCGGAGAAACATCTCTTGCGGGGACGGCCGGTCGCCCGCAAGGGGGATCTGGTGGATTGCCCGCAGCGGTATCCGGACGGTCGGCCTCACGGCATCAACAAGATTGTGGAAGGTGACGAAAAATTCCTGATCGGCGGATGGCCCGCGGCGCTGGACGGTCATCGCACGGAATGCGGTTGCCAACTGATCGGCAGCCTGCCGGGCGTGGTCGGAGGGTAAGGCATGGCGCAAATCATGGAGCGGCCGTTGGTTAGCGGATACCGGCGCGCGCTATTGGCGTCAGGTGGGCTTGCACTCGCGCTGCTTTCGGGGTGCGCGAGCGCTCCGGCCCAAAACGAGCAGATGAAGCTCGATCTTGCCATCGAGGCGAAGTCGACGGTCAATCCCGACGACAAGGGGCGGGCGTCTCCTGTGCTGGTGCGCGTTTATGAACTCAAGACCGAGATCGCCTTCGAGAGCGCCGATTATTTCTCCCTGGATAAGTCAGACAAGACGCTGCTGACGCAGGATCTGCTGGTGCGGGATGAATTCATTCTCCGCCCGGGAGAATCGCGCGATATCGAGCGCAAGCTGAATCCGGACACCAAGGCAATCGGCTTTCTGGTCGGCTACCGGGACCTTGGCCAGGCCACCTGGCGCTCCATCTTCAAGTTGCCGCCGGCACCGGAGATTGCCTGGTACCGAGCCGTCGTTCCGGCGCGCAAGATCAAGCTGCAAGTCGCATTGGACCAGCAGACCATCACAATTACTAAACCTGACTGATTTCATGAGCTGGTACAACAAAGTCGTCTGGAGCGAAGGGCTCTTCCTGCGCCCGCAGCTATTTCAACAGCASGAGCGCTATCTTGAGCACTACGCTCACAAGCGCGCTGCTGCCCTGAGCCCGTTTTTCTGGGGCTTCCATGAATATGGGATCGATGCGGAAGCGCTCGCGCTAGGCAAACTGGTGGTGTCCGGAGCGGCGGGTGTGTTTCAGGATGGCACGCCCTTTGATGCACCCGCGCACACCATGCTCCCCGCGCCGCTGGCGCTGCTCCATGAGCACCTGAACCAGGTCATCTACCTGGCCGTGCCGATTCGCACACCGAATGCGGAGGAGACGAGCTTCGGCGAGGCTACGGACTCGCTAGCGCGATACCGGGCATTCGAGGAGGATCTGCTGGACGCGAACTCGATTGCACAGGGTCCCAAGCTGGTCCAGCTTTCGGACCTCAGGCTTCGGTTGCTTCCAGGGAAGGAACTGACGAAGTCGTGGATCGGGTTGCCATTGGCGAGGGTCACGGAGATTCGAGCCGATGGCAGTGCCAAGCTGGACCCTGGCTTGATACCGCCCGTCAACGTGTACCCGGCCAGCGGCCAGTTGATGACGTGGCTGACGGAAATCCACGGCTTGCTGCACCTGCGCGCCAATTCGATGGCCGAGAATCTCACCGCGGGGAGCACCCGAGGCGGGGATGCCGCGGAGATATCGGAATACCTCATCTTGCAGCTGCTCAATCGCTATGAGCCGGTACTGACGCATTTGCTGGACGCCAAGGCGGCGTCGCCGGAAACGCTCTATCTGCACCTTTGCGCGTTGGCAGGTGAGCTCTCGACCTTTGTGCGAACCGACACGCGGCGTCCGCGAAAGTACGATCCGTATCAGCACGGGGAGCCGCATACCTGCATCAAGCCGTTGGTCGATGACCTGCGCTACTTGCTCAACGTCGTGCTGGAACGTGGGGCGCGGCGTATCGAGTTGCTCGACCAGCCGCACGGCTTCCGGCTTGCCGTGCTGGAGCCTGCGGAGATTCAGCGCTTCTCGACGTTTGTCCTTGCCGTCTTCGCTCAGATGCCCGCCGATGCGCTGCAGCAACAGTTTCCGGCACAGGTCAAGGTGGGCCCAGCCGAGCGGGTGCCGGAGCTGATCCGTTCGCACCTGCCAGGGATTCCCCTGCAGGGCTTGCCTGTGCCACCGCGTCAGATCCCGTTCAATGCCGGCCACATCTATTTCGAGTTGACGCAGAGCCATCCGCTGTGGGAGCAGGTGGCCAATTTCGGCGGTCTTGCCATGCACGTCGCGGGCCACTTTCCCGGGCTGCGGCTTGAACTTTGGGGGGTACGATGAACAAGCCAATCGATCCGGCATCCCTGGCGCCGGATAGCAAGATCCAGCCTGCTGTGCAGGACGGCCAGCAACCGCCGGCCGAGGAAAAGCGCCCGGCCGGCCCCGGGCCGGCCGCGGCCGAGCCGGCCTCCCCGCCGCGCAGGCCGTGGGAATGGCGAGCGCCAGAGACCCTTGAGCAAAAACTCGCGCGCGTCGGGAAGGCGCCGAATCCCCTGCTGGAAGCTGCGCAGCCGCTCATGCTGGCGCTGGCCGGAATGCCGGACAAGCTGCCGGTGACGCAAGCGCAGAAGCCTGACAAAGCGACGCCTGACGAACCGAAGCCCGACGAGGCGAAGTCTGGCGAGGCGACGCCTGACATGAGTGCTGCCCTGGCGCTGCGCCTCCTCCTGGTGGAAGAGCTGCAGGGATTTCAGCAACTTTGCGAGCGCGCCAACATCCGGCGTGAACACGTCGTGGGTGCGCACTACCTGCTTTGCACAGCCCTGGACGAGGCCGCGCACAACAAAGCATGGGGGGGAGACGGCTGGCCGCAACACAGCTTGCTGGTCAGCTTGCATCAGGATACCGAAGGCGGAAACAAGTGCTTCCTGCTGCTTGGCCGGTTGCTGGCCAGCCCCGATGAGCATCTGGACCTGATCGAGATGTTCTACCAGATCCTGTCGCTGGGGTTTATCGGCCGATATGTCAGCCAGACCGATGGGCACCAGCAACTGGATGCCATTCGGAAGCGGTTGTTCAGTCTCATCTCCAGCAAGCGGGGGGAGGTACCGCGGGAGCTTTCCCCGCACTGGCGTGGCGAGCCCGCGGGCCGGCTGAGGCCGTTGCGATCGTTGCCCGTGTGGGTGACGGTTTCCGTGTCGGCGCTGGTGTTGTTTGGGCTATTCGCCTGGTTCAAGTACCAACTGCTGGTCCGTACGCACGAAGTCGAACAGCAGATCCTCGCCATCGGCAAGATCGCGCCGCCGGAGCCGCCGAGGGCGCTGCGCCTGGCTGAACTGCTCAAGGAGGAAATTGCGCGCGGGGTTGTCAGCGTGAAGGARGATGCAACGCGCAGTGCCGTCACCTTCCGCGGCGACGACATGTTCGGCGGCGGACGGGCCGAGGTCAGTAGCAAGGTCCTGCCGCTGCTGGACAAGGTAGCCGCGGAGATCAACAAGGTGACCGGAAAGGTGACCGTGATCGGCCACAGCGACAACGTACCCATCAGGACACCAAAGTATCCATCGAACCAGGCACTGTCGGAGGAGCGCGCCGCCACGGTGACGGAGTATCTGGCGAGCAAGGGGGTAGCCAAAGGGCGCCTCGAAGCGATCGGCAAGGGCGATACCGAGCCGCTCACCGGCAACAAGACGCCAGCCGACCGGGCGAAGAATCGCCGGGTTGAAATCGTCGTTACGCAGTAACCGAGGTCAAGGGATGGAATTTCTGAAACGTATTGGCGCGGTGTTGTTTTCCCGACAGGCATTCGCGCTCCTGGCGGTCCTGGTCGTAGCGGCGGCCATCTGGTTCATCGGTCCGCTCCTCGGCTTCAACGGCATGCAGCCGTTGGCCGGTGTTGGCATGCGCGTCGTGATCATTGTGCTGCTGATGACGCTGCTACTGTTCTGGCTGGTTGGCCTGCCGATTTCCGCCGTCGGCGCCGCCGCGCTATGCCTGTTGATCTGGCATGCGGGGCCGCTGCTGGCCGTTGGCGCCGGGAAGCCGCTGGCGCCGGCATCGGTGCGCATCGTGCTGATATCGGTCATCGTTTTCCTGTTCGCCGCCTACGCGCTGTATTTGCTGATCAGGCGTGCCCGCACTGACAACCTGTTTCTCCAGCGGGTGCTGAGGATTGGCGGAGAGCCCAAGGAGGTGGTAGCAAAGAAGGATATTGCTATCGTCGATCGGGCCATGCAGAGCGCGGTGCAGAAACTGAAGGGGATGCGCGGCTTGGGGGGGCTTCGCGGCTTGCTCGAGGGCAAGCGCTTCCTGTACGAACTGCCGTGGTACATGGTGCTCGGTTCGCCAGGCGCGGGAAAGACGACGGCGTTGCTCAATGCCGGTCTGCAATTTCCCATTGCGGAGCAGATGAGCGCGGCCGCACGTGCGCACAAGGCTACCGTTCATGCCGATTGGTGGTTCACCAACGATGCGGTCCTGATTGACACGGCCGGCCGGTATGCCACGCATGGGGTGAGTCCCACAACCGATTCGGCCGAGTGGCAGGGTTTCCTGGGCCTGTTGCGCAAGTACCGTACGCGGGCTCCCATCAATGGCGTGCTGCTCACCATCAGCATTACCGACCTGCTTACGCGCTCGCCCGACGAACTGGTGGCACAGTCAGCCTTGCTGCGCGCCCGGCTGATGGAGCTGCGGCGAGATCTTGGCATCCAGTTCCCGGTTTATGTGCTCATTACCAAGCTCGATCAGTTGGCGGGCTTTGCTGAATATTTCCAGGATTTGTCAAGCGAGGGGCGTGCGCAGCCCTGGGGCTTCACGCTCCCCTACGGGGACAAGAAGCGTAAGCGTGGCGAGCCTGCGGTTGACCTCCTGGAGCGCTGCCGTGACGAGATGGAACGCTTGGCCGGGCACCTGCGGGATGAGATCAACAATCGGATGTGTGATGAATTTGACGCGGTCCGGCGCCAACGCTTGTTGACGTTGCGCTCAGAGTTTACGAGCCTGACGCAACCGCTTGTGGAGATGATGGAGCAGATCTTCCTGGATTCGCGCTTCGATGATACCGAGCGGCGCCATATGCTGCGTGGGGTGTATTTCACCAGTGCGACGCAGTCGGAGCACGCGGTGGTCGGTGACTATAGCGGCGTCCATCGCAGGCTGGAGCGAGGGGAGGGCGGCTTTCGCGTTCTGGGTGGACATCCGGGCATTGGCGACGGCATCGCCGTGGACAAGACCAAGGCGATCGGCAATCGAAGCTATTTTCTCCAGGAGGTAGTCAAGCGCATCCTCGTGCCCGAGGCGAATCTGGTCAAGCCGAACCTGCGCTGGGAGTTTCACTTCCGCATGCTGGCCCTGCTCGGCCATGCGCTGACGCTGGTGATCTTGCTGTGGCTGGTTGGCGCCCTGTACAAGAGCTTCGGCCACAACGCGAACTACGTGGCCGCGGAGGGGGAGAAAGCCTCGGCGCTGGCCGCCACGCTGACCGCGTACTACAAGAAGGCACAGCCGGACGGGATGCCCGAGGTGCTGGCGGCCGCCCGCGACCTGCCCGCGCACGCCGGGCTGAATCTCGCCGACCCATCGACGGACTGGCACTACGGACTCTATAGTGTGCCGCCCCTGCTGGGCGCGGCCACGCAGACCCATACCACACTGGAGGACAACCTGCTGGTGCCATACCTGGTACGCCGGGTCGAGTCCGTGCTGTCCACCGCCGTCAGCCAGCGCGACGCCAGGCAGACCTACGATACGTTGCGTGTCTACCTGATGCTGCACGACAAGGACAAGTTCCATGCATCCGACGTGCGCAGCTGGGTGCAAAGCGACTGGGCGACGGGCAACGCGGCGGATGCCTTCGGTGGCCGGGTAGCGGTGATCGAGCACCTGGACAGCCTGCTGGACGGCACCCGGGCGGTGCAGTCGCCCTACGCGAAGAACGAGGCCCTGATCCGTTCGGCGCGCGATTTTCTGGACGGCGATACCTCTATCGAACGCCTGTACGACCGGGCCAAGGCGGCCATGATGGAGGAGGCGCCGCAGGATTTCACGCTGGTGCGCGCGGTGGGGCCCCAGGCGGGCACGGTCTTTACCCGCGCGAGCGGTGAGCCGCTGGAGCGGGGCATCCCCGGGATCTTCACCTACGCCGGCTACCATGACGTGTTCAATGCACGGCTGCCAGAGTTCGTCGGCAAGGCCCAGGCCATCGATGCGTGGGTGATGGGGCGGGGGACAGGGCCCGGCGCTCAAAAAAAAACGCTTGAGAGCGCCGCGGGCAAGCTGACCGGTAGCGATCCGCTGACGCGCGAGATCCGTCGCCTGTACCTGAACGAGTATGCCCAGCACTGGGAGACATTCCTTGGCGATATCCGTACGGTCACAGGCAACAACCTGGCCTTCGACCTGGAAATCCTGCGCAACTTCGCCGCGCCGGACTCGCCGCTGGCCCGGTTGGGCCGGGTGGCGGTGCAGGAAACCACGCTCAGCCGCCCGCTCGATCCCGAGGAAAAGTCTCTCGCCGAGAAGGCGCTGTCCATGCTGGACAAGACGACCGACAAGGTCAACGCCCTGACTGCCCGTGCCGAAACCCGCCAGGAACGCGAGGTGGTCGACAACCGCTTCGCCGCGCTGCGCGAGGTGGTCACCGGCCAGGCGGACACGGCGGCCCCAGGCGCGCAAGCCGCCGGCGGCAAGCCGCAGCTGGATGCCATCGCCGGGATGGTCAATGCCTATTACACCAGCCTGGTGGTGGCCAACAACGCGCTGAACACCCGCAACCTGCCACCCCCGGCGGATGCCGGGGACCAACTGCGCATGGAAGCCGCCAAGCTGCCGGCGCCGTTCAAGGCGGTGCTGGCGGACCTGGTGGTGCAGGGCACCCGGGACGTCAACAAGGGCGTGGGCGACATCCTGATCGCCCAGATGGACGCGGTCATCGGCGAAACCTGCCGCAGCGCCATCGACGGCAAGTATCCGTTCACGCCAACCTCGGTGCAGGACGTGGACCCGGAGGACTTCGCCCGCGTCTTCGCCAACGGTGGCGTGCTGGACGACTTCTTCCAGAAGGTGCTGGCCCCGCACGTGGACACCACCATCTCGCCTTGGCGCTACAGGCTGACCGCGCCGGACGTGCCGCCGGTCGCCGGCCCGAGCCTGGTCCCGTTCCAGCGCGCCAAGGAGATCCGCGAGGTGTTCTTCCGTGAACCGGGAGCCAGAAAAATGGCGTGGAAGGTGGATCTGAAGGTGGTTGAGCTCGATCCGCAGATCGTCGAGCTCAACATGGATTTCGATGGCCAGAGCCAGCGCTACGTGCACGGCCCGGTGATTCCGCTCAAGGTGACCTGGCCTGGCCCGCGCGGCGGGCAGGCGGCCGAAATCATCGCCAGTCCGCGAATTCGCCCGGATACCTCCGCGTTGACCGCCAACGGCCCATGGGCACTGATGCGTGTCATCGCCAAGGGCAAGCTTGCTGGCTCTGCCACCGCCAGCCACTTCCTGGCGGAGTATGACTTCGACGGCCGCAAGGCCAAGCTCGACATCAACACCGGGAGTCTCGCCAATCCATGGACCACCGGCCTGCTGCAAGGCTTCCAATGCCCCGGGAGGTCAGGCTGATCACGGTGCCGCAGGTCTACGGCAAAGCGGCCCGCACGGGCGGGCTTTGTTAGCCGTAGTGCGCTGCCGGGTCCGGTAGCGGCGTCGCGGCGGCGCGCCCCGGACGATCCCACTCAGGCAACACATGCCCTCCCGCGTCAGGAGAAGAGATGCGACAGAAGACCGGGCAGAATGATCTGGTCCAGTGGGGCCGCACCCTGCAGGCGACGACCCGATGCAACGTAGGCCGGGTGGCGGCCCTTCTGGCCTGGCTGCTGGCCGGCTGCGCTGGCGGCAGCGGCATCTCGACTGACCGCTCCGACAAGTTCGTCTATGCCTCGCTGGGCGGGGTCAATCACACCGCCAAGTACATCCATTCGTTCTCCATCGATGGGCAATGGGGCGGCAATATGGATGCCTACGGCAGTACGTCGGGAACGTGTTGCGTGGGCGTGCCGCGGGTCTACCGTCCCGGCATGCAGGTCAAGGTGAGCTGGAACGCGCCCGAGGGAAGGACCGATGTCGTCAAGACCAAGGTGGCCGAGGTCGAGCCCTACACCGAGGCCGGCACCATCTATGCCCATATCTTCCAGGACGACGTGGTCCGCGTGGTCATATCGGCGCGCTACGACTCACATAGCCTCAACCACCCCATTCCCTATCCGGTTAATCCGAACAAGTCGAAGGAGCCCCAACAATGAAATGCGATATCGCAGCACCGCGGCGCATTGCCCTCGGCAAGGCCATTCTCCTGTCCCTGTTTCTGGCCGGCTGCGCCGGTGGCAGCGGCATCTCGACTGACCGCTCCGACAAGTTTGTCTATGCCTCGCTTGGCGGGGTCAACCACACCGGCAACTACATGGATGGGTTTTCCATCGATGGGCAATGGGGCGGCAATATGCGTGCCTACGGCAGCACCTCGGGAACGTGTTGCGTGGGCGTACCGCGAGTCTACCGTCCCGGGCTGCAGGTGACCGTCGAGTGGAAGGCCCGTGACGGGGCCAAGATCCTCTATGGGAGCAAGGTGGTCGAGGTCGAGCCCTACACCAAGGCAGGCACCATCTATGCCCACATCTATCCGAACGACGTGGTCCGCGTGGTCGTGTCGGCGCGCTACGACTCACATAGCCTCAACCACCCCATTCCCTATCCGGTTAATCCAAACAAATCGAAGGAGCCCCAACAATGAAGCGCTATATCGCTGCCCCCGACCGCACGCTCCCGCCGGATCCGGCCGAATGCTGCAGCCTGACGCCGCGCGAGGTTTTCCGCGTGTTGGGGACCAAGCCCGCCTGCACGTTCGTGCGCCAGCCGGTTTGCCAGATCCTGGTCAACGTGGGGCTGTTCTTCGACGGCACCAACAACAACATGGAGCGGGACTACAAAAAACCGGAACCCGCCAAGCGCTTTCATAGCAATATCGTTCGCCTGCACAATGCCTATCCTGCTGAAGAGGGAAATACGCCGGGGGAGGGCGAGTACTTTTACCGCGTCTACCTGCCAGGCGTGGGCACCCCCTTTCCGCAAATTGGCGAGATGGGCGAAAGCACCTACGGGCGGGCCTTCGCCGCCGGCGGGCAGGCCCGCATCCTGTGGGGCCTGATGCAGATCTACAACGCCGTGCACCGGGCGGCCTTTGGCGGCGAGTCCATGATGGACGATGACGAGATCGCCGCGAAGATCAAGGACTACGAGCGCCGCGTCGACCACCAGCAGCGGCCCGACCCGGAGGACCCGCCGCGCAAGCGCAAGGACTGGTTCGCGCCGCTGACGCAGGAACTGTCGAAGAAGCTGCGC
>NZ_JBFTSG010000065.1:0-84153 GCF_056399885.1 Cupriavidus sp. 01L45 | reverse complement strand
GCCTTAAGGCGATGTGAGTTTGGCCCCCGGCCGCTCTTTTCGCCTGCCGACGAGGAGGGGGTCGCCCCATCCGGCACGCCTTTTTTGCCTACTTTTTTGGCAAGACAAAAAAGTAGGTCGCCGCCCCGCAGGGGTGGTGAAACTGCCTTTGACTTTAAGCCTTTGACGTTAAGCTTTTGACTTACCCAAGACCAGCCACCACCATGTCCACCCCAGCCTTCGAATCCAAGCTAGTCACCACCGACACCCCCAACGACCTGACCGAAAAGCTAGCCGCCCTCCCACGCCCGCTCGTCTTCACCAACGGCGTCTTCGACATCCTCCACCGCGGCCACGCCACCTACCTCGCGCAAGCCAAAGCCTTCGGCGCGAGCCTGGTTGTGGGCGTCAACAGCGACGCCTCCGTCCGCATGCTCGGCAAAGGCGACGACCGCCCCCTCAATCACGAGTCGGACCGCATGGCGCTGGTCGCCGCGCTGGCATCCGTGGACCTGGTGGTGATGTTCCRCGAGAAAACGCCGGTCGAGCTGATCCGGCTGGTGCGCCCGGACATCTACGTCAAGGGCGGCGACTACGATATCGATACGCTGGAAGAAACGCGGCTGGTGCGCAGCTGGGGCGGGCAAGCCCATGCCATCGCCTTCCTGCACGACCGTTCCACTACCAAGCTGCTGTCCAAGGTTCGCCAGGTGCAGTAATCCGCCAGCGGCGCATCAGGCGCAGCTGAGCATGTCCTGCACGCCGTAGCGCCGGCGCATCTCGTCAAGCCGCGTACGCAGCGCCGCGTCGGCATTGCGCACGCGCAGCCACTGGCGCGTGAGCGGATGCGGCGTGTCGCTCAGCACCGCGGTACGCACGCCGTGCTCGCGCAGGTTGTCCAGGAAATGCTCGGCATGCTCGCGCTCCTGGAACAGGCCCAGCGACACCGTATAGGTTTCGGGCGTCCCCGCGCTGACCACCGACACATCGGTGATGTTGCGCCGGCGCAACTCACCGAGCTTGCGCTGCAGGTTCTCGCGCGTGGACTGCGGCGGCAGGTGAACCCACCAGCGCGCTTGCTCCTGCCGCTCGAACTGCTCCACCCGCCAGGCGCCGGCCGGTGCGCCTGCCAGTTCATCGGCCACGCGCCGCACCAGGTCGCCGTTGAAGCCACCGATCTCCACGCAGGCCATGGTGGACGCGGCGGCATGCGCGGCAGGCTGAAGCGCCGGCGCGGATGCCGGGCTTGCCCGGTCCCCCCGCGCCATCTGGCGGAATCGTTCCGCGCGGGTCTGCTGGGCGGCGCGTCCGGGTTCGCGCGCGCTTTCCATCCAGCCAGCCAGGGGCTGTGGGCCGAAAGCGCCCAGCACGGCCGCCAGCAGCAGCGCATTGACCAGGACCAGCAGGATTAACAGGCTTCGTTGGAGCATGGGGGCGATGCAGGGGGAAACGAGAGGCTTGGAGAACAATGGCCGGCGCAGATCAGTCCAGGGCATCGGCCCGGCTCCGCGAGGCCATCACATGCAGGCCGAGCAGCACGAGATTATCGTGCATCTCGAACGGCATCGAGAGGGCGTTCGCCAGCATATGGCGGGCGCCGCCGGACAGCAGGCAGCGTACCGGACCGCGCTCGCCGAGGGCACGCCAGGTGCGCTCCACCGCACCGGCCTGCGCCGCCAGGCAGCCGGCGGCAATGGCGTCCCGGGTGTTGTCGGCCCAGGGTGCGGCCAGCCCGGTGTCGCCGACGCCCAGGGCTGGCAATTGCGCGGTGTTCTGCGCCAGCGCGCCCAGCATCAGGTCCAGGCCGGGCAGGATCAGCCCGCCCTCGAAACGGTCCTGCGCGCTCACCACGTCGAGCGTGGTGGCGGTGCCGGCGGTGACGATCAGCAGCGCACCCTCCGGCCGGTAGCACCGCGCRCCGATGCTGCCGATCCAGCGGTCGACGCCGAGCTGGGCGGGATCGCGGTAGCCGTTGACCAGGCCGCCGAAGCGCGGGCCCGAGCGTACCCAGTTCACACCGGCGCCGGGGCCGAACACGGTGTCCAGCGTGGCTTGCAGGCTGGCGGCGATGGCCGGGCCGGCTACGTTGCTGACCCACACCTGCGGCCGGGCGCCGGCGGGACCGGCCGTCCGCAACGACGCCCATTGCGCCACCAGCGTGGACAGTGCGTCGTGTGCCACGGCGCCGCCGTGCTGCCACGGCGTGGGCAGCGGCGCCTCGTGCAACACAGCGCCGGACCAGGCGTCTTCGCACCAGGCCCATTTCAGGCGGGTGTTGCCGATATCGATCAGCAGTTGCGGCACGCGCGGCATGCCGGCGGTGGAAAAGCTCATGCGCCCGCTCCCGGGCCTTCGTCCGCCGGGCGTAGCGAGACTTCGCCGCTGGCGATGCGCTCCAGGCCCATCGGCGTTTCAAGCAACAAGTGGCCGTCGCCGTCCACGCCGCGCGCCAGGCCTTCGGCCTGCACGCGGCCGTCGTGCAGCAGGCGCACCGGCTGGTCGCGATACGCGTCGCGGGCCGACCAGCGGGCCGCCATCGGCGCGAATCCCCGCGCCAGGAAATCGTCGCGCATCGTCGCCAGCCGGTTCAGCACGGCGGCCAGCAAGGCGGTGGGATCGCAATCCGGCAGGTATTCGGTCACGCCGGCCAGGCTGCGCCCGAGCGCGGCCTCCATCTGCGCATCGCGTACCAGGTTCAGGCCGATGCCGATCACCGCCCAGACGCGCTGCGGCCCTGCCGGCACCGACTCAATCAGGATGCCGGCCAGCTTGCGGCCGTCGATCTGCAGGTCGTTGGGCCATTTCAGGCCCACGGCGGCGCCGAGCCGCGCATCGCAGTCGGCCAGCGCCTCGGCCAGCGCCAGCCCCACCGCCAGGCTCAGCCCGCTGAGTTGCGACGGTGCCAGCGGCAATGGCATCGCCACCGAGAAGGTCAGCCCGGCCTGGCCCTGCCAGGGACGGCCCTGGCGGCCGCGGCCCGCGGTCTGGCGGTAGGCCAGGCGCAGCGCGCCGGCCTCGGTCCACGGCGCGGTGCGGCAGGCCTGCGTCAGGTCGGCATTGGTCGAGCCGGTCTCGTCGACGACGTCGAGGGTCCAGCCGCTGGCGGCACCCGTGAGCGCGGCGCGCAGGCGGTCGGAGTCGATGCGCCAGGCCGGGGCTGGCGGGGCGGACGGCGGCAAGGATGGGTCTGCGGACATGCGAATCGGCGTTGGACGGCACAAAGGGCACAAAGGGCACGAAGGGCGCAAAGGGCACAACGTGCGCAAGAAGTACGAGAGGTACGGCTTGCGTCGGTGGAACAGGCCGCGCAGCCGGGACCGCGCGGGGAATCCAGCCCGCATTGTAGCCGCGCGAATCCGCCGCCGAGGCGGTCCGGGCGCCCGCTGACCCTGCGGGTGGCATAGAATCGGGACTTGCCCATCACTTCCACCCATCCTTTGGAAAGCCTTACCACGCCAGCCATCGAAGTGACGCGCGCGGACGGAGCGGCGACGGTGCGATTGCGCGGCGACTGGACCGCGCTGGCGCTCTCGGACTGCCACCACGCGCGCGGCCTGCGCCATGACTTGCATGCGATTGCCACGGATTCGCACTGGTCGCTGGCCGGCCTCGGCCGGCTCGACCACATCGGCGCGCAACTGATGTGGCAGGCCTGGGGCGGCAAGCTGCCCGAGCGGCTTGAGGCCAGCGAGGCCCAGCGGCGGGTGTTCGCGCGCATCGCCGGCCTGCGCCGCGAAAACTGGAAGAAACATATCGTGGACCGGTTCAACCCGGTGACACTGTTCGGCGCATCGATCCTGTCGATGTTCTCGCAGCTCGGCAACGGCGTGACCATGCTGGGCCAGCTGGCCTTCGACCTGCTGCGCCTGGCGCGCGCGCCGCATCGCGGCCCCTGGCGCGAGATCTCGGCCAACATCTACAACGTCGGCTATAAAGCGCTCGGCATTACCGCGCTGGTGGGCTTCCTCATCGGCATCGTGCTGTCGTACCTGTCCGCCAACCAGTTGCGCACCTTCGGCGCCAGCATCTTCATCGTCAACATCCTGGGCATGGCGGTGATCCGCGAACTGGGGCCGGTGCTGGCGGCCATCCTGATCGCCGGCCGCTCGGGCTCGGCCATCACCGCGCAGATCGGCGTGATGCGCGTCACCGAGGAGCTCGACGCCATGCGCGTGATGGGCATCTCGCACGGCTTCCGGCTGATCATGCCGCGCGTGATCGCGCTGGCCATCGCCATGCCGCTGCTGGTGGCGTGGACCGACGTGCTGGCGCTGGCCGGCGGCATGCTGGCGGCCAAATTCCAGCTCGATATCAGCGTGGCCTTCTTCCTGCGCGCGCTGCCCGATGCGGTGCCGGTGGCCAACCTGTGGATGGGGCTGGGCAAGGGCGTGGTGTTCGGCATCCTGATCGCGATCACCGCCTGCCATTTCGGCTTGCGCATCCAGCCCAATACGCGCAGCCTGGGCGAAGGCACCACCGCCTCGGTGGTGACCTCGATCACGGTGGTGATCATTGCCGATGCGATCTTCGCCATCCTGTTCAAGGACATCGGACTATGACAACCGCCACCGCTTCCACGACGCCACAAGCGGCCCGCCCGGCCTCCATGCCCGGCACGGCGCAAGAATCCGGGCGCACTACCGTCATCGAAGTGCGCGACCTCGTCAAGCGCTTTGGCGAGGCGGTCGTGCACGACCACCTGAACCTCGATGTCTATCGTGGCGAAGTGCTGTCCATCGTCGGCGGCTCGGGCAGCGGCAAGACCGTGCTGCTGCGCCAGATCGTCGGGCTGGACCGGCCCACCTCAGGCACCATCCGCGTGTTCGGCGAGGACCTGATGCGGCTCGATGCCGCGCGCCTGCAAGCCCTGCGCAACCGCTGGGGCCTGCAGTTCCAGCGCGGCGCGCTGTTTTCCGCGCTGTCGGTGATCGACAATATCGCGCTGCCGCTGCGCGAACTTCGCACCCTGCCCGACGATCTCATCTGCCAGGCTTCGCTGCTCAAGCTGCAGTTGGTGGGGCTGTCCGCCCGCGACGCGGACAAGATGCCGTCCGACCTGTCCGGCGGCATGATCAAGCGCGTGGCGCTGGCCCGCGCGCTGGCCCTGGAGCCCGAACTGGTGTTCCTGGACGAGCCCACCGCCGGGCTGGATCCGATGGCCTCCGACGACTACGTGGCGCTGATCTGCGAACTGCGCCGCGAACTGGGCCTGACCGTGGTGATGGTGACCCACGACCTCGACACCCTGGTGGCGCTGTCTGACCGCGTCGCCGTGCTGGCGGACCGCAAGGTGCTGGCAGCGCTGCCGATACCCGAACTGGTGCATATCGACCACCCGTTCATCCGCGAGTATTTCCTGGGCGAGCGCGGGCAACGCGCCATGCAGGCCCTGGCGGTGACACCGGCGGGCCCGCAATCTGGAGAAGCATGATGGAAAACAAGTCAAACGCCTTCCTCGCGGGCGTTTTTACGATCGGCCTCGCCATCCTGGTGCTGTTCTCGATCTTCTGGTTCAGCAGCGACCACGCGGTGCGCGTGCCCTACGACCTGATCACCCGCTCCACCGTCAACGGGCTGGGGCCGCAGGCCGACGTCAAGTACCGCGGGCTGGACGTGGGCAAGGTGGTGTCGATCCGCTTCGATCCCGCCGTGCCGGGCCAGATCATCGTGCGCATCAGCGTCAACCAGGACACCCCGATCACCCGCACCACCTATGCCACGCTCGGCTTCCAGGGCGTGACCGGGATCGGCTATGTGCAGCTCGACGACACCACCGCGCAGGAGGGCGGCACGCCATCGCCCCATCTGGCCACCTCCTCCAAGTCGGTGGCGCGCATCACCATGCGGGCCGGCTTCTTCGAAGAGCTGGAAAAGCGCGGCGACAGCTTGCTGACACAGCTCGAAACGATCATGGGCTCGCTCAACGACATGTTCCAGGCCGACAACCGGCGCGAACTGATGGGCGCGATCCGCTCGGTGCGCAAGACCGCCGACGACTACTCTCAGCTGGCCAACTCGCTCGCGCCGGCGGTGCGCCAACTGCCGCAGGTGACCGAAAACCTGAACGCCACGCTGGCCTCGACGCGGCGCCTGACCCAGGAACTGGCCAGCCCGAACGGCACCGTGCTGCGCACCATTGACCGCGTCGGGCACGACCTGCAGGGCGCCGCCGATTCGATCCAGTCGGCCGCCGGTGGCGTCAGCCAGGATACGCTGCCGCAGATCAACGGGCTCGCGCGCGATGCGCGCCAGACCATGCGCAGCATCGACCGCGCCGCCAGCCAGTTCAACGACAGCCCGCGCAGCGTGCTGTTCGGCGGCCCGGCCACCATGCCGGGCCCCGGCGAGCCTGGCTTCCAGGCGCCGTGAGCGGAACAGGTACCGTGATCCCGCGCCCCCAAGCAATCGCCGCGCGCCTGGTCCGCCAGGTGCGCACGGCAAACCCTTCGAGCAATCCGAGCCCCACGGGCAAACCGAGGCAATCCATGATGCGCACCGCCCATCTCCGGCCAGATCGTTCCGGCACCTCCGGCGTTTGCGGCCTGCCGCGCCGGCTTGCCGCCGGCATCGCGCTGGCCGGCCTGCTGCTGGGCGGCTGCGCCCTCACGCCCTCCACGTCCACCATCACCTACGACCTGGGCCCGCCGGCCGGGGCGGCGCCCGGCGCCACGCCCCTGCCCAGGATGCGCGTGGCGCAAACCGACGGCCCCACCTGGATGGACGGCAACTCACTCTTCTATCGCCTGCACTACGCCCAGGCCGAGCGCCTGCAGCCCTATGCCACCCAGCGCTGGGTGATGTCGCCGGTGCGCCTGTTCGACGACCGCCTGCGTGAAGCGGTGGCCTCGCGCGGGGCGCTGACCTGGTTCGGCGATACCGCCACGCCGGCGCTGAAGATCGACATGCTGGAGTTCGAGCAGGTCTTCGACAGCGCCAGCGCCAGCCGCGGCGTGATCCGGGTGCGTGCCAGCGTGTTCCGCAACGGGCTGCGCGGGCAGAAGACCTTCGTGGTGGCGCAGCCCGCGCCCACGGCCGATGGCGCCGGCGGCGTCAAGGCGCTCGCCACGGGCACCGACGCCGCCATCGCGGCGATCCTCGACTGGGTGGCCACGCTACCGCTGCAATAACCCGGTCCCGCATGGCATCGGCACCCGCTCCGCTCACTCCCTTGCCGCCCACGCCCCGCCATTCGCCGCTGGCGCGGGTGGGGCTGCTGTGCTTCACCCTTCTGGTGATCTACGGCAGCCTCTTTCCGTTCACGGGCTGGACCGACAACGGCATCTCACCGCTGGCCTTCCTCACCGCGCCCAAGCCGCGCTACCTGACCGAGTTCGATCTCATCACCAATGTGCTCGGCTATTGCCCCTTCGGCGCGCTGTTGGTGCTGTCCCTGCACCCGCGCGTGTCCGGCGCGCGCGCGACGCTGCTGGCGCTGGTGGCGGGCGCGCTGCTCTCAGGCTGCATGGAAGCGCTGCAAACCTGGCTGCCCAACCGCATCTCGTCCAATATCGACCTGATCACCAATGCGCTGGGCGCCCTGCTGGGCGGCGCCGTGGTGGCGCCCTTCTCGGCCGCGCTGATCGACCGCGGCTCGCTGCGCCAGTTGCGCATGGCCTGGTTCGAGCCACATGCCAGCTTCGCCATCATCCTGCTGCTGCTGTGGCCGTTCGCGCAGATCTTCCCGCAGGAGCACCTGTTCGGCATGGGCGCGATCGTGCGCGAGTGGCTGACCGACCCCGACTCCTGGCCCGTGCAGTGGCTGCAAGGCATGTTCCCGACGCTGCCCGACCTGATCGAAAGCGTAGGCCTGCTGCGGCCCGACGACGTGCAGGGACAGCAGTTGCTGGAATCGCTGGTGACCGCGTGCGGATGGGTCGGCACCGGGCTGTTCGCCTCGGCGGCGATGCGGCGCAATGCCCCGATGCTGCGCATTCTGGCCGGCTTGCTGGCCTGCACGCTGCTGCTCAAGGCGGCCGTGGCGGAACTGCAGTTCCCGGACGACAACGCCTTCAACTGGCTGTCCGARGGYGGSCGYTTYGCSCTGCTGACGRGYTCGCTGGTGCTGGTATTGCTATTGCGGCTGCCGCGCTGGCTRCGCGGCGCGCTGGCGCTGGCCGCGCTGATGTTGCTGGTGCTGCTGTCCAACCTGCTGCCCGCCAATCCCTATTCCTGGATCTCGGAGCAGGGCTGGCGCCTGGGCCGCTTCATCCACTTCAACAGCCTGGCGCAGTGGCTGGCCTGGATGTGGCCGTTCCTGGCGCTGTTCTACCTGATCTGGCGCTTCGAGCAATTCCAGCTGGACCGCCGCAGCTTGCGGCGCGCACGCCGCAAGCTGCGGCGGCAGGCGGCGGCGAAAAAGGGATAGGCCACCGCCCGGGGCCTGACCGCTTCAGTGCGTCTGGCCGCCCTGCTCGCGGATATCGTCCTGCGTCGACAGCGCGGTAGCCACCGCGCAGCGGATGCCGTCGATCATCGTGGCCAGCGCCAGGCTGGGCTGGCCCGGATGCCGCGCGGCCTGCTCCGGCAGATAAGGAATATGGATGAAGCCGCCACGCACGCCCGCCGGCACGCTTTGCGTCGCCAGCAAGTGCATCAGCCCGTAAAACACGTGATTGCAGACGAAGGTGCCGGCGGTCTGCGAAACCGAGGCCGGCACGCCAGCCGTGCGCATCCGGCGCACGATGGCCTTGATTGGCAGGCTGGAAAAATACGCCGCGGGGCCATCCTCCGCGATGCGGCTATCGACGGGCTGCGCGCCGGCGTTGTCGGCGATGCGCGCATCGTCGACATTGATCGCCACGCGCTCCACCGACATTTCCGGGCGCCCGCCCGCCTGCCCCACCGCGATCACCAGCACGGGCTGCAGCGCATCGAGCAGGTCCGCCATGACGTCGTTGGCGGCGCCAAATACGCAAGGCAACTGGCGCGCGACGATCAAGGCCGCATCGGCGCCATCGGGCGTGCCGCCGATGCGCTCGCCGTCGAGCGCGCGAACGGCCTCCCAGGACGGATTGATAGGTTCGCTTTCGAACGGCTCGAAACCGGTCAGCAGCACGGTACGCATGGCGGGGACTCCCGGCCCGAAGTCCGGTTGCCCGGGCCCCTGGCCAAACTTTCGCGGCTGGACCGCGTTCTTACATCAGGAAATACAGCAGCGCGATATTGGCCACCAGGATCATCAGCGCGGTCGGCACCTGCGCCCGGATCACGGCGTTCTTGTCGTCCAGCTCCAGCAGCGCGGCAGGCACGATGTTGAAGTTGGCCGCCATCGGCGTCATCAGCGTGCCGCAGTAACCGGAGAACATGCCGATAGCCGCCATCACCGCCGGGTTGCCGTGGAACATGTTCACCAGGATGGGCACGCCGATGCCGCCGGTCATCACCGGGAAAGCGGCGAAGCCATTGCCCATGATCACGGTGAACAGCGCCATGCCCACGCAGTACACCACCACGGCCACCAGTTTGTAGTCCATGTTGATGTAAGCCGTGGTCAGGTACGCCACCGCCTTGCCCACACCGGCATCGGCAAACACCAGGCCAAGCATGGCCAGCATCTGCGGCAGCACCAGCGCCCAGCCGAGCGACTCGGTCAGGCGGCGCGACTCGCGCACGCCCTGCACCACAGTATCGCGGGTGAGCCAGCAGGCCGCGGCCAGCGCGACCAGGCAGCCGACGCCCAGCGAGACGAAGGTCACGTTCTTGGGGTCCAGCAGCGGCAGGCCGGCGATCTTCACGTCCTTGAACAGCACGGTGCCGATCACCGTCACCAGCGGAATCAGCAGGGCCGGGATGAACAGCTTGTTGCCAAGGCGCTTGGCCGAGGCGCGGCGCTCTTCTTCCGGCAGCGTGCCGTGCTTGCCGTGGCCAACCCCGCCAAAGCCCGCGATCAGCGCCATCACCACGGCGCCAACGCCGACGACGGCCGGCGGCAGCTTGTCACCGATCAGGAACACCAGCGCATACAGCGCCCAGAACAAACCCGTGCTGAGCCGGCGCGGATGGTCGCGGTCCGCGAAAATCATCAGCGAGGTGATGGCCAGGACCAGGCCGGCGAGCCAGTAGAGGTACTCGATGGAAATGATCATGGCTTACTCCCCGCTCTTGGCCGTAGCCGCCGTACCTGCGGCGGCCGCAGCCTTGCCGCCCACTTCGCGTTCCAGCCACATATCCAGGCGCTTGAGGCGCACGGCATGGATCAGGAAGGCGCAGACCGCGGTCGGGATGCCCCACACGGCGATATGCAGCGGCTCCACATCGATGTTCGACGACAGCAGGAAGGTGTGCATCAGCGCGATCGCGCCGAAGGCCACGAAGATGTCCTCGCCGAAGAACAGGCCGACGTTGTCGGTAGCCGCGCAGAAGGCCAGCACGCGCTGGCGGACCGGCTCGGGCAGCTTGCCGAAACGGGTCTCGGCCGCGCCTTCGGCCATCGGGGCCAGCAGCGGACGCACCATCTGCGGGTGGCCGCCGAGGCTGGTCAGGCCCACCGCCGCGGTGAGCTCGCGCACGCCGAGGTAGACGATCAGCAGGCGCCCGACCGTGGCCGAGGCGATGCGCGAGATCCAGGCTTGCGCGTGCTCGCGCAGCCCGTGCCGCTCGAGCAGGCCGATCACCGCCAGCGGCAACAGGATGATGAGCGGCAGGTTGCGCGTCTTGACGAAGGCGGTGCCGATCGCCGTGAAGATCTGCATGACCGGCATAGGCGCCGCCAGCCCGGTGGCGATGGCGGCAAGCGCCACCACCATCATGGGATTGAAGCGCAGCACGAAGCCGAGGATGATGATGCCGACCCCAACTAAGGGCCAGAGGTTGACTGCCTGTTCCATGAGAGACACCAATAGAGTGTGATGGAGGCGAGTGCCACGCGTCGCGTCATGCTGCTCGACATCGCGCGGGTCACAGTGAATACCGGAAGCCTGGGGGCGCGTCCGTTGCGTTTACCGTGTGGTGTGCCCCTTCAGCCTCCGGCGCGGATTGCGATGCCTTCGGCGCCGAGCCGTTCGCGGATGCGGCGCGCAAAGGCAAGCGCGTGTGCGCCGTCGCCGTGCAGACACACGGTTTCGGCGCGAATCGGTACATAGCTGCCGTCGATGGCGCGCACGCGCTGCTCGCGCACCATCTGCAGGGTCTGGCCAAGCGCCACGTCTTCGTCTTCGTGCAGCGCGCCGGGCGTCCCGCGCTTGACCAGCGAGCCATCCGGGTTGTAGCCGCGGTCGGCAAAGACTTCTTCCTTCACCTTGAGGCCGGCTTCGCGCGCCACCTTCACCATGACACTGCCGGCCAGGCCGAAGAAGACCAGGTCGGAATCGAAGTCGCGCACCGCGCGCACGATGGCGTCGGCCAGCCTGGGATCCCTGGCGGCCTGGTTGTAGAGCGCGCCGTGCGCCTTGACGTGGGCCAGTTGCCCGCCCTGCGAGCGCACCAGCGCGGCCAGCGCGCCGATCTGGTAGAGCGTGTTCGCGTACACCACTTCGGGATCGAGCTGCATCTCGGTGCGGCCAAAGTTCTCGCGGTCCGGATAGCTCGGATGCGCGCCGATGGCGACGCCCTGCTCCAGCGCCCACTTCACGGTCTGCAGCATGGTGGCGGCGTCGCCGGCGTGCCAGCCGCAGGCGACGTTGGCCGAGCTGATCAGTCCCAGCAGTTCGCGGTCGTTGCCGCAGCCTTCGCCGAGGTCGGCGTTCAGGTCGATATGCATTGCGATACTCCTCACCGGTCTTGCGGCTTGTCCTGAGGTTTGGGGGTTGATGTCATCCGGCGGCGCTCAGGCCACGGCCGCGGCCGCGTGGCTGCGCGTGCGCCGCCGCGAGGCGATCACCATGCCGTCTCCCTGCCATTGCAGTGCCTGGTCCAGTTGCTGCAGGTAGCGATCCAGCTCGGCCTGCGCCGCAGCGGCCTCTTCCAGCGTGACGCGCACGAAGCGCACCGGCGCGCCCAGCGGCACCTGCGCCAGCCGCCACAGGTCGGCGCCGATCACCACGCCGATCTTGGGATAGCCGCCGGTGGTCTGCGCGTCGGCCATCAGCACGATGGGCTGGCCGGCCGGCGGCACCTGCACTACGCCCGGCAGCACGCCGTGCGAGAGCAGGTCGGCGGCACGCTCAGGCTGGCGGGCCAGCGCCGGGCCTTGCAGGCGCAAGCCCATGCGATTGCTGTTGGGCGTGACGATCCAGTCGGACTGCCACAGCGCCTCATGCGCGGCGGCGTCGAAGTCCTCGTATTCGATGCCAGGCAGCATGCGGATCGGCGTGGCGTTGCCGAGCTTCGTCACCGGCAGCGCCCAGGCCGGAGCCTGCACGCCCAGCCAGTCGCTGTCCTCGGCCACGCCGGGCCGGCCGGCATCGAAGCGGTCGCCTTCATGCAGCGCCCGGCCACCCAGGCCGCCAAAGCCGGCCTTGAGATCGGTGCTGCGCGAGTCCATCACCGGCGCCACGGCAATGCCGCCCGCCACGCACAAATAGGTACGGGTGCCACCCTGCGCCGCCGACAGCGTCAGCGTTTCGCCGCGGCGCACGTCGAAGGCATGCCACGACCACACCGGCACGCCGTCCAGGTTGGCCCGGCACTCGGCGCCGGTCAGCGCGACGCGCATGTCGGCGTGGAAGCGCACGGCGGCGCGGCCCAGCGTGAATTCGATGGCGGCATCGCCCGCCGGATTGCCGAGCAGGCGGTTGCCGATGGTGAGCGCGACCGTATCGAGCGCGCCCGCGGTGCCCACGCCGAAGCGGCGAAAGCCGGGGCGGCCGAGGTCCTGGACCGAGGCGAGCGCGCCAGGGCGAATGATCTCGATCATGCGCGGACCCTCCGCACAGTCGCAGCAGCGGGTGCAACGGGTGATGGCATACGGTTCATGGCAGCAGCGCCTCGACGACAAAGCGCACCGTGTCGCCCGGTGCGAACAAGGAAGGCGGATCGCGGTCGGCGACGAAGAGTTCGCTGGCTGTGTGTCCGATCAGTTGCCATCCGCCGGGAGCGGCGGCCGGATAGATGCCGGTCTGCTCGCCGCCGATGCCGACCGAGCCGGCCGGCACCGACAGCCGCGGCTCGCGCCGCCGAGGCGTGGCCAGCGCCGGGTCCATGCCGCCCATATAGGCGAAGCCGGGCTGGAAACCGAGGAAGTAAACGACGTACTCGCCCTCGCTGTGGCGGCGCACCACTTCCTGCGCCGTGAGGCCAGTATGCGCGGCCACCTCGGCCAGGTCGGGGCCGAATTCGCCGCCGTAGCGCACCGGGATCTCGACCAGCCTGCCTGTCGCCGCGCGCGCCTCGCCCGACGCCCAGGCCAGCTTCAGGTTGCGTTCCAGCGCTTCGGGATCGGCATCGCGGTCAAACACCACGGTGAGGTTGTTCATGCCGGGCACCGCGTCGACCACGCCGCGCCACTCGGCCGCGCGCTGGGCCATGGCCCAGATACGTCGCTGTACATCAAGCGAGGCCGGCGGCGGCACGCTGCACAGCAGCGCGCGCTCGGCCAGGCGGTGAACGGAACATCGGGTCATGGGAAGCACCGGCAGGGGGACCTGTCTTGCAGTGTAGGCGCGCGCACCGGACTTGGTCAGGGACGACGCCGGCTGCAATCCGGTCCGTGAGCAGAATCTTTTTTCATCGACAATTTGTCGATAAATTCATGATAACCAAACAATAAGATGCTGGGGCTAGGTGTAGACCCTAGGATTTCCCACGCAAAGTGTTGTGCGTGACGGGCCCTGCGCCCTGTCCTGGTGCGGCCGGCCGATGCGGCGAATGCCTTCGGTGCGGGAGCGCTCGCGAGGGCTCCCGCCATGCGCCGGTCCGGTGCGATCGCGCGGCGCGCGGCCCCGCCCGCGCCGACGGGTGCGATGGAAGAAATTTCAGGGAAAGAGGTCAGGCCGTCGCGTGCATGCAACGCCAGCTGCGGCGGCAGCCGCTGCCGCAGGAAAAAAAAACCGGCCGGGTGGATACCGGCCGGTTATTTTTGCAATGAACCAAGGCGCCCGGAGGCGCGCAGGCAGGCTCAGGCGAAGCCGGCCTTATGCGCCTGCTCGTCCGCATGATAGGAGCTGCGCACCATGGCGCCCACGGCGGCATGGGTGAAGCCCATCTTGTATGCCTCGGCCTCGAACATCTTGAAGGTGTCCGGATGCACGTAGCGCATCACCGGCAGGTGGTGGCCCGACGGCGCCAGGTACTGGCCGATAGTCAGCATGTCGATGTCGTGGGCGCGCATGTCGCGCATGACTTCGAGGATTTCCTCGTCGGTCTCGCCCAGACCCACCATCAGGCCGGACTTGGTGGCCACGGTGGGGTTGCGGCGCTTGAATTCCTGCAGCAGCTTGAGCGAGTGCGCGTAGTCGGCGCCCGGGCGCGCCTGCTTGTACAGGCGGGGCACGGTTTCCATATTGTGGTTCATCACGTCCGGCGGGCCGGATTGCAGGATGTCCAGCGCCTTGTCCAGGCGGCCGCGGAAATCCGGCACCAGCACTTCGATGCGGGTGACCGGCGACAGCTCGCGGGTCAGCGTGATGCAATCGACAAAGTGCTGGGCACCGCCGTCGCGCAGGTCGTCGCGGTCGACGCTGGTGATCACCACGTAATTGAGCTTGAGCTGGGCGATGGTGCGTGCCAGGTTGCCCGGCTCGCTGGCGTCCAGCGGATCGGGACGGCCGTGGCCGACGTCGCAGAACGGGCAGCGGCGCGTGCACTTGTCGCCCATGATCATGAAGGTCGCGGTGCCCTTGCCGAAGCATTCGCCGATGTTGGGGCAGCTCGCTTCCTCACATACCGTCACCAGGTTGTTGGCGCGCAGGATGTCCTTGATCTCGTAGAAGCGCGAGCTGCCGGTGGCCGCCTTGACGCGGATCCACTCAGGCTTCTTGAGCTTCTCGGCCGGCACGATCTTGATAGGGATGCGGGCGGTCTTGTCGGCCGACTTCTGCTTGCGGGTCGGGTCGTACTGCTCCGCCTGGGGTTGCGGGGCTTCGCTGGAAGTGGCGATCAGGGCGTCGCTCATAGTGTTCTCCGCACGCGCGGTGCGTGCATATTCGGCTGGATGACTAAGTGGCCAGGGCCGCGGCGGTGTTCCGGTCGGCTGCCAGGGCGCGCTCATGCGCCGCTGCCAGCACTTCGCACAACGCCGCCGCAAGGCGCCGCGCGATATCGGCTTGTTGTGCCGCGGTCACGGGCAGGCGGGACGCGCCAGCCGCATCGGCCACCGGGAAGGTGGCGCCCGCCGTTGCCATGTCGACCGTTTCCAGGCCGGCATAGCCGCAGGGGTTGATGCGCAGGAAGGGCGCGAGGTCCATCTGCACGTTGAGGCTGACGCCGTGATAGCTGCAGCCGTTGCGGATCTTGAGGCCGAGCGCGGCGATCTTGGCGCCCTGGTGCGGACCTTCGCAAAGGTAGATACCAGGCGCGCCGGGCTTGCGTTCGGCTGCGAGATTATACGCCGCGAGCGTGTCCAGCACGGCTTGCTCGATCGCATGGACGAGCTCGCGAACCATGAGGCGGCGCCGGCGCAGATCGAGCAGAAGATAGGCTACGACCTGTCCCGGACCGTGGTAAGTGACTTGTCCTCCACGATCGATCCGCACCACGGGGATCGCCTCGTCCGGGGCCAGCAGGTGCGCGGGATCTCCCGCCTGGCCGAGGGTGTAGACCGGAGGATGCTCGACCAGCCAGATCTGGTCGGGGGTATCGGCGGTGCGTGCGGCGGTAAAGGCACGCATCGCGTCGAAACAGGGCTCGTACTCTTGCCGGCCCTGCTCAATGACTTGTATCGATTGCATCCCGGCAGTTTAACGAAAAGGGGCGGATCTCACAGGATGCCGCCCCTCTCTTGCTCTGTCCGTCTCGTGCTCTTTCACTCCGCGATGGTCCTGCCAGGGTCAGGGTCATCGCGCGAATGCACCAGCCGCAGATGGCCGCGCACGCGGCCGTCTTCGTCAGGAGGCCGTGATCTGGTCCTGGTTAGGCGTCCATTCGGTACCTCGAACCAAACGCCGCGCCATGCGTGCCACCAGGTGCGACAGGTTGACGGCCGGCCGGCGGGCCTCGGCGATCAGGGCCAGGCGTACCGGCTCGGCGGCGCGCGGATCCACGCTGACCGTGATTTCGTCGCCGCTGGCGAGCAGCAGGCTACCGCCGCAACGCAGCCAGTAATCTTCCGAATCGCCTTCGCGGGTCAGCCAGACATCGGTCCCCGTGGCCTCATCCACGCGCAGGCGCTGTTCGGCGTGGATGGAAAGCGAGGTAACTTCGCCCGGGCTCAGGGTGAACAGGGTCGTTGTGAGCAATGTTTTCATGTTGGGCATCCTTCACTGACATCGTCGACACCCTCGCCCGCTTGCCCGGAATGGGCAGCCACCAGTCGCGCCAGCCCTTGTCAGGCTATGCTTTGTACTTGACTGGCACCGGTGCGGGCAGCGCGCCGATGCATTGCATTCTAGTGATTGCCGCGGCCCTTCCAAAACGATATATTTTCCTTGTTCTTGTTAGAGAAACTCACATAAGACGAGGTCAGTGATGGCGCTGAAGGGAGCATGGGAGAGAGATTTGCCACGTGGCTGGCATCGCGAGTTGCCGCGCCTGCCGCCGCTGACCGCGCTGCGCGCCTTCGAGGCGGCTGCCCGCCACGAGAGTTTTTCGCGCGCGGCCACCGAGTTGTTCGTCACCCACGGCGCGGTCAGCCACCAGATCCGCGCGCTGGAGGAGGAACTGGGCCAGGCCCTGTTCGAGCGCAATGGCAAGCGTGTCAGCCTGACGCCCGGCGGCCGGGCCTACGCGGGACGCGTGCGCGAAGCCCTGCTGGAAATCGCCGATGCCACGCGCGCGCTGCAGGCCGGCAACCGCGACAAGCGCCTCACCATCAGCACCATGCCCTCCTTCGCCGCGCGCTGGCTCACGCCGCGCATCGGCAGCTTTATCGAACAGCATCCCGAGCTTGACGTGGAGTTGCTGTCGTCCAACACCCTGGTGGATTTCGCGCGCGAGGAAGTCGATATCGCGCTGCGCATGGGCAGCGGCGACTATCCCGGCCTGTATGTGGAGAAGCTGCTGGACGACGTGTTCTTCCCGGTCTGCAGCCCGGCCTTCAACGGCGGCAAGCTGCCGGCACGGCCGCAGGACATGAAAGGCATGTCGCTGCTGCGCGGCGAGGGCGACCCCTGGAAACCGTGGTTCGAAGCCGCCGGACTGGACTGGCCGGAGCCGCGCAAGGGCCTGCTGCTGGAAGACTCCTCGCTGCTGCTGCAGGCGGCGGCAGCCGGCCAGGGCATTGCGCTGATCCGTTCCTCGCTGGCCTATAACGACCTGCTGTCCGGGCGCGTGGTCCGGCTCTTCGACGTCAGCATTACCTGCCCATGGCTGCTTTACTTCGTCTGCTCGACCAGCATGCTGGAGGCGCCCAAGGTAAAAGCCTTCCGCGCCTGGCTGCTGCCGGAGATGGAAGCGTTCCGCGGCATCCTGGCCCAGTGGGAGGGTTAGTCGTCTTCTTTGGCAGCCGGGGTGGCCGGGGGGTTGGACTCGCCCGCCGCTGGCCCGGGGGCCTTCGGGGCGGCAGCCGGCGCCGGTGCCGAGTGCGCCCTGCCAGCGCGCGGGTGCGCCTTGTCGTAAACCTTGGCCAGGTGCTGGAAATCCAGCGCGGTATAGATCTGGGTGGTGGCCACGCTGGCATGGCCAAGCATTTCCTGCACCGCGCGCAGGTCGCCGGAGGATTGCAGCACATGGGTGGCAAAGGAATGCCGCAACATGTGCGGATGCACGTCCGCGGGCACGCCTGCCCGGATCGCCTGCTGCTTGATGCGCAGTTGCACGGTGCGCACCGGCAGGCGCCTTCCCCGCACGCTGAGGAACAGCGCATGCGCGTCCTCCGGCGCCGCGCCGGTGCGCGACATCTCCGCGCGCACCGCCAGCCACGCGCGCAGGGCTTCCATCGCCTTGCTGCCGACGGGAACGGTGCGGCGGCGCGAGCCCTTGCCGATCACCGTGACTTCGGCGCCGTCCATATCGATCCAGCCGGCGGAGCGGTATTCCCCGTCCTCGGTGTAGCGATGGTCCAGTTGCACCAGTTCCGACACGCGCAGGCCGCTGGAATAGAACAGCTCGTAGACGGCCTGGTCGCGCCGGCCCTCGTTGTGCTCGCCCGCGCTGTGCGAGACCAGCGCCACCGCATGCTCCACCGACAAGGCCTTGGGCAGCCGGTGCCCGGACTTGGGCGCGCGCACGCCGTCGACCGGATTGGCCTCCACCCCAAGGCCATGGCGCGCGGCCCACAGGTAGAAACCGCGCCAGGCCGACAGCGTGCGGGCGATACTGGTGCCGGCCAGGCCGCCGCCATGCAGGCGCGCGGCAAAGCCGCGGATATGGTGGGTCTGCAGCGATAACAGCGCGCAGCCCGGTGCATGGCGCTCGGCATGCGCCTGCAGGACCGACAGGTCGCGGGCGTAGTTGGTCAGGGTGTGGGCAGCCAGCTTGCGGCTGCTGGACAGCCATTCCAGGTAGCGCAGGACCACCGGGGCGGGCACTGGCTTGCCGAGGGGTTCCGCCGGGGCGTCCTGGCGTGGCCTGGACCTGGCGGCATCCGATGGCGTCTTGCCTGCGGCGGCCTTCCTGGCCGCCGGCGCCGCTGCCTTGCGCGGCCGCGCGGCCGCGCCACCTGACCTGGGCGGACGGGATGCCGTCATTGCCCGGCCACGGCGATGGGATTGCGGTGCATCGCCCGGTTTAGTCACGCAGCCGGTTCAGCGCGGCGCCGGCCACTTCGCCGATCTGCGCCAGGTAGGCAGTGCCCATGCCCTCGTGGAAGCGCCGCGGCTCGGGCGAACCCAGCACCAGCAGCCCGAAGGCCGCGCCAAGCGTGCCGGCTTCACGCGCGGGCACGCGCAGCGTCACCATGGCCAGCGAGGCGATATCGTCGCGCYCCAGCCAGGCCGCCGCCTCGAAGCCGCTGTTGGCGCCGCAATACGGCGCGCGCAGGCCTTCGGCGAACAGGCGGACGTCATCGCTCGCGCCCTGGGTCACTTCCATATGCGCGTAGCTCTCGGCCACGTTCCAGAGCTTGAGGGCCACACCCGGTACTTCGAACACCTRCTGCAGGCCGTCCTGCACCGCATAGGGCAGCGCGTGCGAGTCCACTTCTGCCAGCAGGCGCAGTTGCCAGGCGTGCATGCGCTGCTGGGTGCGGTCGTTGTCGTGGCCGTGACGGACGAGGTCCGCGAGCTTCAGTTCCAGGCCTTTGTTCTTCTCACGCAGGATTTCCATCTGGCGCTCTTGCAGCGAGACTGCGCGGTGGCTGTGCGGGCTGGTGAGTTGCACCGTGGCCAGCAGCTCGGCGTGATCTTCGAAGAACTGGGGGTTGGTTTGCAGGTAGGAGGCAACTTCTTGGGGGTTCATTGGCTTCAACCGGGATGTTTGGGGGGCAGTGTAGCAAATGGTTAGGGGGTGGATTTGGGGAGGGGGGGGTGTTGGCCTTTTTGGGGTGAGGGCTTGGGCTTGCTGGCTCCTTTGCGGTTTCTTTTTGCGGCGTTGGTTATTTAACCCAAAGGAATACGACATCCCCCTGCGGGGGACGCCGGTCACTCTTCTTTGCCTCGGCAAAGAAGACTAACGAGAAGAAAGCCGACCCTGCTGGGGGCAGAGCAATCGCGGGTGCGCAGGGTGCTGGTTTCGTCGTATGGGCAGCGGTTCTGCTGGTATCTGCCGTTACCGGCTTGCAGGGCAGCGCAATGGCCTGACCCATGGGTTTCGTGGTGCGGCCCCTGATCGCTTTGCTCGGTGCCTCTTCCCACATCTGCCGTTCGCGGCGCGAAGGACCGCGATCCTGCCTGCATTGGTGGTTTCGTGGTTTTGTCTCTAGCGGTGGCCGCCCAGCCATTTGATGCCCTGCCTACCGGCGCGAGCGGCACCTTGCTACCAACGCCCTTGGTTTCGTGGTGGGCACCATGGCCCGGTTCGCGAGGGTCACGCTCGAACATCACCGCGCCTGCTCTCCGAGACAAAACCACGAAACCAGCCACACTCGAAACGGCGCAGCCACTCGCGCCGCGAACGGCAGATGTGGGAATGGTCACCGCATACGAGGTCAGGGGCCCCACCACGAAACCCATGGGGCAGGCCAATGCGATGTCCTGCAAGCCGGTTGGACACGCTAGGCAACACTCAGGGCCGTACGACGCAATCACCGAGGCCTACAAGCCCGATTGCTCTGCCCCCGGCAGGGTCGGCTTTCTTCTCGTTAGTCTTCTTTGCCGAGGCAAAGAAGAGTGACCGGCGTCCCCCGCAGGGGGATGTCGTACGCACTTGGGTGCAAGAGCCAACACCGCAAAAAGAAACCGCGAAGGAGCCAGCAAGCCCCCCCCCCAAAAAAGCCCCCTTACGCCCCCAACTTCTTCTTCAACAACTCATTAACCTGCGCCGGATTCCCTTTCCCCTTGGTAGCCTTCATAGCCTGCCCCACCAGCGCATTAAACGCCTTCTCCTTGCCAGCCCGGAACTCGTCGACAGACTTCGCATTGGCCGCCAGCACATCATCGATGATCTTTTCCAACTCACCTGAGTCGGACATCTGCTTCAGCCCCTTGGCCGCGATGATGGCGTCGGCGTCACCGCCCTCCTCCCCCGCCCACATGGCCGGGAAGACATCCTTCTTGGCAGTGTTGTTCGACACCGTGCCATCGGCAATGCGCACCAGCAGCCTGGCCAACTGCGCCGGCTTGACCGGGGCCGCTTCCAGCGCAATGCCTTCGCGGTTGAGCAGCGACGACACATCGCCCATCAGCCAGTTGGCAGCGGGCTTGGCATTGGCCGCACCGGCTTCGGCGACCACGGCCTCGAAGTAGCTAGCCAGTGCCTTGGACGCGGTCAGCACGCTGGCGTCATAGGCGGACAAGCCATATTGCGACACCAGGCGCGCCTGCATGGCCACCGGCAGTTCCGGCAGCGCGGCCTTCACCCGCTCGATCCAGGCCGCGTCGATCTCCAGCGGCAGCAGGTCGGGGTCGGGGAAGTAGCGGTAATCGTGCGCATCTTCCTTGGTGCGCATCGCGCGCGTCTCGCCGGTGTCCGGATCGAACAGCACGGTGGCCTGCTGGATGGCGCGGCCGTCCTCGATCTCGGCGATCTGCCACTGGACTTCGTAGTCGATGGCCTGCTGCAGGAAGCGGAACGAATTCAGGTTCTTGATCTCGCGGCGCGTGCCCAGCGTGGGGCTGCCGTAGGGGCGCACCGACACGTTGGCGTCGCAGCGGAAGCTGCCTTCCTGCATATTGCCGTCGCAGATGCCCAGCCACATCACCAGCGCGTGCAGGGCCTTGGCGTAGGCCACGGCCTCGGCCGAGCTGCGCATGTCGGGCTCGGTAACGATCTCCAGCAGCGGCGTGCCGGCGCGGTTCAGGTCGATGCCGGTCATGCCGGCGAAATCCTCGTGCAGCGACTTGCCGGCGTCTTCCTCGAGGTGGGCGCGCGTGAGCTGCACGGTCTTCTCGTAGGTCTCGCCCTTCTTGCCTTCGACCTGGATGCTGATGCTGCCGCCCTGCACCACCGGGATCTCGTACTGGCTGATCTGGTAGCCCTTGGGCAGGTCGGGGTAGAAGTAGTTCTTGCGCGCGAAGATGCTGCGCGGCGCGATGGTGGCGCCGATCGCCAGCCCGAACTCGATGGCGCGCTCGACCGCGCCGCGGTTGAGCACCGGCAACACGCCGGGCAGCGCCAGGTCGACCGGCGAGGCCTGCGTGTTCGGCGCCGCGCCGAAGGCGGTGGAGGTACCGGAAAAAATCTTGGAGGCCGTCGACAACTGCGTGTGCGTCTCGAGGCCGATCACCACTTCCCATTGCATGGCGGTATTCCTGTTCGTGTGCTGTATGTGTTGCTACGTGTTTGCTACGTCTGCTACGTGTTCATCGGCATCGCGCGCGCATTTCGCATCCGACCGCGGCGCCATGCCGGTATTCATCTCACGGATTCGGGCTGGCCAGCCACGAATCCAGTTGCGCCAGCGCCGCGCCGCGCGCGACCGGGTCGCCGCCCTCGGTCACGCCCAGGCCGGGACGCGCGCCGTTGGGCACATCGCGCCGCACCCGCAGTTCGCTGGTGCCGTCAAAGCCGTGATACGCGCCAGGGTAGATCTCCAGCCGGAAGCGCGCATCGGGCTGGCGCGCCGTGACCGCCTCGCGCAACATGGCGCAGCGGGTGGCGGGGGTCCAGTCGTCGGCGCCGCCGGTCATCAGCAGCAAGGGCGTGCGCAGGCGGTATTCATGCCGTTGCACGGCGCGCTTGCAGCCAGGATAAAAGGCCACGGCGCGCTCGATTGCCGGCGCGCCCGCCGGCCAGTCGCGGCTGGCGTCGATGGTGCTGAGCACCGCCTGCGCGCCGTTGGACCAGCCCAGCAGCACAATGCGCGCCGTGTCGATGCCGGGCTGCCGCGCGAGCCAGCGCAGCGCCGCCAGGACATCGCCGCGCCGCGTTTCGTCGTCGATGTCGCGCCCGGCCAGCGCTTCGGTGCAGATGCCCTGCGGCTTGCCGCGCGGACCGAAGCTGTCGGGCAGCAACACGGCGTAGCCGCGCGCGGAGAGCCATTGCACGTATTCCCGGTAGCGCTCCTGCAGCGCCGCGGCATCCGCGCCGCCGTTCTGGTAGAGCCCGGCGCAGCCATGCAACGCAATGACCACCGGCAATGCCTGCGCCGACGCCAGCGCGCCGCGCTGCGGCAAGAACCAGTGGGCGCTGAGCGCATTGCCCTTGTCGGCATCGGGAAAATGCACCGTCCGCGCCGGCGGCATGGCGTGCATGCCGGCCTCCGGCACGAAGGCATGCGCGAGCGCGCCGTGGCTTGCCAGCACCAGGGCGCACGCGCCAAGGCAAAAATCCCGCAGGCGGGCGGCGAGTCCGGACAGGGCGCTGAGCGGGTGCATCGGATTCATCGGGTCTGTGCACAGCCGCCAGTGCCGGGTTCGAACATCACCGGCCAGGCTTCCTCGTAGATGCCCGGCGAGCACCGTGCCTCGCAATTGGCGTGGGCCAGCGTGACCCGGCGCGGATCCTGCCAGACCATCAGCTTGCAGGCGCTGCCGTCGTTGGCGCGCAACTCGATATGCGGCTTCTTCTGCGTCTGGCGGAATTCGGCCAGGTTGAAGCTGCACGAACCGCGCTTGCCCACCCACAGCTTCCACGACAACTGCTGCACGCTGTTGTCCGCCACGCGCAGCTGGGCATCCTCGCGGAAGCCGTCTTCCTCGGTGCGGCGGCAATCGCCGGCAAGGTCGATGTCGCGGCTGGCGATCGGGGTGGGCCCGCCGCCGAAGCGCGGCAGCGGGATGCAGGCCGCCAGTGCGGCGGCCAGCCCGATGCCGAGTGCGAGCCGGACCAGCCAGCGCCGCGCGATCATGCCTTGGCAGGCCGGCGCAGGTGCCAGTCCGTTGCCTGCTGGAAAGCGTGCGCCGTCTGCAGCAGTTCGGCTTCGCCGAAGTAGTTGCCGATCAGTTGCAGGCCAACCGGCATGCCGCCCTCGCCCAGCCCGCAGGGCACGCTCATGCCGGGCAGGCCGGCCAGGCTGGTCGACAGCGTGAAGATGTCGGCCAGGTACATCTGCACCGGGTCGGCGCTCTTCTCGCCCAGCTTCCAGGCTACCGTGGGCGCCACCGGACCCATGATCACGTCGCACTGGGTAAAGGCGCGCTGGAAATCGTCGGCGATGATGCGGCGGATCTTCTGCGCCTGCAGGTAGTAGGCGTCGTAGTAGCCATGCGACAGCACATAGGCGCCCACCATGATGCGGCGCTTGACCTCGGGGCCGAAGCCTTCGGCGCGGGTCTTCTTGTACATGTCCATCAGGTCGCGGTACTCGGCGGCGCGATGGCCGTAGCGCACGCCGTCGAAACGCGACAGGTTGGACGAGGCCTCGGCCGGCGCGATCACGTAGTACACGGGGATCGACAGCTCGGTCTTGGGCAGCGACACCTCGACCAGCGTGGCGCCCAGCTTCTCGTACTCGGCGAGCGCGGCGCGCACGGCCTGTTCCACGTCTGCCGACAGCCCCTTGCCGAAATACTCGGTGGGCAGGCCGATGCGCAGCCCGGACAGTGGCCTCTCAACGCTGGCGCCGGTGCGCGGCTTGCCCAGCAGGCGCGTGTAGTCCTCGTCGACACCACCCTGGGCGGGCGCGAGGCTGGTCGAGTCGCGCTCGTCGAAGCCGGCCATGGCGCCCAGCAGCATGGCGCAGTCCTCGGCGGTATGTGCCATCGGGCCGCCCTGGTCGAGCGAGGAGGCGAAAGCGATCATGCCGTAGCGCGACACGCGGCCATAGGTGGGCTTGATGCCGGTAATACCCGAGAACGAGGCCGGCTGGCGGATCGAGCCGCCGGTGTCGGTGCCGGTGGCGGCGGGCGCGAGCCCGGCTGCCACGGCGGCGGCCGAGCCGCCCGAGGAGCCGCCCGGCACGCGGCTGGCATCCCAGGGGTTCTTCACCGGGCCGAAGTGCGAGTTCTCGTTGGACGAGCCCATCGCGAACTCGTCCATATTGGTCTTGCCCAGCGTGACCATGCCGGCGGCGGCCAGGCGCTCGACCACGGAGGCGTCGAACGGGCTTTCATAGTCGGCGAGCATGCGCGAACCCGCTGTTGCGCGCCAGCCACGCGTGACGAACACGTCCTTGTGGGCGATCGGCACGCCGGTCAGCAGGCCGGCTTCGCCGCGCGCGCGGCGCTCGTCGGCGGCGCGGGCCTGCGCCAGCGTGAGTTCGGGGTTGACGTCGACAAAGGCGTTGAGCGCGCTGGCCTGCTCAATGCGGGCCAGGTAATCGCGCGCCAGTTCTTCGGCGGAGACGGTGCGTGCCGCCAGCGCGTCGGAGAGCTCGCGCAGGGAGGTCACGGTAGATGCGGAAAAGGACATGTCGGTCGGTTTGGCTTGGCAGGTGATGGCTGCCGGCGCCGCCTGGCGGCGGCGCGGCGCAGCCGCTGGTTCGAGGGCCGGTGTTCGATGACCTTTATTCGATGACCTTGGGCACCAGGTAGAGGCCGCCTTCGGTGGCCGGCGCGGGACGCTGGTAGTCCTCGCGGCGGTTGGGCTCGGTCACGGCGTCGTCGCGCAACCGCTGCGACATCTCGCGCACCGCGGACAGCGGGTGGGCCAGCGGCACGATGCCGGTGGTATCGACCGCCTGCATCTGTTCGACCAGGGAGAAGAATTGATTGAGCTGCACAAGCGTCTGCCCGGCCTCGGCATCGTTGATTTCGATGCGGGCAAGGTGGGCGATGCGCTTGACGTCGGATAGGTCGAGAGCCATGGCTTGGGGTCGGTGCGAAAGGCGATGCGGGCGCGGCCGGGGCGGGCCGGCGAGTGCTGCCGGGAGCGCCCGGGAATCGTCAAAGTTACAGGTTTTTTCGGGGTAGAAGCCCCCGAAACAGGGGGAATTATAAGGTATCATTGCGCGTTGCCATCCTTTGGCAGCGCCTTCGTCACATTGGTGCACATTGGTGCAAAACCGCGTGCCGCGGAGCTTTGTGGGTCACCCTACGGTCCCCCGGACCCACGGATCGCAGCATTGGCCACATCGCCAGGCCACCAGCCGGCGGTGCGATGCCGAAGGCAGGCAAGGGATACAGACAGGTTCCTCCGATTAGACCGCCCCCGCCAGCAATTAAATTGTAATTGCGGTGCCGTTCCACCGAACTTTCGCGCGTGGTCTAATCAAAGGTACCCGTACAGGTCGTTTCCGCCACCCGGCGAGACGGCCTTGGTTGGCGGCCCCGGCCCTGACAGCACGCCCCCTGTGGCAGGCTGGCAACGGCGCCGGCCCCACCGAACGACCGGGGGCCTTAATACTACCCGTCGCTATGAATATCGTGGCTGGCCCCGCAGCGGCGCCGGCCACTTCGCATACTCGCGAACCACCAGAAAACAGGATTCCTGATGTTCGGATTTCTCCGCAGCTACTTTTCGAACGATCTCGCGATCGACCTCGGCACCGCCAACACCCTGATCTATATGCGCGACAAGGGCATCGTCCTTGACGAGCCGTCCGTCGTCGCGATTCGCCAGGAAGGCGGGCCCAACGCCAAGAAAACCATCCAGGCGGTCGGCAAGGAAGCCAAGCAGATGCTGGGCAAGGTCCCGGGCAACATCGAGGCCATCCGCCCGATGAAAGACGGCGTGATCGCCGACTTCACCGTCACCGAGCAGATGCTCAAGCAGTTCATCAAGATGGTGCACGACACCAAGCTGCTGCGTCCCTCGCCGCGCATCATCATCTGCGTGCCGTGCGGCTCGACCCAGGTCGAGCGCCGCGCCATCCGCGAATCGGCGCTGGGCGCCGGCGCCAGCCAGGTGTACCTGATCGAGGAGCCGATGTCGGCCGCGATCGGCGCCGGCCTGCCCGTGTCGGAGCCGTCCGGCTCGATGGTGGTGGATATCGGCGGCGGCACCACCGAGGTGGGCATCATCTCGCTGGGCGGCATGGTCTACAAGGGTTCGGTGCGCGTGGGCGGCGACAAGTTCGATGAAGCCATCGTCAACTACATCCGCCGCAACTACGGCATGCTGATCGGCGAGCAGACCGCCGAAGCCATCAAGAAGGCCATCGGTTCGGCCTTCCCCGGCTCCGAAGTCCGCGAAATGGAAGTCAAGGGCCGCAACCTGTCCGAAGGCATCCCGCGCGCCTTCACGGTGTCCTCCAACGAGATCCTGGAAGCCCTGACCGATCCGCTCAACCAGATCGTGTCGGCAGTCAAGATCGCGCTCGAACAGACCCCGCCGGAACTCGGCGCCGACATCGCCGAGCGCGGCATGATGCTGACCGGCGGCGGCGCGCTGCTGCGCGACCTGGATCGCCTGCTGGCCGAGGAAACCGGCCTGCCGGTGCTGGTTGCCGAAGACCCGCTGACCTGCGTGGTGCGCGGCTCCGGCATGGCGCTCGAACGCATGGACAAGCTGGGCAGCATCTTCTCTTACGAATAAAGAATCAGCAGAGGAATCGCTCGTGGCGCGACGCGGCCTGCCGGACTACCTGGTCGGGGCCGCGCCGTGCCGCGCCACCCTCCCGACCCGGCCCGAGCCCGTGCAACACACCGCGCCGCGACGCCCCAGCCACGCTGGCTGGCGCGCCGCGGCGCTGTCGTGCCTACGGGACCGGGAGACCTTTCTGCCAGCGCACGGGTAAATGGATTACACTCCGCCGCCGCTCTTCAAGCAGGGCACTTCCGCCGTCGCGCGCCTCGTCTTCTATGTGACGATCGCGCTGGCGCTGCTCATCGTCGATGCGCGCTTTGACGCCCTGCGCGTGGTGCGCCAGGTTGCCGCCACCGTGCTGATGCCGGTCGAGCGCACCGTGCTGGTGCCGCGCGATGCACTGCGCGCCACCTTCGACTACGCCCAGTCAGCGGCCGCCCTGGCCAGCGAGAACCGCGAACTCAGGCGCCGCATGGTGGCCGAGGCCGAGGGCTCGGTGCGCCAGTCCCAGCTCGAAGCCGAGAACAATCAGTTGCGCAAGCTGCTCGGCCTGGTGCAGCAGTCGGCCACGCCGGTGACGTCGGCCGAGATCCTGTACGACGCCCGCGACCCCTACAGCCAGCGCATCGTGATCGACCGCGGCAGCCAGCACGGCCTGCGCGCGGGCTATCCGGTGATCGACGAACGCGGCGTGATCGGCCAGGTGACGCGCGTGTCGCCGTTCCAGTCCGAAGTCACGCTCCTGACCGACAAGGAACAGGCCATTCCGGTGCAGGTCGTGCGCAACGGCCTGCGCAGCGTAGCCTTCGGCGGCGCCCGCGCCGGCCTGCTGGACCTGCGCTTCATGGCCGCCTCGGCCGACCTGCAGCAGGGCGACCTGCTGGTCACCTCGGGCCTGGACGGCACCTACCCGCCCGGCCTGCCGGTTGCCCGGATCGTGCAGATCGAGCGCAAGGCGGATACCGCCTTCTCGCGTGTGTACTGCGAGCCGGTGGCCGGGGTGCGCTCGCACCGCCAGCTGCTGGTGATCCGCTACGAAGCCCAGCTGCCGCCGCGCGAATCCATCGACGGCCCGCGCGACGCCAAGGAAGCCAGGATCGTCAGGGCCGACCGGCCGGGCGTGAAGGACGCCGAACGCGCCGACGCCAAGCCGGCGGCGAAGCCCGCCGCAAAGCCGGCCGACAAACCTGCCGACAAGGCGGCGGAAAAACCCGCGGACAAGCCCGCCGCCGCCAAGGAGGTCAAGCGTTGACCAATCCCCAATACCTGCTGCGCCCGGTCAACCCCGCGTTTATCGCGCTGAGTTTCGTACTGGCCTTCCTGTTCAACCTGATGCCCTGGGGCACCACGCTGTGGGTGCCCGACATGGTGGCGCTGGTGCTGGTGTTCTGGAACATCCACCAGCCGCGCAAGGTCGGCATGGGCGTGGCGTTCGCGCTCGGCCTGCTGATGGATGTGCACGATGCGCGCCTGCTGGGCGAGCACGCCATGGCCTACTCGCTGCTGGCGTACTTCGCCATCACCATCCATCGGCGCGTGCTGTGGTTCACCGTCTATACCCAGGCGCTGCACGTGCTGCCGCTGCTGTTCGTCGCCCACGCGGTGCCGGTGGTGATCCGCCTGGCCATGGGCGCGCCGCTGCCCGGCTGGCAGCTGCTGCTGGCGCCGGGCATCGAGGCGCTGCTGTGGCCGCTGGCCACCGGCATGCTGCTGGCGCCGCAGCGCCGCAGCGCGGACGTGGACGAAACCCGGCCGATCTGACGCTTTACCCCAACCGATGTCCCGCCGCGGCCCCCTGGGGTGCGCGGCAAACCGCAAGGCTGACGCAGTACCATGACCGAAATACGCAATGTCGAACAGGAGCTCGGCCGCTTCCGCATCCGCGTAGCGGCGGCGGGCCTGTTTGCCGTGATCTGCTTCGGCCTGCTGTTCACGCGCTTTCTCTGGCTGCAGTGGTACAAGCATGACCAGTACTCGGCCAAGGCCGAGGACAACCGCATCTCGGTGGCGCCGATCGAGCCCAACCGCGGCATCATCATGGACCGCAACGGCGTGGTGCTGGCGCGCAACTATTCCGCCTACACGCTGGAAATCACGCCGTCCAAGCTGTCCGACACGCTCGACAACACCATCGAGGAACTAGCCCAGCTGATCGACATCCAGCCGCGCGACCGCCGCCGCTTCAAGCGGCTGATGGAAGAATCCCGCAGCTTCGAGAGCCTGCCGATCCGCAGCCAGCTCACCGACGAGGAAGTGGCGCGTTTCTCCGCGCAGCGCTTCCGCTTTCCCGGCGTGGACGTGCGCGCGCGGCTGTTCCGCCAGTACCCGATGGGCGAGTCCGCCTCGCACGTGATCGGCTACCTCGGCCGCATCTCGCAGCGCGACCAGGAACGCATCGAGGCCATGGACGAGGCCAACAGCGCCGAAGGCGCCAAGTACGATCCGCGCAAGGACGCCGACAACTACAAGGGCTCCAACTACATCGGCAAGATCGGCATCGAGCAGAGCTACGAGACCGAACTGCACGGCCTGACCGGCTTCGAGGAAGTGGAAGTGAGCGCGGGCGGACGCCCCATCCGCACGCTGTCCACCTCCCCCGCCACGCCCGGCAACAACCTGATCCTGTCGCTCGACATCCGCCTGCAGCAGCTGGCCGAGGCGCTCTTTGGCGACAAGCGCGGCGCGCTGGTGGCGATCGAGCCGGCCACCGGCGACATCCTGGCCTTTGTTTCCAAGCCGACCTACGACCCCAACCTGTTCGTCGAAGGGATCGACACCAATACCTGGAACGAACTCAACGGCTCGCCCGACAAGCCGCTGCTGAACCGTCCGCTGCGCGGCACCTACCCGCCCGGCTCGACCTACAAGCCGTTCATGGCGCTGGCGGCGCTCACCACCGGCAAGCGCACCGCAGCCTGGGGCATGCACGATCCGGGCTCATTCACGCTGGGCAACCATACCTTCCGCGACGACAAGCCGGGCGGCCACGGCTGGGTGGACATGAACGCCTCCATCGTGCAGTCGTGCGATACCTATTACTACATGCTGGCGCGCGACATGGGCGTCAACGCCATTCATGACTTCATGAAGCCGCTGGGCTTCGGCCAGATCACCGGCATCGACATCGAAGGCGAGAGCCGCGGCATCCTGCCGTCGACCGAATGGAAGCAGCGCGCCTACCGCAAGCCCGAGCAGCGGAAGTGGTATGACGGCGAAACCATCTCCCTTGGCATCGGACAGGGCTACAACAGCTTCACCATCCTGCAGCTGGCCAACGCCACCGCCATCCTGGTCAACAACGGCTCCGCGATGAAGCCCCACCTGGTCAAGGCGGTGGAGGATTCCATAACCCGCGACCGCGAGCTCACGGTGCCCAAGGAAAGCTACCGGCTGCCGTTCAAGCAGGCCGATATCGACGTGATCAAGCGCGCCATGGTCGGCGTGACGCACTCGGGCACGGCTGCGCGCGCCTTTGCCGGCGCAGCCTACGAGTCGGCCGGCAAGACCGGTACCGCCCAGACCTTCACCATGGGCAAGAACGAGAAGTACAACCACCACGCGCTGGACGAGCGCAAGCGCGACCATGCGCTCTATACGGCATTCGCCCCGGCGGACAACCCGAAGATCGCGCTGGCGATGATCGTGGAAAACGCCGGCTTCGGCGGCGCCGTGGCCGCGCCGATCGCGCGCAAGGTGATGGATTACTACCTGCTCGGCAAGTGGCCGGCAGAGCTGGAGAACATCGCCCCGCCCGCATCGGAGCGCGCCGGCGGCAAGCCGCCGGTGGATACGCCCAGCGTGTTCACCACCGGCCACACCGCCAGCATCGCCAGCGCCACGGTCATGGGCGCCAGCGAGGCCGCCGCCACCAGCGAAGGCGCCAGCGCGCCGGCCGCGCGCGTCGCAGCCCGTGCCGGTGCTGCCGCCACGGCCGCTTCCGCCGTGCAGGCGCCGGTGATCGACCCCGCCGCCATCGCGCCGGCCTCGGCGGTACAGACGCTGGACGAGCGCATGGCGCAGGCCCTTGGCCACAGCCGCCCGGCTCCGGCCCCCGCCCCTGCCGCGCAGGCCGTGGTGGGGCCGGCCAGTTCCAAACCCCGCGCCAAGCCGGCAACCGCGCCCGCCGCGGCCGGCGGCAACGCCAACGCTACACGCTGAAGGAGACGCGCCATGGATCGCCGCCGCGTCCTATCGTTCATCAAGACGGCCATCACCGGCTTCGACAAGCCGCTGGCGCTGATCGTCTTCCTGCTGTTCGCCACCGGCATCGTGGCGCTCTACTCCGCCGCCATCGACATGCCCGGGCGGGTCGAGGACCAGTTGCGCAACATCCTGCTGTCCTATGTGGTGATGTGGGCCATCGCTTACCTGCCGACCCAGACGCTGATGCGGGTGGCGGTGCCGCTCTACACGGTAGGCGTGGCCCTGCTGGTCGCGGTGGCCATGTTCGGCCTGATCCGCAAGGGTGCGCGCCGCTGGCTCTACGTCGGCATGGTGATCCAGCCCTCCGAGATCATGAAGATCGCCATGCCGCTGATGCTGGCGTGGTACTTCCAGAAACGGGAGGGCTCGGTCAGGTGGTTCGATTTCGTGCTGGCGCTGGTGCTGCTGCTCGTGCCCGTTGGCCTGATCGCCAAGCAGCCCGACCTCGGCACCGGCCTGCTGGTCATGGCCGCCGGCCTCTATGTGATCTATTTCGCCGGCCTGTCGTGGAAGATCATCCTGCCGCTGCTTGCCATCGTGGTGGTGGCCATCACCGCGCTGGTCACCTTCGAGCACGATATGTGCGCCCCCGGCGTGAACTGGCCGATCCTGCACGACTACCAGCAGCACCGCATCTGCACGCTGCTGGATCCCACCACCGACCCGCTCGGCAAGGGTTTCCACACCATCCAATCGATCATCGCCATCGGCTCCGGCGGCGTCTTCGGCAAGGGCTGGCTGAAGGGCACGCAGACGCACCTGGAGTTCATCCCGGAAAAGCACACCGACTTTATCTTCGCGGTCTTCTCGGAGGAATTCGGCCTGGTGGGCAATGCGGTGCTGCTGGTGCTGTACCTGCTGCTGATCTTCCGCGGGCTGTATATCGCGGCCAACGCGCCGACGCTGTTCTCGCGGCTGCTGGCGGGGGCGATCACGCTGATCTTCTTCACCTACGCGTTCGTCAACATGGGGATGGTGAGCGGCATCCTGCCCGTGGTGGGGGTGCCGTTGCCGTTGATGAGCTATGGCGGGACGGCGCTGGTGACGCTGGGCATGGGGATCGGGATACTGATGAGTATCTCGCGTCAGAAGCGGCTGATACAGACGTAGCCTGTCGCGCGATTTGGCCGCTGAAATGACACCGCGCTAGGGTATYCTCTTCCCTTTGGCACGTTCACATCCAAGGGCTCAAATGCGGCGCGTCGTATTCAATCAGAAGGGCGGTGTCGGTAAGTCGACCATCGTTTGCAACCTGGCCGCCATCAGTGCCAGCGAAGGCCTGCGCACCCTGGTCATCGACCTGGATGCGCAAGGCAACTCCAGCCAGTACCTGCTCGGCACGCAGGCCGCGGAAGCCACCCCGACCGTGGCAGACTTCTTCAACACCGCGCTGACGTACAGCTTCAAGCCGGTGGAAGTCACCTCGTTCATCCATGCCACGCCGTTCGAGAACCTCGATGTGATGCCCGCCCATCCCGAGCTCGACGCGCTGCACGGCAAGCTCGAATCCCGCTACAAGATCTACAAGCTGCGCGATGCGCTGATCGAGCTGGAAGCGGTGTACGACGCGATCTACATCGACACGCCGCCGGCTTTGAATTTCTACACCCGCTCCGCGTTGATCGCTGTCGAGCGCTGCCTGATTCCGTTCGACTGCGACGACTTCTCGCGCCGTGCGCTTTATACGCTGCTCGACAATGTGAAGGAGATCCAGCATGACCACAATGCGGATCTCGAAGTCGAGGGTATTGTGATCAACCAGTTCCAGCCGAGGGCCAGCCTGCCGTTGCAACTGGTTGAGGAGCTGGTTGGCGAGGGGTTGCCGGTGCTGAATTCACGGTTGTCGTCGTCCGTGAAGATCCGGGAGTCGCATCAGCATGCGATGCCGATGATTCATCTGGATCCGCGGCATAAGCTGGCGTTGGAGTATTTGGCTTTGCGCACCCAACTGCGTACGGCGTCCCCCGCAGGGGGATGTCGTACGCTGTTGGGTGCAAGAGCCAACACCGCTCAAATCAAAGACCAAGCACCGACAAAAAAGCCAATGGTTTGCCCCTACCCCTACCCCTACACCCCCTTCATCAAAAAATCCCGACTAACCCCACCCCCCAACTCATGGATCCTGCGAAGAAAATCACTAAGCCACCCATGAATCCCAACAGAAAAAATATCCTCGATCCGAGTGAATTTAAGCTCGGCATGCAGCTTCCCCGCCCGCCTCTCCGTCTCCACTGACTGCGCATTCCTGACCTGCGCCAGCAACGAAACCACCTCCCGCAAACTCGCCGCCAGCGACCGCGGCATATCCGGATGCACGATCAGCAACTCCGCCACGCGTTCCGGCGTAACCACCGATCGATAAACCTTGCGATACATCTCCAGCCCCGACACCGAACGCAATACGGCAGCCCACTGATAGAAGTCGTCCTGCTGCTGCCCCAGGTCGGTAGCCTGGAACTTGACATCGAGAATGCGGGCCGTGTTATCCGCCCGTTCCAGGAACGTCCCCAGGCGCATGAAGCAATAGGCTTCGTCCTTGAGCATGGTCCCGGCTTCCACGCCGCGCGTAAGGTGAGAGCGGAACTTCACCCACTCGAAGAACTGCGCCGGGTCGTGCCGCAGGATCCCGTCGGCAACCATCTGCTGCACATCGAGCCAGGTGGTGTTGATGGTCTCCCAAAGCGGCGTGGTAAGCGCGCCGCGCACCGCACGGGCGTTTTCGCGGGCGGCGCGCAGGCACGACATGATCGACGCGGGATGGCTCAGGTCCCGCACCATGAAGTCGATCACCTCCCCGTGCGCCACCGCGCCGTGATGCGCGGCAAATACCGGCGTGAGTTCGGTCACATCGAGCATCGCCAGCCAGCCTTGCCGGGCCACGTCGGGCGACTGCGGCAGCATTGAGGCCTGGTAGTTGACGTCGAGCATGCGTGCGGTGTTCTCCGCACGCTCGGTGTAGCGGGCCATCCAGAACAGGTGGTCGGCGGTGCGGCTTAGCATGATGATTCCCCCTTTTCTCGGCAAACCCAGGCTACCGACAAGCAATTGGCTTGCCAGCCGCTGACCGCTGCGGCGTCGCTACACGAGCGGCAACACGCTGACCTCCACTTCGACATCGTGCGCGCCGCCGCCGAAGATGACACCGCGCAGCAGCGAGACATCGCTGTAGTCGCGCCCGAATGCCAGCGTGACGTGGCCGGTGTCGGCCAGCACATCGTTGGTGGGATCGAGGTCGACCCAGCCGGCCAGCGGGCAGTAGACCGACAGCCACGCGTGCGAGGCGTCGGCGCCGATCAGCCTGGGCTGGCCGGGCGGCGGTTCGGTGCGCAAGTAGCCGCTGACATAGCGCGCGGCGAGGCCAAGCGAGCGCAGGCAGCCGATCATCACCTGGGCGAAATCCTGGCACACGCCGCTGCGCAGGCCGAAGGCCTGCAGCGCCGGCGTATCGACCTCGGTGGCGGTGGCGTGGTATTCGAAGTCGGCATGGATGCGGTGCATCAGGTCGATGGCGCCCGCCACCACTGTCGTGCCGGGCGCGAAGCTGGCCAGCGCGTAGGCCTTGAGGTCCGGATGCAGCGCTATGTTGGGCGAGGCGAAGCAGAACTCGCTCTGCGGCATGAAGGGCTGGCCGGCGCGAAAGCGCAGCGCTGCCACGGCGGCTTCCCACGGCATGCTGGCGGCGGGATCGAGCGCCTCCCAGCGCGGCGTCAGGCTGACCGTGCTCTCGCAGGCGAGCTGCATGAAGTCGTGCGGCACGTCGATGGTGAAGTACAGCACGTTGTTGCCGAAGGCATCGGTGTCGGCACGCTGGTGCGACGGCGCCGGCTCGATCAGCGTGCTGTGCGAGAGCACCGCCTGCCACGGGCAAGTGACCGGGAACACCACGGCGCGCTGCTGGGCGTTTTCCACCGGCGCGGTGTAGTCGTAGATGGTCTTGTGGTGGACGGTCAGCACGGATGCGGCGCGCGGCGCGGGTGTCGCGGGCGCGACGGCGGCGGCGGCGGTCGTCTCGTTCATCGCCGCGGTCATGGCTGCACCCCGGCCCAGGCACCCGTCCCGGCCATGCCGGCATGGCTGAAGTAGCGCGCACTGATTTCGTCGGACAATTGCACCATCATGCTCGTCAGTTGCCCGCACAATTGCACCAGATTGGTGTATTGCCCGTCGGCATCACGCTCGCATAGCGCCTCCCAGCCAGGCAGCGTCTCCACCGTGGGCAGGAACTGCGGCAGCGGCAAACGCCCGGTGCCTGCCGGACTGGCCGGGGGCGTGACCTGGCCGAGCTTGACGCGCAGCCGCGCCAGCACGCCATAGAGCCCGCGCGGATTGGTGGGCTCGATCACGATCTGGTCGACCAGCGCCGGCACATCGGAGCGGCCGGGATAGAGCGCGCGGAAGGTCAGCGTGCTGTCGAACAGGTGCAGCACCAGGTCGAAGCAGGTCCGGTGCAGCAGCGCGCCGTTGTGCGCGAACACCTGCAGGAAGGTCGACAGCGTGGCCACGCGTTCGATATGGCGGCCGATGAACAGCAGGCGCCAGGCTTCATCCCGGGTCATGCGGTCGCCCTGGGCGCCGCTGATGGCGGCGAGCTGCATGCCCAGGCGATCCAGCGCCGCCAGCACGCGCGGCCGGTCGTAGTAGCCGGCGTCGCTGCCCGCCGCGCCCGGGCTGCCGCCACAAGCGGCCGCCATCGCGTCGCCGAAATCGTTGCGCGCGGCCAGGATGGTGCGCCAGTGATCGTTGGACAGCCGGTTGCGGATCTCGGTGGCGGCATGCACATGACTGGCCAGGTTCTGGCCCACGCTGGTCCAGCCGGCGTCTTCCGCCAGCGCGGATACCAGGCTGCGCTCGAACACGCGCAGCGAGGCCCGCGGCTGCGGGGCGCCGGTCGGCAGCAGGCCGCAGGCCTGCACCAGTTCGCCGATCACGTCGAGCGCGCTGTCGTCGCGGTCGTCGCTGCTCTCGATCGAGCCCAGCACTAGCCGGCACAGGCGCACATTGTTCTCCGCACGCTCGGCATAGCGGCCGGCCCAGAACAGGTTCTCGGCGGCGCGGCTCGATACCGCCAGCGGCTTGGGGGCTGGCCCCAGGCCCGTGCTGCCCATCGGGAACGGCGGCGGCATCGGCACCGGCTGTGCCGGCTGGCTCGACAGCACCCAGGTATCGACGCTGGACCCGCCGAGCTGCATCGAAACCGCCGGCTGCCCTTCTCCCGCGAGCCGGGTAAAGCCGCCCGGCATCACCTGCCAGCCGCCGCGCCCGTCGGCGATGGCGTAGACCCGCAGCATGGCCATGCGCGAGCCGATATGCGGGCCTTCCCAGCGCGGCGCGTGCGACAGCGGCAGATCGGCCTGGATGGTGAACAGATCGGGCACCTGCTCGATGCGCTCGCGCCAGTCGGCCAGCCGCTGCAGGCCGCGCTCCATGCCCAGCCGTGGCCCTTCCCACGGCTGCGCCATGCCGCGCGGATAGGTCGGCATCAGGAAGGCTTCGCTGAATTGCGCGAGCGCTTCCGCGCGCGCGGTGGCCTCGCCGCACCACCAGCTCGGCACGCCGGGCAGCAGCAACGGCTCGCCCAGCAGTTCGCGGGCGATGGCGGGCAGGAAACCGTGGATGGCCGGCGTTTCCAGGAAGCCCGAGCCGGGCGCGTTGGAGACCAGCACATTGCCCGCGCGCATCGCCTGCAGCAAGCCGGGCACGCCAAGCGTGGAGTCCTGCCGCAGCTCGACCGGATCGCAATAGGCATCGTCCAGGCGGCGCAGTACCACGTCGACGCGTTCGAGCCCGGCCAGGGTCTTCAGGTAGACCACGTCGTTGCGCACGGTCAGGTCCTTGCCCTCGACCAGCGTGATGCCGAGGTAGCGGGCCAGGAAGGTGTGCTCGAAATAGGTTTCGTTATAGGGGCCCGGGGTGAGCAGCACGATGTGCTTGCTGACCGCCACCGCCATGCCGGCAGCGGATTCGGGCGCGGGTGGCTGCGCCGCGGGCTGCTGCGCCAGCGTGGCCACCAGTTGCGTGAACGCGGCGGGCAGGCGCCGCACGCGCAGCTCGCGGAACGCATCGGTGAACAGGCTGGAGATGATCAGCCGGTTTTCCAGCGCGTAGCCCATGCCCGAAGGCGTTTCCGTGCGGTGGGCCATGACGGTCCAGCCGCCCGCCACGGTATGCGCCAGGTCCACCGCGACGATATGCAGGAAATTGCCGCCCGGCGGCTGGTAGCCCTTGAGCGGGCGCAGGTAGCCGGGATGGCCGAAGACCAGGCCGGCCGGCAGCAAGCCCTTGGACAGCAGGGTCTGCGGCCCGTAGATGTCGGCCACCACGGCGTTGGCCAGCTCGGCCCGCTGGATCACGCCGCGCTCGATCCGCTCCCAGTCGTCCTCGGCGACCAGGAAGGGCAGCAGGTCCAGCGCCCAGGCGCGTGCGCCAGCCTTGTCGGCGTTGTCCGCGTACACGTTGTAGGTCACGCCGTTGTCGCGGATCTGGCGCGCCATGGCGGCGGCCTGCTGGTCGAGGCCGTCGATGCCTTCCTCGCCCAGCACCTGGAAGAAGCTCGCCCACGGCGCGCGCAGCCCGTCGCCGCACGCGCCCAGTTCGTCAAGGTGGCCGGGCGGCACCGGCCGCGCGCGGTGCATCACCGCGTCTGCCGCGGGGGTGGATTCATCGAAAGGCAGTGATGGCTGTTGAGGCACGGGGGCGCGGCTTGGGGGCGAGCCGGATCAGCGTTGCCGCAAATCCAGCGTGAACGGAAACTCGAGGCCGCGGCGGGGTTCCTCCACGCGCATCACGCCCGGTGTGTGTCCGAGTGTGAAGAAGCGTGTCAGGCGCCGGCTTTCGGCCTCGTAGGCATTGACCGGGAAGGTCTCGTAGCTGCGCCCGCCCGGATGCGAAACATGATACTGGCATCCGCCGATGCTGCGTCCCATCCAGGTGTCCACCACGTCGAAAGTCAGCGGCGCGTGCGACGCGATGGTGGGATGGAGCGCGGACGGCGGCGCCCAGGCCCGGTAGCGCACCCCCGCCACGAACTCGCCCACGCGCCCGGTGGGCTGCAGCGGCACCGCGCGGCCGTTGACCGTAACCACGTGGCGGCTGTCGTTCAGGCCCAGCACGCGCACTTCGATGCGTTCCAGCGAGGAATCCACATAGCGCACGGTGCCGCCGGCGCTGCCCTCCTCGCCCATCACGTGCCACGGCTCCAGCGCGGCGCGCAGCGTCAGCGCCAGCCCGCCCGCCGCCAGTTCGCCCACGCGCGGGAAGCGGAACTCGAAATGCGGGGCGAACCAGGCGTTGTCGAAGGCGAAGCCCGCCTCGCGCATCTCGGCGAGCACGTCGTCGAAATCCATCTGCACGAAGGTGCCCAGCAGGAAGCGGTCGTGCAACTCGGTGCCCCAGCGCGTGAGCCGCGCGCGATACGGCTCGCGCCAGAAGCGTGCCACCAGCGCGCGCAGCAGCAGTTGCTGCACCAGGCTCATGCGCCCGTGCGGCGGCATCTCGAACGCGCGCAGCTCCAGCAGGCCGAGCCGGCCGGTAGGGCCGTCGGGCGAGTAGAGCTTGTCGATGCAGAACTCGCTGCGGTGGGTGTTGCCGGTGACATCGATCAGGATATTGCGCAACGCGCGGTCGACCAGCCACGGCGGCACGTGCGCGCCATTGGCGCCCGCCGCCCCTTGCGTGCCGCTCAGGCGGTCGAGCTGGTGCTGCAGTTCGGCAAAGGCGATCTCGAGTTCGTACAGCTGGTCGTTGCGTGCCTCGTCCACACGCGGCGCCTGGCTGGTGGGGCCGATGAACATGCCCGAGAACAGGTAGGACAGCGAGGGATGGTTGTGCCAGTACGCGATCAGGCTGGACAGCACATCGGGGCGGCGCAGGAAGGGACTGTCGGCCGGCGTGGCGCCGCCCAGCACGAAGTGGTTGCCGCCGCCGGTCCCGGTGTGGCGGCCGTCGAGCATGAACTTCTCGGTGCTGAGGTAGGTTTCGTGGGCGGCCTGGTAGAGAAACTCGGTATGGTCGACCAGTTCGTCCCAGTTGGCCGCGGGATGGATATTGACCTCGATCACGCCGGGATCGGGCGTGACCTGCAGCACCTTCAGGCGCACGTCGCGCGGGGGCGGGTAGCCTTCGAGCACGATCTTCACGCCCAGCCCGGCGGCGGTGGCTTCCACCGCCGCCAGCAGTTCCAGGTAATCCTCCAGCACGGTCAGCGGCGGCATGAAAACATAGAGCATGCCGCGCTTGTCGCCAGCAGCCTTGCTCTCGGCCTTGGGGCCCGCGGCGCGGCTGGGGTGGCGCACCTCCACGCAGAGCGCGGTGCGGGTGATCCAGCCCGCGGATTCGCCGCGTCCGGGCACGCGCGCCAGGTCGGCCGCCTGGCCGCCGGGCGTGCCGGCACCGACGGCAATGCCCGCGGCCCTGCCGGCACCGGCAACTGCGCTCCTTGCCATCGCGGAGCCGGGTGCCGGGAAAGCCGCGGTGCTGGCGCGAATCCCGTGACCCTGGCCAGTCTCGGCGCCCGAGCCGGCAAGGCCCGGCAACTGCGTGCGCAGCTGTGCGCCGGTGGGTAGCGGCGAGCGTACCGCGAACGGGTCCTGGTCGAACTGCCAGGGGTAGTCCGCCTCGCTGACCCAGGGCAGGGCATCGAGCGGCAGGCGATAGCCCATCGGCGAATCGCCGGGCAGCAGGTACATGCGGTCGTCGCGGAAGAACCACGGTCCGCTGATCCAGCGCTGGCCGGACAAGGCAGGGCCATCCTCCTCGCCGGTGCGGCGCAGCGGCAGCACGTAGCCGGTCGGCCGCGACAGCCCGCCATCGAACACGCGGCGCAGGCGCATGCGCTCCATCTCGTCGTCCAGCCGCGCGTCCATGGGGTCGACGTTGACCGGCAGCCGGCGCTCGCGCCAGAGGTAATACCAGGTGTCTTCATAGCCGGGCTGCACAAAGTCCGGATTGAGGCCGAGCCGGCCGGCCAGGCTGTCGAGGAAACGCTGCGCGTCGGCCTCCGTGTAGTCGCCCGGCTCGCGCTCGTCGGCGAACAGCGACGGATCCTGCCAGCAAGGCTGGCCATCGGCGCGCCAGCAGATCGACAAGGCCCAGCGCGGCAGTTGCTCGCCGGGGTACCACTTGCCCTGGCCGAAGTGCAGGAAACCACCCTCGCCGTATCGGCCGCGCAGTTTATGCACCAGTTCGGTGGCATAGGCGCGCTTGGTGGGACCGAGCGCGTCCGTGTTCCACTCCGCGCCGTCGCGGTCCCTGACCGCGACAAAGGTAGGCTCGCCGCCCATGGTCAGGCGCACGTCCTGCGCGTTGAGCAAGCGATCGACCTCGGCGCCGGTGGCGGCCACGGCCTGCCACTGCTCCTCGGTATAGGGCTTGGTCACCCGCGGCGATTCATAGATGCGGGTGATCGACATCTCGTGGTGAAAGCTCACCTCGCTCTCGTCCACCGCGCCGCTGACCGGCGCCGCGCTGCTGGGCTCGGGCGTGCACGCCACCGGGATATGGCCCTCGCCGGCCAGCAGGCCGGAGGTGGGATCCAGGCCGACCCAGCCCGCGCCGGGCAGGTACACCTCGCACCAGGCGTGCAGGTCGGTGAAGTCCACCTCGGTGCCGCTGGGGCCGTCGATGGATTTCACGTCGGGCGCCAGTTGCAGCAGGTAGCCGGATACGAAGCGCGCCGCCAGACCCAGGTGGCGCAGCGTCTGCACCAGCAGCCAGCCCGAATCGCGGCAGGAGCCCGCGCCGGATTCCAGCGTCTGCTCGGGCGTCTGCACGCCGGGCTCCATGCGGATCAGGTAGCGGATGTCCTCCTGCAGGCGCTGGTTCAGGCCCACCAGGAAATCGATGGTGACCTGCGGCGTGCGCGGGATGCTCTCCACGAAGGCGGCAAAGCGCGGCGTCGGCTCGCCCTTGACCATATAGGGCGCCAGTTCGTGCGCCAGGCCCGCCTCGTAACTGAAGGGGAAACGCTCGGCGTAGGGTTCCAGGAAGAAGTCGAACGGGTTGTAGACCGCCATCTCGACCACCAGGTCGACGGTGATCTTGAACCCGGTCGTGGGCTCGGGGATCACCAGCCGGGCCAGGTAGTTGGCGAACGGGTCCTGCTGCCAGTTGATGAAATGCTGCTCGGGCTCGATGCGCAGCGAATACGAAAGAATGGGGGTGCGGCAGTGTGGGGCGGGCCGGAGCCGTACCACTTGCGGCGAGAGTTTCACCGGCCGGTCATACCGGTAGTGGGTGACGTGGTTCAGTGCGACGTGCGTTGCCACTCGGGCCTCCCATTGCGCAGGTTTTGTGTTGTGCTTACAAGCAAGAGTTGTACCGCCCCGGGCTCGACGAGGCGCGGCTTCCCCCTTGATTACGCTCTGCTCCGGCCGGCGTCAGCCTGGCCGCGGCTACTCCACCTGATATGGCACCATGGCAATGCGACCGGGGCATTACATGGCGCCGGCTCCTTTGGGATTGGCTTTCGCCTTGTCTTTCAGCCCCTGCTCCAGCAGCGAGCGCAGCTTGGCCAGCGCGCCGGGGTCTCCGTGCGAGGCGGAGCGGGCGTACCAGATCTTGGCCTGCTCGATGTCTTTTTCCACCACGCCGGGCTCGCCACGCTCGTAGTAGCTGCCGACGATGTATTGCGCGCCGCCGTCGCCGGCGCTGGCGGCGCGGCTGTACCACTGGAATGCCTTGCCGTAGTCGCGCGCCACGCCGCGCCCGGTAAAGTAGTTCGTCGCCAGCTCGACCTGGGCCTGCACATGGCCGCCTTCCGCCGCGCGGCGGTACCACTCGTTGGCGGATTCCAGCGAGCGCGGCACCAGTTCGCCGTGCTCGTACAGCTCGCCAAAAGTGAACTGGGCGTGGGTCATGTCGTTGTCGGCGGCGCGGCGCAGCCAGACCAGCGCCTCCTGCGGGCGCACCGGCGTGCCCTCGCCGCGCAGCATCATCATCGCGTAATTGAACTGGGCCAGCCGGTTGCCCTGCTCGGCCGCCTTGGCAAAGTCGCGCAAGGCCGCATCGAAGGCGCCTGCGTCGTAGGCGGCCACCGCCTGGCGCGTCAGCGCTTGCGCCGGTGCGGGAGGCTGGGGCGCGGCAAGGGCAAGCGGGGCAGCGAGCAGGCAGGCGGGCACCAGCGCCGCGGCGGTGGCGGCGCGCAGCCGGGGCGAAAAGAGACGAACAAGCGGCATGGCAGGCTCCAGGCAGTGCACGCGCTGACTCCAAGTCTACAAGTGTAGGAGCAGGAAGTCGCAGGGTGCAGTCGGAAGCCAGCGGCCGGACCTTACGGCTGGCGCCACCAATCCTGGGGCAACTGCGCAGGCGCGGGTACGGTGTCGGGCAGCGCTTGCGCCTGCGCCAGCAAGGTTTCGGCCTCGGCTTGCAGGCGGGACAGGCAACGCCCCAGCACCCGCGCCTCCTCCGGAGCCAGGCAGGCGGCCAGGCGCGCGTTGAAGGCCTGCGCCTGCGCAAAGGCCTGCCGGTAGACCGCCTCGCCCTCCTCGCTCAGCACGAACGCCGCCGCCCGCCGGTCCGTCTCGCGCGTGGCGCGCAGCACCAGACCACGCGCCATCAAGGCATGCACGGCGCGGCTGGCCAGCACCTTGTCCAGCCCGGCGCTTTGCGCCAGCTCCGTCAGGCGCGTGCCCGGCTGCTCGCCGAGGAAGGACAGCATGCGCCACTCGCGCCGGCTCACCCCGACCGCGACGCGCAGGTGATGCCCGCTGGCTTGCAGGGCGACACGGCTCAGGTGATAGAGGCGGTAGTTCAGGAAGTCGGCCAGCCGGGCGGGATGCTGCAGCGTCTCGCCGGCATCCCGTTCCCGTTCGTCCGCCAGCTCCCCGGCGTTCCCGCTGCCCTGCCTGCCCGTTTCGTCAGCGCTCATGCCGCACCCGCAAATTTAGTTGATTTTGTCAATTATATGGGTGGGTGTTAGCGTCTGTGCCGCTGCACAAGAACTGGCGAGCCGCATGGACAACGCAGCCGCCGGGGTACGGCCGGGCACCCGGCGACAAGGAACGAAACGCGCGGATCGATCCGCGAAACCCTTCTTTGGCTCACCACGACCGTATCGATAAATTGGCCGGCTTCCCGCCGATGCCGAACCAACAGGAGAATCCGTGAAACCCGCCAAACTGCTGCGCGCGCTAGTTCCCACCCTCGCCACCATGACCGTGCTGGCCGCCACCTGCCTGCCCAGCGCACCGGCCAGCGCCCAGAACGACCGTCCTCTGCGCATCCTCGTGGGCTACCCCGCCGGCGGCACCGCCGACCTGGCCGCGCGCCTGATCGGCGACAAGCTGCGCGACGAGCTCAGGCAGACCGTGGTCATCGAGAACAAGCCCGGCGCCGGCGGCCGCCTGGTGATGGACTACGCCCGCACGCTGCCCGCCGACGGCAACACGCTGGTAATCGCCAACTCGGCGGTAATGACCATCGCCCCGCTGGTCTACCGCAAGCTCAATTACGACATCCAGCGCGACTTCACCCCGGTGGCGCAGGCCGCCAACTTCCAGCTGGCGCTGGCCGCCGGCCCCGGCACGACGGCGAAGACGCTGAAGGAGTACATCGACTGGCTCAAGGCCAATCCTGCGAAGAACAACTCGTACGCGTCGCCGGCGCTTGGCAGCATCCCGCACTTCTTTGGCTTGCTGGTCGGCAGGCAGGTGGGCGTCGAGATGCTGCATGTGCCGTTCAATGGCTCGGCACCGCTGATGAATGCGCTGGTGGGCGGGCAGGTGCCGGCGTCGGTCGATACGCTGGCCGACCTGACCGAGATGCACCGGGCCGGAAAGATTCGCGTGCTGGCGAGTTCGGGAACGCAGCGGTCGGTGGCGCTGCCGGATGTGCCCACGTTTACCGAGCTTGGCTATAAGGATATCGAGGGCGTAGGCAGGTACGGCTTCCTGGCGCCGGCTGGCTTGCCGAAGGCGGCCATCGACCGGCTGAACGCGGCGATTGTGCACGCGGTGCAGTCAGGGGACCTGAAGGAGCGCTTCCTGAAGCTGGGACTGGAGCCGCTGACCGGGAGCGCGGAGCAGTTCGGGAAGGTGCTGGCGGCGGACGCCGGGCGCTGGGGGCCGGTGGTCAAGGCATCCGGTTATACGGGGGACTGAAAATTCCCCCAGAAAATATCGCCATGATTATTCATCAGATCAATATCATCTTCTTGACTGATGTAGTCATCGTCGAATCCCATTCTGTTATTTGTTGAGTTGATGGAATCCGGGTCGGGCGGCAATCGTCCGACCCCAGGCAGATCGTCAGGAAAGCCATGTCCACGAGAAACACCCTCTTCATCATGTGCGACCAGTTGCGTCAGGACCACCTGACCTGCTACGGCCACCCCACCCTGCGCACCAGGAACATCGACGCCCTCGCCGCGCGCGGCGTGCGCTTCACCAAGGCCTTCGTCACCTCCGGCGTGTGCGGCCCGAGCCGCATGAGCTTCTACACCGGCCGCTACCCCAGCAGCCACGGCGCCACCTGGAATCGCGTGCCGCTGTCGGTCGGCGAAGTAACGCTGGGCGAGTACCTGAAGGACAGTCACCGCTCACTGGCGCTCGCCGGCAAGACCCACGTCATGCCCGACAACGCCAACATGAAACGCCTGCACCTCGACGGCGGCAGCGAGCTGGAAACGCTGCTGCGCAGCGGGCATTTTGTCGAAGTCGACCGTCATGACGGCCATCATGCCGAGCCCCGCGGCGCCTATGCCGACTGGCTGCGCCAGCAGGGCTACGACAGCGCCGATCCCTGGACCGATTACGTGATCAGCGCGGAGAACGCGCAGGGCGAGATCGTGTCGGGCTGGCAGATGCGCAATGCAGGCCTGCCGGCGCGCGTGGCGGAGCCGCATTCGGAGACGGCCTATACGGTAGGCCAGGCCATGCAGTACATCGCCACGCGTGGCGCCGATCCGTGGGTACTGCATCTCTCGCTGGTCAAGCCGCACTGGCCCTATATGGCACCGGCGCCTTACCACGCGGCTTACTCGCTGGACGACTGCCTGCCGCTCAAGCGCCACGACGCGGAGCTGGAGGACCCGCACCCGGTGCTGGACGCATACCGCACGCAGGAGGAATGCGCCAACTTCATGCGCAGCGAAGTCTCGGACACGGTTCGCCCCGCCTATCAGGGGCTGGTGCAGCAGATCGACGACCGGCTTGGCGAGCTGTGGGAGCAGCTCGAACGCCTGGGCCGCTGGGAAGATACGCTGATCGTCTTCACCGCCGATCACGGCGACTTCCTCGGCGATCACTGGCTCGGCGAGAAGGAGCAGTTCTACGACACCGTGCAGAATATCCCGCTGATCGTCTACGACCCATCGCCCGACGCCGATGCCACGCGCGGCAGCGTCGATGCGCGCATGGTCTCCGCCGTGGACGTGGTGCCGACCGTGCTGGACGCCCTGGGCCTGCCGCCGGCCGACCATCGCGTCGAAGGCCGCTCGCTGCTGGATCTCACGCGCGCGCGCAGCGCCGGTCCGTGGCGCGATTTCGTGGTGTCGGAGCTGGACTACGCCTATCGCGGCGCGCGCGTGGCGCTGGGCCGGCACCCGGGCGAATGCCGAGCCTGGATGGTCCGCAACGCCCGCTGGAAGTATGTTCACTGGCAGGGCTTCCGCCCGCAGCTGTTCGACCTGGAGCGCGACCCCGATGAGTTCTTCGACCTGGGCGGGGATGCCGGCCATGAGCCGATCCGCTCGGCCATGCGGGGGCATCTGCTGGAATGGTTCTGCACGCTGAAGCCACGCACCACGGTCAGCAGTGCGGAAGTGGCGGCGAAGACCAATGTGTATAAGCAGGCGGGCGTGTTCTTTGGCGTGTGGTGAGCGGTCAGTTGTAAGCGGGCCTCGCAGCGGGGGCAGGGTCGATTAGGCAGAGATGCAGCCCAGGGGTTAAGATTCCACCCATTCTTACCGTAATATCGCAGGAGCAGGCTGAAACCTGCCCTGGCCACGATCATTTAAGGTAACCGCTGCAAGGTATTGGGATGGGCAATGTCATCTTGCTCGAGGATGAGATCGAGCTACGCGAGGAACTGGCGGCTTTCCTGCAAAAGCGCGGCTGGATGGTAAGCCAGGCAGGCAGCCTGGCGGAATTCCTGCCGCTGGCCGCGCAGGCGGAAATTGCCGTCATCGATGTCATGCTGCCCGACGGAACCGGTTTTGATGCGGCAAGCCGGCTAAGACAGGAACGGCCCGGCTGCGGCATCGTCATGCTCACGGCCCGCGGCGAATCGCAGGACAAGATCCACGGCCTGAACGGCGGGGCGGACCACTATCTGGTCAAGCCCGTCAAACTGCTGGAATTCGACGCCATCCTTCGCGCCCTGAGCCGCCGGGTGATTGCCAACTGGCGGCTCGACCGCCAGGCCTGCACGCTGGTCGCGCCGGCCGGAGACCGCCTGGCCGTCTCCTCCAATGAGAGCAAATTGCTCGAGATGCTGGCACGCAACCCGGCCCAGCCCGTCAATCGCCGCCAGATCGCCGAAGGCTTCGGCTTCGACTGGCTGAGCTACGACGAACGCCGGCTGGAAACCATGGTCAGCCGTCTCCGGCAGCGCTGGCGGAGCGAATCGGGAACCGAGTTGCCGCTCAGGACCGCCCACCGGAAAGGCTACACGTTCACCGCGCCCATCTCGCTGGCCTGATTGCCGGCCTGCAGGCCCGGCTGCGCCGACGGCAGGAAAATCCTCGCGCGACAGCCCTGCCCCGGCATGCTTTCCAAAGCCAATGTGCCGCCCTGCATTTCCACCATGCGCCGGGCCAGCGACAAGCCTAGCCCGGTCCCGGGCTTCTGCCCGGCATTCTGGCCGCGATAAAAGCGATCGAATATGCGCGGCAGGTCCGCCGGATCGATGCCCGGCCCGTTGTCCCGCACCTCCAGCTCCACGCCTGCGGCCACCAACCTGCCGCCCAGGACCACCCGGCTGCCCACGGGTGTGTACTTCACCGCATTGTCGGCCAGCGTGCGCAACGCCAGCCGCAACAGGCTGGCATCGCACAGGAAGGCCTCCGGCAAGCGGCTCCCGTCAACCTCCAGCTGGTGCCCCTCCGAAAGCAAACGGGCTGCCGCCGCGGCATCCTCCAGCAAGTCCGGCAGACTGGTGCGCGAAGGCCGGGAGCCATGCCGCAGCAGCTCGAAGCCATCCTCATGCAACGAGTCATTCAGCAGCATGGTCAGGCGCTGCGTGGCACGCAGGATCTTCTGGTACCGGGCCGAGGTCCGCGGATCATCGTGGGCATCGTCCAGGTCCAGGTTCTGGGCCGTCGCATCGATCACGGCCAGCGGCGTGCGCAGTTCATGCGACACCGTGGACAGGAACTGCCGCTGCTCTTCCTGCGCCCGGCGCTCCAGCGACAGGGACGCCTCCACCTGCGCCATGGCATCTCTGAGCGCCTGCGTGCGCAGGGCAACCTTGAGTTCCAGATCGCGCTCGGCCTGATGGGCCACGCGCAAGGCTTCGGCCTGCGCGGCTTCTTTTTCGGCCCGCATATCCGTGTATCGCCAGCTGATGGCCGAATTCATGATAAGCAGGAAAGCCACCATGCCCAGGTAGTTGGCGTTGTCGACGAACGAGCCGGGATCGATCCAGCCGACATTGCGCGCCAGGCGCAACACCGTGCCGCCCAGCAGGAGAACCAGGACAAACACCAGCACCCGCGCGGCCTTCTGGCCGCGCCAGGCCATCACCGTGGCAACGATCAGCTGTATCACCATGATGGCGATACCCCACAGCAGGGCCAGTGGACGTATCCACCAGACATTGCCCAGGAGCAGCCAGGATGCCGAAACCAGGGCCACACCCCAGGTCAGCAGGGAGAAGCCGACCGCCCAACGCCGCCAGGGCGCCTCGAACAGGCCGTGATAGTGCGCCGTGAACATGACGCCAAGTGGCGTCACGGAAAACCAGCTCAGCACGTAAAGGGTTTCGCTCGCAAGCGGCCATTCGCGCAGCAGATACTGATAGGTGAAACCTTCGGCGCCCAGCGAAATAAACAGATTGGCCAGCACGGTAAGACTGAACAGCCCGAAGGAAATATTGCGGGTCACCCAATAGAACCAGACGCTGGTGATCAGCAAGACCAGGTGCGCCGCGTAGAACAAGCCAAACAGAAGCAGTTCGGTGCCGATAAAGGAAATGAACGCTTCTGGCGACCACACCACCAGGGGAAAGCTCAGTGTGCTGGTACTGCGCACGCGCAGATACAGGGTGACCGGCTGGTCCGCCGGCAGGTCGAGCCGGAACACCGGGCTGCGGTAATTCACGTCACGCCCCGCGACCGGCTGCCTGTCGCCAGCCACCCGCTGCTCGTACCCGCCCCCACGCTGCGGCAGGAACAGGGTGACGTCGTCCAGCAGCGCCGAGCGCAACTGCAGCAGCCATATCGGTGCGGCTTGCGCCGGCCGCGTCAGGGTGATGCGCAGCCAGACGGTCCCCTTCACGTAACCAAGGGCGGGAGGCGAGTCCTGGGGCTGGAAGGCGGCCGCGGTCTCGGGCCGGGATAGCTGCGCCACGGTCAGCGCATCCTGCGGATCGCGCAGCAGTTCCCAATGCTGGCCAAGGGAGACCTCCCCCGACTGCGGCAAACGCACTTCCGCCCATGCCGCGGACTGGCCCACCCAGCACAAGAGAACAATCAGGAAGAGCCGAACCATTGCCCCCTCAGCTGGCGTTTGGCGGAAAGGGCATGACTATATCCCACCGCCGACCGGGCTTTTTCGCTTCCCCGGGCCATGTCAGCTTTTGTCAGTTTTTTTCAGTGATTTCAAACCTGTTGCGTACGGCCGCCCTGTCACCCCACGAACCGGTACCCCACCCCCACCTCCGTCATCAGATGCGAAGGCTGCGCGGGATCGGTTTCCAGCTTATGCCGCAGGTGCCCCATGTACACCCGCAAGTAATGGCTGCTCTCGGAATGCGCGGGCCCCCACACTTCACGCAGCAGCTCGCGATGCGTCATCACCTTGCCGCGATGCGCGATCAGTACGGCCAGCAGGCGGTATTCGATCGGCGTGAGATGCACGTCGTCGCCGGCGCGCGTGACTACCCGGTTGGCCAGGTCGATCCGCACTTCGCCAAAGGTAACCAGCGGCGTGCCTTGCGGATTGATCTTGGCATGCCGGCGCAGCAGCACGCGCACGCGCGCGATCAGCTCGCCCACGCCGAAGGGCTTGGTCAGGTAGTCGTCGGCGCCGGCATCGAGCGCGGCGATCTTGTCGGCTTCGCCGGTGCGCGCCGACAGCACCAGCACCGGCACTTCGGTCCAGGTGCGCATCTCGCGGATCAGCGTCATGCCGTCGCCGTCGGGCAGGCCCAGGTCGAGGATCACCACGTCGGGCTGGCGCGTGCCGGCATCGATCAGGCCGCGCTTGAGCGTCTCGGCCTCATGCACGGTGCAGCCCTCCGCCTGCAATGCCTCGCGCACGAAACGCCGGATATGCGGCTCGTCTTCGACCAGCAATACCGTGGGCGAAAATTCAAACGTCATTTCAGTTGGATTCCTTGTTTGCTGCTTCGTGCGCGAGCTCGGGCGGCTCCGGCTCGATCGCCGGCGGATTGCCGCGCGGCAGCGCCACCACGAATCGCGCGCCGGTACCCTGCGTGCCACCGGCACGCGCCACGCCGGCGCTTTCCACCCAGATGCGCCCGCCGTGCGCCTGCACGATGGCTTCGCAAACGGCGAGCCCCAGGCCCACGCCGGCGGTGGCCGACTCGCGCTCGCCGCGCGTGAATTTCTGGAAGATCGACAGCTCCTGTCCGCGCGGCACGCCGGGGCCGTCGTCCTCCACCACGAGCCGCACCTCCGCGTCAGCCACCTCGCCGGCGATGCGGATGCCGGTGCCCGGCGGCGTGTACTTGGCGGCATTCTCCAGCAGGTTGCACAGCACCCGCTCCATCAGCACCGCGTCGCACTCCACCAGCGGCAACGCCGACAGATCGGCCACCGACACGCGGTGCCGCGAGAGCGCGTCGCGCATGCCGGCCAGCGCCGCGCCCACCAGCTCTTCAAGCGATTGCCACTCCTTCTGCATGCGTACATCGCGGCTTTGCAGGCGCGCCATGTCGAGCAGGTTGACCACCATGGTACGCATGCGCAGGGCCTGCTCGCGCATCGCGTCCACGGTTTCGGACAGCGGCGGAGGCAGCGGCGGTTCGGTGCGCTGCATGGTTTCGGCCATGCCGATCAGGCTGGTCAGCGGCGTGCGCAGATCGTGCGAGACGGCGGCCAGCAGCGAGCTGCGCAGCCGCTCCGACTCCATCGACACCAGCGCCTGCTGCGCCACCTCCACATAGTGCAGGCGCTCGATGGCGATCGCGATCAGCGTGGCGAACACATCGATCTGCCGGCGCCGCTCGGGCCGCGCGAAGGCGCGCCACTCCTGCGGCTCCACCGCCAGCACGCCGCGCGTCTGCATCGGCGCCTTGAGCGGCAGGTAGAGCACGGTGCTGCCCGGCAGCGTGTGGGTGCCGGTGCCTGCGGGCTGGCCATGATCGAATACCCATTGCGCCAGCACCGGGTCGATGGCGTCGCTGCCGCGCTGCGCCGGATCGATTACCGGCGGCATCAGCCGCCCCTTGGGCGACACCAGGAAGAACGCCGAACGCGCCCCCAGCGCGGCGTGCAGGAAGCGGCCGCTGATCTCGATGATCTGCTCTGGCATCAGCGCGGCGGACAACTCGCGCGCCAGCTCGTAGAGGGTGCGGGCATCGGTCTCGCGCTCAACCGAAACCTGGGCCTGCTCACGCAGCCCGGCTGTCAGCTGGCCGATCACCAGGCCCACCGCCAGCATCACCACGAACGTCACCAGGTACTGCACGTCGCTGACCGCGAAGGACATGCGCGGCGGCACGAAGAAGAAATCGAAAGCCGCCACCGATAGCACCGAGGCCAGCGCGGCAGGGCCGCGGCCGTGGCGCAGCGCCACGCCGACCACCGCCGCGAGGAACAACATCGCGATATTGACCAGGTCGAACCAAGGCCGCGTCAGCGCCGACAACAAGCTGGCGCCGCCGCACCACGCAACCGCCCACAGGTAGTCGATGCGGCGCGCCACCGCGCTGCTGTCGTCATTGCGCGCCGGATCCTCGCGCACGTCGGCGCGCCCGGACACCGGTTGCGCACGGCCGCGCGTGTCGGCGCCCATGGCATCGGCGGCGACACGGATCACATCGATCTCCGGGCAGCCGAGCGCCAGCGAATCGGCAAAGCTATGGCGCCCGAACAGCCAGGCGCGCGCGCCCAGGAACGGCGACAGGCCCAGTGCCAGCAGCTCCCTTGCGCGCGCCAGCGGGCTGCCGCCACTATGGTGCCAGGTTCCTGGCGCACGTCCGACCACTACCTTGGTGAGATTGTGGCGCCGCACATAGCCCGCCACCGCCTGCACGATATCGCTGCCGGCCAGGGTCTCGGTGCGGGCGCCGAGCTCTTCGGCCAGCCGCATCGCCTCCTCGATGTTCGCGCGCTCCTGTTCGGCGAACCGCGCCAGCCGCGGCGTGGCCACCGTCACCACATGCCAGTCGCAATCGAGCTGCCCGGCCAGCCGGCGCGCGCTCTTGACCACCTGCGCCGCATCGTCGCCGGTGCCGATGCAGGCCAGCACCGCTTCGCGCGTGCGCCACACCGGGCGGATCGATTCGGCGTGCCGGTAGGCGCGCACATCGTCGTCGACGCGGTCGGCGGTGCGGCGCAGCGCCAGTTCGCGCAGCGCGATCAGGTTGCCCTTGCGGAAGAAGTTGCTGGCCGCGGTCCGGGCCTGTTCCGGCAGGTAGACCTTGCCGTCGCGCAGCCGCCGCAGCAGTTCGTCGGCGGGCAGGTCCACCAGGATGACTTCGTCGGCGTCGTCGAACACCGTGTCGGGCACGGTCTCCCACACGCGGATGCCGGTGATGCCGCCCACCGCCTCGTTGAGGCTGTCCAGATGCTGGACATTGACGGTGGTCCAGACATCGATGCCGGCCGACAGCAGTTCCTCGATGTCCTGCCAGCGCTTGGGGTGACGGCTGCCGGGCGCGTTGGAATGCGCCAGCTCGTCGACCAGGATCAGCGCCGGGCGCCGGGCCAGGGCGCCGTCCAGGTCGAACTCCTGCAGCACGTGGTCGTCGAGCTTGTGATGCGGCATGGCCTTCATCGGCAGCCGCTCCAGCCCCACGATCAGCACCTCGGTCTCGGCGCGACCGTGGGTTTCCACCACGCCGATCACCACGTCGCTGCCTTGCTCGCGCAGCGCCCGCGCGGCGGTCAGCATGGCGAAGGTCTTGCCGACGCCGGCGGAAGCGCCGAAATACACACGCAGCTTGCCGCGTGCGGCGCGCTCGCCCTCCTCCTGCATGCGTTGCAGCAAGGCATCGGGATCGGGCCGGCCGGGGGCGTCGCGCGTGGCGGTGTCAGGCATGGTGGGGGTCATTGCCCGGGAGAGGGATGGATACAAACGATTGTGCCACGCCTGGTGCGCAAGAACCGTTTGCCATGCCGACGGCTGTCACTCGCTCTCCCCTCCTGGAGAGGGGCGCAAACCAGCGGGCATTGCCAGCGCGCCAATGGCCCCCCAACCTCACCGCTTCTCGCCATCCAGCGCGAGATTCAGCTTCAGCACATTCACCACCGGATCGCCCATCACCGCCAGCAGCGGCCCGTCCGTGTTCGCCGCAATCAGCGCCTGCACGCGCTCCAGGGGCAGGCCGCGCAGCCGGGCCACGCGTGGCGCCTGATACTGCGCCGCGGCCGGGCTGATGTGCGGATCGAGCCCGCTGCCTGAAGCGGTCACCAGATCCACCGGTACCGGCGCCTGGTTGCCGGGATCGGCCTCGCGCAGCGCTTCGATGCGGCCGCGCGCCGCATCGGTCAGCGCAGGATTGCTCGGGCCGAGGTTGGAGCCGGCGGATGCAGCCGCGTTATACGGCATGGGCGCGGTAGCCGACAAGCGGCCCCAGAAGTACCTGGGGTCAGAGAACGGCTGGCCGATCAGTTCCGAACCAACGGCCTTGCCGTCCTTGACGATCAGCGAGCCTGCCGCCTCATGCGGAAACACCGCACTCGAAATGCCGGTGATCACGCCGGGATACAACAGCCCGGTGACGGCCGACAGCACGACAAACACCGTCAGCAAGGGCCGCAGCAGGCCACCCTGGATGGGCGCAACAGGCTGCGCGGTCTGGACTTTCGTATTCATTGATTGCTCCGTTAACATGCCACGCGTTCGACGCGCTCAGACCCAGCCGAACAGCGCCAGGATCATGTCGATCACCTTGATGCCGACGAACGGAACCAGGATGCCGCCCAGCCCATACACCAGCAGGTTGCGCCGCAGCAGCACGGCGGCGCCGAGCGGGCGGTACACCACGCCGCGCAAGGCCAGCGGAATCAGCACCACGATGATCAGCGCGTTGAAGATCACCGCCGACAAGATGGCCGAGGCCGGCGTCGACAAACCCATCACGTTGAGCTGGTTGAGCTGCGGATACGTGGTGGCGAAGGCGGCCGGGATAATGGCGAAATACTTCGCCACGTCGTTGGCCACGCTGAAGGTGGTCAGCGAGCCGCGCGTCATCAGCATCTGCTTGCCGATCTCGACGATCTCGATCAGCTTGGTCGGATTGCTGTCGAGGTCGACCATATTGCCGGCTTCCTTGGCCGCCTGCGTGCCGCTGTTCATCGCCACGGCCACATCGGCCTGCGCCAGCGCGGGGGCGTCGTTGGTGCCGTCGCCGGTCATCGCCACCAGGCGGCCTTCGGCCTGGTAGTCGCGGATCAGCTTGAGCTTGGCTTCGGGCGTGGCTTCGGCAAGGAAGTCATCGACGCCGGCCTCGGCGGCGATCGACGCCGCGGTCAGGCGGTTGTCGCCGGTGATCATCACGGTCTTGATGCCCATCTTGCGCAGCTCGCCGAAGCGCTCGCGGATGCCGGCCTTGACGATGTCCTTGAGCTCGACCACGCCGAGCACGCGCACGTTCTCGCCATCGGCGCTGGATTCCGCCACCACCAGCGGCGTGCTGCCGGCGCGCGCCACATCATCCACGGCCTGCATCACCGCGTCGGGGAACTTGCCGGCGCGCTCGGTCACATACTTGCGCACGGCATCGGCGGCGCCCTTGCGCACGCTGCGGCCACCGGCATCCACGCCGCTCATGCGGGTCTGCGCGGTGAACGGCACGAAGATCGGGCGCAGCGCGCTGATATCGGGCGTAGCCGCGCCGACCTGCTGGCGCGCCAGCGTCACGATGCTGCGGCCTTCCGGCGTTTCGTCGGCCAGCGACGACAGCCAGGCGGCTTCGGCCAGTTGCTGCGCCGACACGCCGGGCGCGGCGATAAAGCGCGAGGCCTGGCGGTTGCCGTGCGTGATGGTGCCGGTCTTGTCGAGCAGCAGCACGTCCACGTCGCCCGCGGCTTCCACCGCGCGGCCCGAGGTGGCGATCACATTGGCTTCCATCATGCGGCTCATGCCCGCCACGCCGATGGCCGACAGCAGGCCACCGATGGTGGTCGGGATCAGGCACACCAACAGCGCGATCAGCACGGTGATGGTGACCGGCATGCCGGCCTTGGCCACGAGTACGCTGAACACCGAGAACGGCTGCAGCGTGGCGGTGGCCAGCAGCAGCACGATGGTCAGCCCGACCAGCAGGATGGTCAGCGCCAGTTCGTTGGGCGTCTTCTGGCGCTTGGCGCCTTCGACCATGGTGATCATGCGGTCGATAAAGCTCTCGCCCGGATTGGTGGTGATGCGCACCACGATCCAGTCGGACAGCACGCGCGTGCCGCCCGTGACTGAAGAGAAATCTCCGCCCGACTCGCGGATCACCGGCGCCGATTCGCCGGTGATGGCGCTCTCGTCCACCGAGGCCACGCCTTCGATCACATCGCCGTCGCCAGGCACCATGTCGCCGGCCTCGACCAGCACCACGTCGCCACGGCGCAGCGCGGCGGCGCCGCGCGGCTCCGTGGCGCCGGCGGCGCGGTAGTCGCGCCGGCCTTCCTTGATCAGCTTGGCGGTGACCGTGGTCTTGAGCCCGCGCAGCGCCTCGGCCTGCTGCTTGCTGCGCCCTTCGGCCAGCGCTTCGGCAAAGTTGGCGAACAGCACGGTGAACCACAGCCACACCGATACCGCAAGGATGAAGCCGGCGCTCTCGCCGCCCGCCGTAGCTGGCGCGAACAAGGCACGGAAAAACAGGATAGTGGTCAGGATGCTGCCCGCGTAGACCACGAACATCACCGGGTTGCGCAACTGGTCGCGCGGCGAGAGCTTCTTCACCGAGTCGAGCAGGGCCGGCTTGACCAGCTCGGGCGCGAACATGCCGCCGCGCGCCGGACGATGATGGCCGCCGCCCTTGCCGGATCCGTGGGCCGGCGTGGCCACGCTGGTCGCCGGCGTCGTGTTTGCCGGTGCCGCGCCGGCAGTCTTGCCGCGCGTCACCATGGATTCTTGTTGCATGCGTTTCTCCGCAATACGCTGATACGCTTTTCTTGAGGGCCGGCGCCGCCTGCGCGGACGGCAGCCCTCATTGCTTGCTGGTTTGCTGCCTCGCCATGCCGCGCGGGTCGCCGCGCGGCAGGCGCTCCGTCACTTGCCCGCCGCCGTCACCGCGGGGGGCTGCAATTGCTCCGCCACCGGACCCAGCGCGAGCGCCGGGATATAGGTCAGCGCGCCCACCATCAGCACCGAGCCAACCAGCAGCACCACAAACAGGGGACCGTGCGTGGGCATGGTGCCGCCGGTGACCGGAAGCCGGCGCTTGGCCGCCAGCGAACCCGCCATGGCGAGAATCGGCACGATGATCCAGAAGCGCCCGAACCACATCGCCGCGGCCAGCGCCACGTTGTAGAAGGGCGTGTTGGCCGATAAGCCGCCAAAGGCGCTGCCGTTGTTGTTGGCGGCCGACGAGAACGCATAGAGGATTTCCGAGAAGCCGTGCGTGCCAGGGTTGAACACACCGGCGCGGCCCGGCTCCACCATCACCGCCACCGCCGTGCCCAGGAGCACCAGCAAGGGCGTGACGAGGATCGCCACGGCAGTCATCTTCATCTCGTAGGTCTCGATCTTCTTGCCCAGGTACTCCGGCGTGCGGCCGATCATCAATCCTGCGATGAACACCGCCAGCACCGCGTACACCAGCATGCCGTACAGGCCCGAGCCGACGCCGCCGAACACCACCTCGCCAAGCTGCATCAGCAGCATCGGCACCAGGCCGCCGATGGCGGTGAAGGAGTCATGCATGGCGTTGACCGCGCCGCACGATGCCGCCGTGGTGATGGTGGCGAACAACGCGGTGGCGGCAATGCCGAAGCGCGTTTCCTTGCCTTCCATATTGCCGCCGGCCTGCAACGCGCTGGCCGCGTGGTCGATCGGCAATCCCGCCAGCGCGGCGTTGGCCATCTGCTCGGAGAGCGCCGCCACGCACGCCATGACGATAAAGATCACCGCCATCGAGGCCAGGATCGCAACGCCCTGGCGGCGGTCCTTGACCATCTCGCCGAAGGTGAAGCACAAGGCCGCCGGAATCAGGAAGATGGCCAGCATCTGGATCAGGTTGGCGAGCTCCGTCGGGTTCTCGTAGGGATGGGCCGAGTTGGCGTTGAAGAAGCCGCCGCCATTGGTGCCGAGCATCTTGATGGCTTCCTGCGAAGCCACCGGCCCCATTGCCAGCGTCTGCTTGTCGGTCTTCATGGCCTCCGTCACGGGCGCGCCCTTGGCGTCGAGCACGGGCTGGCCAGCTGCGTCCACCTTGGGCTGGCTGTACTCGACCGGCGTCACCAGCGTGACTTCCTTATAGCTGTCGAAATTCTGGATCACGCCCTGGCTGACCAGCGCCAGCGCGATGGCGGCGGAGATCGGCACCAGCACGTAGAGCGTGCAGCGCGTCATGTCCACCCAGAAGTTGCCGATGGTGGTTGCACTCTGCCGCGCGAAGCCGCGGATCAGCGCGAATACCACGGCGATGCCGGTGGCCGCCGAGAAGAAGTTCTGCACCGTGAGCGCCAGCATCTGCGTCAGGTAGCTCATGGTGGATTCGCCCGCATAGCCCTGCCAGTTCGTGTTGGAGACGAAGCTGACGGCTGTGTTGAAGGCGGAGTCCGGCGTGACGGCGCCAAAGCCTTGCGGGTTGAGCGGCAGCCAGACCTGCACGCGCTGCAGCACGTAGACGGCCACCACGCCCAGCATATTGAAGGCGATGACCGCGACGGCGTACTGCTTCCAGCCCATCTCGGCATTGGCGCGCACGCCGGCCACGCGGTACAGCACGCGCTCCAGCGGTCGGCCCCAGGCTGTGGCGAGGTAGCGCTCGTCCTCCATCGCGCGGCGGATATAGCGCCCCACGAAGGGCGCGAGCGCCAGCAGGATAGCCAGGTAGAGGACCAGAAGTCCCAGGAATTCGGTTGACATCAGAATTTCTCCGGCCGGAACAGGGCGATCAGGAGGTAGATAAAAACAGCGACGGCGAGCACGCCGCCCAGCAGGTCAGCCCAGCCCATCACAGCCTCCTGTCGGTGGCGCTGTCCTTGCGGCGCACTTCGGCACCCTCCGCGCCCGGCCCCTCGGCCGCGCCGGGCGGTTTGCTTCCCAGCGCGGCGCATAAGGCCAGCAGTGCGCCAGTCAGCGCACCGAACAGCAACAAACCAATGAAATAGATCCCGTCCATGGCAACACACCGTGAGTGATTCACAGATGGCAGATTAGGGATGGCGCGGTAAAAACGGGGTAGAGAGGGGAGGCGGGGGTGTAAAGAAGATATAAAGATCGCGTAAAGACGGCGCGCAAGTGCGCTGCAGCCTCCTCCGCGGCCGTGGCGCGGCGTGCCGGGGCGAAAAAAAGGCCCCGCAGGCCTTTTGACCTTGCGGGGCTATGCAGGACGCCGAAGCCGGCTGTGGCGCCGGCCGCGTCAGGAGCGCCTGATTCCTGGAATCAGTTGTAGGTGTAGACCACCGACTTGTTGCTGTTGTCCAGCATCCGGTACCCGAACAGCAGGCCGCGCGTGGTATTGGCCGAGAAGGCCGGCACCGCCGCATTGACCACGATCGAGGTCGCGCCCTTGGGCGCTGGCATGGATGTGCTCCAGGTGCCGTTGCTGTCGACCGAGACGGCAACGCTGCCGATCTGCTGGGCGGAGACATTCTGCACCCAGTCCGCCGTCAGCGACGTCTGCGCGCCAGCCAGGCTGGCGTTGGACGGGTCCAGCGCGGCCAGCGACTGACTGCCCAGCGTGTTCCACGGCAGGTTCACCCCTTGGGTGGCCGGCACGAGGTCGCTCAGCAGGGTCTTGTTGTAGCTGTAGGTCGGCGTGGTGTTGGTGCCATGGAACAGCTCGATGCGGTACTTCGCACCCTTGACCACCTTGGAGGCATCGGCGTTGTCCGCTGCTTGCGCCCACGCCAGGCCGGCGGGATTGCCCGCCAGCGTGCTGGCCGCGCTGCCGCTGAGGCCCGCAGTCCGCGAGAACCAGAAGTTCGGGCAGTTGTACGACGGCGAGGGCGGGCTGAACTCGTTGCCGCACTGGGCGGTGACGGGCACCGTACCGGTCTTGTTGCTCACGTCCATGTAGGTCTGGCCTACTTCGGCCGGGACCGGCGCAATATAGACAATGCCATTGCTCGGCAAGCCGGGCCCGGTCACGCGCGCATAGCTCAGGGGGGCGTTGTTGACGACGCTGCCCGGGCCCGTGGCGTTGATCATGAACTGTATGCCGCTCTGGAAGTGGCTGTAGTTATTGTTGTTCTTGCTGAAGCCGGGGTTGAGCTGTTCGACACGCCGGATCTGGAGCTTGACGGTCACATCGACAGGCTGCTGGTTGCCGACCAGCCACCAGTTCGACGGATGCGCGCTGGTCGCGCCGTTGGCGATATTGCGTGCCGTCGTGATGATGTTGCCGGGGTTGCCGCCGGCGTCCAGGTACCGGATGTTGAAGATGGCTTCGTCACGCCCCGAGGCCGTCGACGCGGCGGGATAGAACGCCATGATTTCCGGCACGCTGAACTGTGCGCCCGTCATGGTATCGCTGGTCAGGATGCCGTAGAGCAATTGCCCGAAGTAGAAGCCGTTTTGCAGGAAATCGATACCGGCTGCGTTGCTGCTGTCGGCAGCGATGTTCTGGCATGCGGACGCCACCCCGTCGACCTCCGGGCCGCCCTGCGACGCGCTCAGGTTGGCATTGGAGGACGTCACGCGCTGCGCGACGGGCAGCGCGAAGCAGGCCGAGAGCCCCTTGGCCACGGCCTGTGCGGCCTGCGGCAGGGCCGCGACGGCGGCGGGCGGCGCGGCGAGCGTGCCGCCGGTGCTGGTGGCGGTAGCAATGGCTATGGGCGTCGGGTTGTCGACGGTGGTCAGCGCCAGCTTGCCGGTGGCCGGGTCCGTGACCACCTTGACGATGTCGAGCACCTGGTCGGCGGTATTGCCCACGCCAGCCGCCGTGGCAGCGGTAATGGCGGTCGAGAACGGATCGTAGCTGGCGGGCGCGCCGATGGCGGCGAGCACGCTGGCGAGCTGCGCGACCACATTGGCGGTGACCTTTTGCAAGGCGGCGGCGTCCACCGTCTTGCCACTGACGACAGTCAGCGGATTGCCGTCGGCGGCGAGTTGCGCCACGATGGCCGTGGTCAACGGCGTGGCGTTGAGCGTCAGCTTGGCGCCGGCGGCCGGCGTGACGGTGCTCACACTGACCAGCGGGGCGGTGTTGCCGGTGGGGTCCGTGACGACCACGAAGAACGGCGCCACCACGCCCGTCTTCAGGGTGCAGGTGTAGGTGCCCAGCGCGCTGGTGGTGACCGCGGCTTCCTGGCAGGGCGAGGCGCCCGCGCTGTCGGTAATGGCCACCTTGGCGTTGGCGAGGGCGGCGCCGGTGGCGGCCGTGCCAGTCACCGCGGACGCGGCCACGGCCACGACCGGCTTGTCGCTGGTGGAACCGCTGCTGGCGCTATCGCTGCTTCCGCCGCCGCAGGCGGCCAGCGCCAGCAGCGCCGCGCCGCTCAGCGCGACCCCGAATGTCTGAAATTGAAGCTTCATTGGATTTCTCCCCCTGAGAATGGATGCTGCACTTCTTGTGTTCTAGTGACCTTGTTTGCCGCGCCATGGCGCGTCCGGTGGCGCGACCCACGCCAACCCGGCCCACGCACGGGCGCGGACCGGGGGCCAGACTATCCAGCGCGCCGGAAGGAGGGAATCCCATAAACATGGCATGGCGTGCCGCCAAAGCATCGGGACGCGGGAGGGGGAAGGGAGGAAGGCGGTGTGACCGGAGTCGCGGCGGCCCCCGTGGGCTGCCGGCCGGCGTGGTGCCGGCGGCCGGGCGGCCGCGCCACGCGCCTCAGATCCAGCCCGACTTGTGCAGCTTGCGCCAGAGGCCGCCGCAGGCCAGCACCGTCACACCGACCACCACCGGATACGCATAGTGGAACTGCAGCTCAGGCATGAAGCTGAAGTTCATGCCGTACAGGCTGAACACCACCGTGGGAATGGCCAGGATGGCGCCCCAGCCGGCAAGGCGCTTGACCACCTCGTTCTGGCCCACGGTGACCAGCGCCAGATTCACCTGCACCGCGGTGGTCAGCATCTCGCGCACCACGTCGAGGGTGCGCACCAGGCGGCTGGCATGGTCCGCGATATCGCGGAAGTACGCGCGCAGTTCCTTGGGCACCAGCTCCTCGTGCAAGCGGATCAGTTGCCCGCAGATTTCCTCGATCGGGTAAACCGCATTGCGCAGGCGCAGCACCTGGCGCTTGATGTGGTACAGGCGTTCGATCGCGGCGCGGTCGAACTCGTCGCGGAAAATGCCTTCCTCAAGCCGCTCGAAGGCGTCCTCGAGCCGGGTGACGATGGGCATGTAGTGATCGACCACGAAATCCATCAGTGCGTAGAGCACATAGCCCGGGCCGTTGGCCAGCGCGCGCGGATCGCTCTCGCAGCGCTCGCGCACCGGCGCGTAGCTGCTGCTCACGCCGTGGCGGACCGATATCACATAGTTGGGACCGACGAACAGGTGGGTCTCGCCCACCACCACTTCCTCGTCCACCAGCTGGGCGGTGTTGAGCACGATGAAGATGGAGTCGCCGTAGGTTTCCAGCTTGGGCCGCTGGTGCGCGTCCAGGGCATCCTCCACCGCCAGGTCGTGCAGGCCGAACTCCTGCTGCACCTTGCGCAGCAGCGCCAGGTCCGGTTCGTGCAGTCCCAGCCACACAAAGGTGCCGGGCACGGCGAGTGACTCGCTGATTTCGTCCACGGCCACGTCGCCCACCCGCTTGCCGCCCCGGTAGGCCACACTATTGACGATCGCGCCCATGAGCACTCCGTTGTTCAGATGGCGCAATCGTAACAAGAGCGACGGCGGAACGGCGCGCCGGTGTGCCGCCGCCTGCGCGCGGCGCCGAAGACAATGCATCCGCCCGGGAAAACGGGCCATCAACGCGCCGCATCCGGCACTGGCCTGCCTGCATCGGTCATTTGTTACAGTTCTGCACCCAGACGAAGTTAGAATGTCCCATTTCCACGGTCACCGACTATGTCCCAGAAGAAATCGCCACGCTTCGAGCTGCGCAGTGGCAATGTCGACGCCCTCCTACTCGCTCTCAAGACCGCTGACATCGCAGCGCTGCGGGACGATCTTCTGTCCCGCTTCGAATCGACCCCCGATTTCTTCTCCAATGATGTGGTCGCCCTGGACCTGCGCCGCCTGGAAGGCGACGACAGGGTCGCACTGGACACCGTGATCGAAACCCTGGCCCTGCTCAAGGCCCGCGCCATCGGCGTGGTTGCGCGCGAGGCGCAGCGCGGCTGGGCCGAGTCGTTCGGCCTGCCCCTGCTGGACAGCCAGAGCCGGCGCGGCGGACGCGACGAAGCGCCGCAGGCCGTAGCGGCACCGGCCGGGATCGAAGCCCAGGCCGAGGCACAGGCCGAAGCGAAGGCGCATGCCGAAGCCAAAGCCGCGGCAGCGGAGGTGGAAGCCGCGGCCGCCGCCGCGCTGGCCGAAGCCGCTTCGCGCGGCATGGCCACCATGTTGATCGACAAGCCGCTGCGCTCCGGCCAGCAGATCTACGCCGCCGGCGACGTCGTGATACTCGACCTGGTCAGCTACGGCGCCGAGGTGATCGCCGAAGGCAATATCCATATTTATGCCCCGCTGCGCGGCCGCGCGCTGGCGGGCGTCAAGGGCAACGCGCAGGCGCGCATCTTCTGCACCTGCCTGGAGCCCGAACTGCTGTCGATCGCCGGCATCTACCGCACCGCCGAACTGCCGTTGCCCGCCGATGTGCTGGGCAAATCGGCCCAGGTGCGGCTGGCCGGCGAGAAACTGATACTAGAACCGCTCCGGATGAAGTAACACCCGCCGCAGAGCCCAAACCACAGCAGCGCAAGCTTCAACCATTACTGGATCCAAGAGCCATGGCAAAAATCATCGTTGTGACCTCCGGCAAGGGAGGCGTAGGCAAGACCACCACCAGCGCCAGCTTTTCCGCCGGCCTGGCCTTGCGTGGCCACAAGACTGCCGTGATCGACTTCGACGTCGGCCTGCGCAACCTCGACCTGATCATGGGTTGCGAGCGCCGCGTCGTGTATGACCTGGTCAACGTGGTGCAAGGCGAGGCCAACCTGAACCAGGCCCTCATCAAGGACAAGAAGTGCGAGAACCTGTTCATCCTGCCGGCCTCGCAGACCCGCRACAAGGACGCGCTGACCAAGGAAGGCGTGGAGAAGGTCATCAATGGCCTGGTCGAGATGGGCTTCGAGTACATCGTCTGCGACTCGCCGGCAGGCATTGAATCCGGCGCCTTGCTGGCGATGTATTTCGCCGACGAGGCACTGGTCGTGACCAACCCCGAGGTGTCCTCGGTGCGCGACTCGGACCGCATCCTCGGCATCCTCTCGTCCAAGACCAAGCGGGCCGTGGACGGTGGCGATCCGGTCAAGGAACACCTGCTGATCACCCGCTACAACCCCAAGCGCGTGCATGGCGGCGAAATGCTGTCGCTGACCGACATCCAGGAAATCCTGCGCATCAAGCTGATCGGCGTGGTGCCGGAATCCGAGGCGGTGCTGCACGCATCCAACCAGGGCACGCCCGCCATCCACCTGGAAGGCTCCGACGTAGCCGATGCCTATGGCGACGTGGTGGACCGCTTCCTGGGCAAGGACAAGCCGATGCGCTTCACCGACTACCAGAAGCCGGGGCTGCTTTCGCGCATCTTCGGCAACAAGTAAGGAGGGTCCACCATCATGTCGATTCTGTCCTTCCTGCTCGGCGAGAAGAAAAAGTCCGCCTCGGTTGCCAAGGAGCGGCTGCAGATCATCCTCGCCCATGAACGCACCGGCCATTCCGCGCCGGCCGACTATCTCCCCGCCCTGCAGCGTGAACTGGTCGCGGTGATTTCCAAGTACGTGAAGATCAGCGACCAGGATCTGCGCGTGAGCCTGGAGCGCCAGGACAACCTCGAGGTGCTCGAGGTCAAGATCGAGATCCCGCAGGGTTAAGCCGCGCCCCCTCGCCCGAAGTCCGGGCGGCGGGCCGTCATGCCGCAGCTCCCTGGCCATACCGTGGCCAGCCACACGCCTGCGCGCCACCGGTGCGCCCCACGACCGCGGGGAAAGCGAGATGACGCCGACGCCATCTCGCTATGCACCATTTAATGGTTCTGTCGCGGCGTCGCAACGCTTTTGCACCAATTGCCGGCAAAGGGCCCGTCAACAGTGTGCATTAGTGTCTAAATCTTTTCTGTTTTGTTAAATTTCCGCGAGCGTTTACACGAAACGTAAACCTCGTTCGCCGCCGTGATCCGGCCGCAGACAAATACAGAACAGAAAAGGAGCCACATGAAGAGATCAGCCCTCACCCTTGCCATTGGTACGCTGCTGGCCGGCAGCGCCTACGCTCAATCGTCGGTGACCCTGTACGGCATCGTCGACCAGAGCCTGCGCTACACCAACAACTCGAACGCCAACAACGACAGCCTGTACCAGTTGACCAACGGCGCGATCACCAACAGCCGCTGGGGCATCAAGGGCAGCGAAGCCCTGGGCAACAACCTGAAGGCAATCTTCCAGTTGGAAAACGGCTTCGATCCGGATACCGGCAGGGCAAACCAGGGTGGCCGTCTGTTCGGCCGTCAGGCATATGTGGGTCTGTCCGGCGACTTCGGTACCGTGAAGCTGGGCCGCCAGTACACCGAGGGCTTTACTTTCTTCGGCGACTTCGATCCGCTGACCATCGGTAACTACACCGCCAACGCCTGGCCGTTCTTCCTGACGAACTTCCGCAATGACAACGTAGTCAGCTACGACGGCAAGTTCGGCGGCCTGAACGTGGGCGGCAGCTATGGCTTCGGCGAAAAGGCCGGCTCCTTCACCTCGTCGCAATACTATGGCTTCCGCGCTGCATACACCGTTGGCCCGTTCGGCTTCGGTGGCGTATACCAACTCACCCGCGACACGGCTGGCAACAAGCAGCAAATGTGGGGCGCGGCAGGTAAGTACAGCATCGGCCCGGCAAAGATCTTCCTGGGCTACATCGGCGGCCTGGACCGCACCGGCAGCGTCGACGCCAGCCTGAACGGCGACGCACTGGCAGCCGGTACCGCCAATCCGGTCCCGACCGGCAACTTCGCGGCAAACCCGCGCAAGGACATGACCGGCTACCTGGGCCTGACCTACCAGGTCACCCCGGCGCTGGCCCTGACCGGCGTGTTCTACGGCGACCACGTCCAGAACACGAACGGCGTGTCCAACAACCAGGGCAACCGCTACACCGGCGTGCTGCTGGCCGAGTACTCGCTGTCCAAGCGCACCCAGGTCTACGGCACCGTGGACTACAACAAGCTGACTGGCGGCACGAAGACCGAACTGCCGGGCAAGAACAACCAGACCGGTGTGGCCGCAGGTATCCGCCACATTTTCTGATTGTCCTTTCAGGCTTGACCTCTGCTCGCGCGGGGGTGACGCCAAACGACAAAAAAGCACCTTCGGGTGCTTTTTTGTTTTTCATGACAGCACGGGCAGGCGCAGCTGCCAGGTGACCGGCCGGCCGGCATGGTCGTCCGCATCCGCGCTGCCGCCGATGTCGAGTGTGCCGCCATGGCGCAACAGCACGCGGCGGCAGAACTGCGTCGCAACCGGCTCCGCCGCCTGCGCGGACTCGGCTCCGGGCACGAAGGCGACGGACAAGCGGCAGATGCGTCCGTCGACTTGCTGGCGCACCAGCGGCCGCGTGTCCCCGGCGGCGTCCAGTGCCAGGGCCAGCAGCACGCGCAGGGCTTCGGACAGCATCGCCGTGTCACCCCGTATCCAGACCCTGGCCCCCGCCAGATGGAGTTCGGTGCCGGGCCTGGCCGCCTGCCACAGCGCGTCGGCGGCCTCGCGCAGCAGCGCGGTCAGGTCAAGCACCTCCATGCGATAACCGTGGACCAGCTCGCGCAACAGCCGCGCAATGCCGTCGGTGAGACGCAGCGAAGCCTGCGCATGGCCTGCCGCCTGCGCCGCGAACACATCGTGCGCAAGCGCCTCGGGTGCGAACAGTTGCAGCTCGGCCAGTGCCAGGATGGCACTCTGCGGCGCGCGCAAGTCGTGCGACAGGGCGCGCAGGCCGGTTTGCCAGGACGCCAGCGCCTCGCTGTCATACGCCGCCACATCGATGGCGCCGGCGCTGGCCGGCAGGAGGCGCATGACGGCGGCGCGTGCGTCGGCCTCCCGCTCCTCCCGCTCCTCCCGCTCCTCCCGCTCCTCCCGCTCCTCCCGCCCCGCCCCCATGTCGACAGCGAGACGCCCGATACGTTGCTCCGCCGCGCGCAGGCACGCCGCCAGCCGCGCAAGCCCGTTACCAAGCCACGCCCTCATCGCTCGCCTCCGGTCAGTTCGAGCCGGTAGCCGAGCGTGTAGACGGGCTGCAGCCGCAGCCCATGCTCGGGATGCAGGGCCAGCTTGCTGCGCACCCGCGATATATGCGTATCGATTGTGCGCGACAGCTGCGAAAGCTCGCGCCCCCACACGGCCGCCACGATATGGTCCCGCGACACGATGCGTCCTTCGTTGCGGAACAGCAGCACGGCCAGGTCGAATTCCTTGGGGGTCAGCCTGAGCGGCCGGGCCCGGTGGGCCACCGTGCGCGCGGCGCAGTCGATGACATAGTCGGCCAGCTTGACGTGCTCGCCGCCCGCGGCCGGGTCCGGGTAGGCGCGCCGCAGCAGGGACTGCGTGCGCGCCAGCAGCTCGCCGCGCCGCACCGGCTTGAGCATGTAGTCGTCGGCGCCCGCGGCGAGGCCTTCGATGACGTCTTCCTCGGCATTGCGGCAGGTCAGGAACATCACGGGCACGCGCCGGTCCAGGTTGGTGCGCACCCACATCAGCACCTCCTTGCCGGAAAGATCCGGCATCTGCCAGTCGAGCAGCAGCAGGTCGAAGTTTTCTTCGCGCAGGTGCAGCAGCAGTTCGCGGCTGCGCCTGAAGGTCATGCAGACATGCCCGGCCTCGCCGAGTATCTGCCGGATCAGGGCCGCCTCGGCCGGTTCGTCTTCGAGAGAAGCGATCTTCATTCCCATGCTTGGTTGGCCGGTACGGCTTGGTGGCCCGCCGGTCTCGCTGTGATTGGCGCCGCTGGCGCCAGTGGGGCCCGACGCTGCGGGGCTATCCGCTATTAAAAACCGCGCGAAGACGCTTTCGGATGGGAATTTTCTCAAATTTCGCTAGCGATGCCTTTTTGCTTTCCGCTGCGCGCGGCACAAAGCTAAGATGCTCTAGCAGTGCCGCGCCATCCCGGCGCCGCCATGCGCAGCGCGGCGACCAGACCCGGGAGGCAGGCGCGCCGAAGCCCGCGCGCGAGGAGAGACTTCATGCGAATCGCTGTACTGGAGGACAACCCGGCCCGTGCCATGCTGCTGGAGCAGGCACTCAGCCTCAGCGGCCACGACTCGGTGCGCTTTCGCGAAGGCGGCGCGCTGATGCAGGCCCTGCGCAACGAGCCTTACGAGCTGCTGCTAATGGCCTGGGAGATTCCCGGCATCCCGGCACCGGACATATTGCAGTGGATACGCCGCACCCTCGGCGACGAACTGCCGGTCATGCTGCTGAGCCAGAGCGGCGACGACGACCACATCGCCCAGTGCTTCGCGCATGGCGCGGATGCCTTCCAGGCTGCCCCGATCCGCCACGCCGAACTGGCTGCGCGGGTGGAGGCGCTGCTGCGGCGCATGGTGCCGGTGGCGCAGGCCTGCGGCGAACTCACGCTTGGTGCCTACCGCTTTGTCCTCGGCGAGCGGCGCGCCTATGTCAACGACCACCCGGTCAAGCTGGCGCCCAAGGAGTACGAACTGGCCGTGCTGCTGTTCCGACATGCCGGCCAGTTGCTGCTGCGCCAGACCATCGAGGAAGAAATCTGGCAGCGCGACGTGCCGCCGGCATCGCGCACGGTGGACAGCCATCTCTCGCGCGTGCGCACCAAGCTCGCGCTGGGTCCGCGCAACGGCGTGCTGCTGTCCTCGGTATACGCGAGCGGTTGCCGGCTCGATCTGCTCGACCAGCCGGACCGGCCATCAGGGCCCCCGCACGGCGCCGGCAACGGCGGCAGTTGCCGCCAGTGGCCAGCCAGCCGGCGGCTCAGTCCGCCTTGATGCCCGCGTCTTTCACGATGCGGGCGTTGTCGTCATACTCCGCGCGGATCGCCGCGGCGAACTGCGCGGCGGTGCCGCCGGTGGGCACCTCGCCACCCTTGAGCAGGCGCTCGCGCACCTCGGGCTCGGCCAGGGCCTTGTTCAGTTCGGCATTCAGCTTCGTGACGATGGCCGCCGGCGTGCGCGCCGGCGCGAAGATGCCGAAAGTGGAAGTCAGGTTGGCCTTGGGGTATCCCAGCTCGGCGAAGGTCGGCACATTGGGGAGCGACTCGATGCGCCTGGGCGCCCCCACCGCGAGCGCGCGCAGCCGTCCGGCCTGCATGTGCTGCGTCAGCATGGGACTGGCATTCGTGCTCATCACCTCGAACTGGCCGCCAAGCGCGTCGTTCATCTGTTGCCCGGCGCCTTTGTAGGGAATCAGCGTCAGGTCGGCCCCGGACTTCGCCTTGACCTGCTCCAGCATGACATGGCCGACCGTGCCCAGGCCCGACGTGGCCCAGCGCACCGAGCCGGGCCGGGCCTTGGCCTGTGCGAGCAGGTCCTGGAACGATTTGCCACCGAAGCTTGACGTGGCGATCACCAGCACCGGCGAGTACATCACGCTCATGACCGGCGCGATATCGCGCTGCGGATCGTAGTTGACGTGTCCGACGTGCGGGTTGAGCGTGAGCGGGCTGGTCGAGGAGAAGCCCAGCGTATAGCCGTCCGGCGCGGCCTTGGCCACGGCGTCCATGCCGATGCTGCCACCCGCGCCCGCCTTGTTTTCCACCACCACCGAGGCGCCGGTCTGGGCCGACAGGCGCTCGCCGAGCGCGCGCGCCACGGCATCGCTGATGCCGCCGGTCGGATAGGCGACGATCAGGCGGATCGGGCGCGCGGGATACGCGTCGGCGGCAGTGGCGGCGAGCGGGCTGGCCAGGGCGGCGGCAGCCACCGGCACAGCAGCCAGCAAGGGAATTCGGCGGGAAGCGGACATGAATGGGGGAACGGCGAAGACGACGGTTGGAGACGGGACCGGCCGCGCTGGCGCCGCTGGGCGGCCCGGGACGGGTGCCGGCCTCAATGCAGGAACGGGCGCTATTTTATCCGATCGGCCACGCCTCCCGGCGCCGCCGGGCCGCGGGGAGCCAGCGGACACTCAGGTACCCACGATACGAACAGTTCATTGGCACGGTCGTACAGCCGCCATACGGTGCCGCACTCGCGGCAAGTGAAGGTGAGCATGCTGAACGGCACGCCGGCCGCACTCTGGCTCACCAGCGGGGCGGTGTGCTTGAGCGCCAGGCGCGCATGCGGCTCACGCCGGCGGGAATCCGCCGCGAGCGCGAGGCAGTGGTCACAGGCAGGCCGGGCGGGCCGCGGCGCGTTGGGGGGAGGCACGGCAGACGTCATGCCCGCCATGATGCCGTAAAAACGGCGCGCCTTTCACCCCTGTCGGTGCGGCAACGGCAATCGCGCGCCATCGGCTGCCTGCGGCCCCTGCCCAGGCTGCACCGCAGCCACCGGCGCGCGCTGGCCCAGCCACACGCTTGCCAGCACTAGCAAAGCCCCCGCCATTTGTGCCGTGCTCAGGGTCTGGCCGAGCACCAGGAAACCCAGCACCGTGGCGCTCACCGGGCTCAGCAAGCCCAGCGCGGACACCGCCGCGGTCGGCAGGCGGCCGATGCCGCGAAACCAGAATGCGTAGCTGACGCCGGCGCCGGCCACGCACAGCCACGTGTAGCCAAGTACATTGGGCAGCGTCAGGCGCGCCGGCAGGGTTTCGAAGGCCAGCGCGAACGGCAGCAGGAACAGGGCGCCGGCGGTGAGCTGCCAGGCCGTGAGCACCAGCGGCGAGACCGGCGGGCGCCAGCGCTTGGCCAGCACCGTGCCCAAGGCCATCGATACCGCGCCGGCCGCGGCGGCGGCCACGCCCACGGCATCCAGCCGCGCGGCAGGCCCCAGCACCAGCAAAGCCACGCCGCCGATGCCCCCAAGGCCGGCCAGCCAGGCGGCAAGATGCGGCCGCGCGCCCAGCAGCAGCCAGGCCAGCAAGACCACCAGCAACGGCTGGATGGCCCCCACGGTGGCCGCGACCCCGCCCGGCAGGCGGTAAGCGGCAATAAACAGCATGGCCTGGAACAAGCCGATATTCAGCACGCCCAGCAACGCCGCCTTCCACCACCAACTGCCGCGCGGCAGTTGCCGGCCCCAGGCCAGCATCGCCAGCCCGGCGGGCAGCGCGCGGATCACGCCGGACAGCAGCGGCTGGCCCGGCGGCAGCCACTGGCTGGTGATCAGGTAGGTGCTGCCCCAGATCAGCGGGGCGGAGGCGGTCAGCAGGATATCCGCCGCGCGTACCTGCGCCTGCGGGACCGGAGCAACCTGCCGGGATGACAGCGGGAGGGCGGACTGGGCGTCGGGCTTCATGTCGTCATGCCTTTATTTTTCTTCATGAAAAGAATCTTGATATCAAGATTTAAAATCCACTTTACGAAGTGAAAGGCTTGATGTCAAGATTCTTGTCACTCAGTCAAATCGCAGCGTACATCATGGCCACCCGCGGCAAACCCAAGGCACACGGCGCAACGGCGCCCACCGACGAAGCCGGCGGCGGCGCGTCTCCCCAAGCCAGCCAGCCGGCCCAACCTGCCGAAGCGCAAGGCGATCGCGTCGACCGCATCCTGGCCCAGTGGGCGCGCGAGCGCCCGGACCTCGATGCCGCGCCGATGGGCATCATCGGCCGCGTCTGGCGCCTGGCGCGCCACACCGATCGCGCGGTGGAGGCGGCGTTGGCGCCGGCCGGCCTGAATAGCTGGGAGTTCGACGTGCTGGCCACGCTGCGCCGCTCGGGGCCGCCCTATGCGCTGTCGCCGGGTGCGCTGATCGATTCGCTGATGATTACCTCGGGCACCATGACCAACCGGCTCGACCATCTCGAACGCGCCGGGCTGGTGCGCCGCTGCCCCAATCCGGATGACCGGCGCGGGCTGCTGATCGAGCTGACGCAGCCCGGCCGCGACCGCGTCGACCACGCGCTGGAGGTGCACGTGGCCAATGAGCATCGCCTGCTGGAGCCGCTGACGGCCGCTGAGCGCAAGCAGCTGGCAGGACTGCTGCGGCGCTGGCTGCAGGGTTTCGAGCCGGCTGACGAATAACGCTGTCCCATACACCGGCGCGGCTTCGGGGCTCCCGGCCCCCGGCCTGTTACCCCTTCGACCGCGCCGATTACGCCCCCCACCGCATCCCGGAGACTATCGCATGCTTTTGAACCTTCGCCCGCGCGCCAGCGCCCTTTCCCGCCGCCCGTCACTGAAGGCCGCCGCCACGCTTGCCGCTTTGCTCTGCGCCGCCGCGGCGCAGGCGGCGCCGGTGGAGCCCGCCTACCAGCTCTCCCAGCAGGAAAAGCCCGCGCTCATCGCCACCCTCAAGGACCTGGTGTCGATTGAATCGGGCAGCAAGGACATCGAAGGGCTGGACCGCATCGCCGCGCTGATCCGCGACCGGCTGGCCGCCATGGGCGGCGACGCGAAGCTGATCGAGCCCACCGAGGTCTACCGCATGGAAGACACGCCCAGGCAGGTCGGCAAGATGGTGATGGCGCAGTTCAAGGGCACGGGCAAGCGCAACATCATGCTGATCGCCCATATGGACACGGTCTACCTGCGCGGCATGCTGGCGCAGCAGCCGTTCCGCATCGACGGCGAACGCGCCTACGGCCTGGGCATCGCCGACGACAAGAACGGCGTGGCGGTGATCCTGCACACGGTAGCCATCCTGCAGAAGATGGGCTTCAAGGACTACGGGACGCTGACCGTGCTGATCAACGGAGACGAGGAGATCAGCTCGCCCGGCGCGCGCGCCATGCTGAGCAAGATGGGCAGCCAGCAGGACGCGGTGTTCTCCTGCGAAGCCACGCGCGTGACCGGCGACCGCCTGTCGCTCGCCACCAGCGGCATCGGTGCGATCTCGCTGACCGTGCATGGCAAGGCCTCGCACGCGGGCAGCTCGCCCGAACAGGGCCGCAACGCGCTGTATGAACTCTCGCACCAGATCCTGCAGATGCGCGACCTGTCCAACCCGGACAGCGGGCTCAAGGTGAACTGGACGATCTCGTCGGCCGGCACCAACCGCAACGTGATCCCGGCTACCGCCACGGCACAGGCCGATGTGCGCGTGCTGCGCACCGCCGACTACGACAACCTGGAGCGCACGCTGCAGGAGCGCGTGAAGAAGCAGCTGATCCCGGACACCAGGGTGGAAGTGAAGTTCGAGCGCCGCCGCCCGCCGCTGGAAGCCACCGATGCCGCGCGCAAGCTCGCCGCGCACGCGCAAGGCGTATATGCCGAGATCGGCGAGAAGCTGGCCGTGTACGACACCGCCGAAGGCGGCGGCACCGATGCGGCCTTTGCCGCGGCCGCCACCAAGGCGCCGGTGATCGAGCGCTTCGGCCTGCGCGGCTTTGGCGCGCACTCCAACGACGCCGAGTATGTCGACCTCAACTCGGTCACGCCGCGCCTGTACCTGCTCACGCGCATGATCATGGACGTGTCGCAGGACAAGACTGGCCGCTGATCTGCTCGCGGCCGGCGGCAGGCATCCGGCAGGACACGCCTGATGCGCTGACATGGCAGCCCCACAGGTGCTCCGGGCACCGCGTGGGGTTGCTGCAATGTGGCGCACAAGCACCGCGAGGGTGCATGGAATTGAACACCGGTACGGCCGCGTGCCACCGCACGCGGGCTCAGGCCAGCTTTTTGCGCCCGCCGAGGTCGGGCAGGAAGATGGCCAGCAGCCCAAGCAGCGGCAGGAACGCGCACAACGCGTAGACCGACTGGATGCCATGCGTGTCCGCCAGCTTGCCCAGCACCGCGGCGCCGATGCCGCCCATGCCGAAGGCAAAGCCGAAGAACAGGCCCGACACCATGCCCACCTTGCCAGGGATCAGTTCCTGCGCGAACACCAGGATGGCCGAGAAGGCGGACGCCAGGATAAAGCCGATGATGAACGACAGCACGCCGGTCCAGAACAGGTTGGCGTGCGGCAGCATCAGCGTGAACGGCGCCACGCCCAGGATCGACGCCCAGATCACGCGCTTGCGGCCGATGCGGTCGCCGATGGGACCACCCAGGATGGTGCCGGCCGCCACCGCGAACAGGAACACGAACAGGTAGAGCTGCGAACTCTGCCGCGTCAGGCCGAAACGCTCCATCAGGTAGAAGGTGTAATAGGTGTTCAGGCTCGCCATGTAGAAATACTTGGAGAACACCAGCGCCATCAACACCAGCATGGCGCGCACCACGGTGCTGCGCGGCAGCGGTGCGTGCGCGGCGACCGCCTTGCGCTTGCGCGTGGTATGCGCCAGCTCGCGGCCGTACCAGATACCGATCTGCCACAGCACGGCGATGGCCAGCAAGGCCGCGAGCGAGAACCAGGCCACGCTGCTCTGCTGGTGCACGATCCATGCCGCCAGCAGCGGCCCCGTGGCGCTACCCGCGTTGCCGCCGACCTGGAAGATCGACTGCGCCAGCCCGTGCTGGCCGCCCGAAGCCATGCGCGCCACGCGCGACGACTCCGGATGGAAGATCGACGAACCGGTGCCCACCAGCGCGGCCGCCACCAGCAGCACGCCATAGGTCGGCGCCACCGACAGCAGCAGCAGGCCGCACAGCGTGAAGCCCATGCCGATCGACAGCGACTGCGGCTTGGGATGCTTGTCGGTGTACAGCCCCACCACCGGCTGCAGCAGCGAAGCCGTGATCTGGTAGGTCAGCGTAAGCAGCCCGATCTGGGTGAAGCTGAGATTGAARCCGCCCTTGAGCATCGGGTAGATGGCCAGGATCAGCGACTGGATCATGTCGTTGAGGAAATGCGAAAAACTGATCGCCCCCAGCACGCGGAAACCGGTCCGCTCGGCGGCGGCCTGCGTAGTGTGAAGACTCGGGGCCGGGCCCTGCGGCGAGGCGTTCGCGCCGCCTGGCGCGGTATCGATGCGGCTGCTCATGATGGAAACGGGGGCTGAGAGAAAACAAGAGGGGAATCCTGGCGCCCATCGTAAATGGCGCAATTCCGCCTGTCCTGCGAGAATAGGGCCGCAACCTTGGAGAAAAGGACATGCCCCGTCCCGTGACTCGCCGCAACGCCGGTGTGGATGCTGCGCCGTCCGCGCCACACGGCGCCATCGCCCCGCCCTCGGCCGCGCGCTATCCCGCCGATATTCCCGGCACCGACCGCGCCGACAGCTACGCGGCGGTGCCCGCCTATCTCAGCTACGACCGCAGCCTGATGCCGGTCACCGCCATGGCAGCCGACTACGTGTCGGGCCATGTCACCAAGCCGCACCAGCATCCGAACGCCCAGTTGATCCACGCCGTGCATGGCGTGATGGTGGTAGCCACCGCAGAAGGCCAATGGATCGTCCCGCCCACGCGCGGCATGTGGATGCCCGGCGGCACCGTGCACTGGATCCGCATGGTTGGCCACGTGCGCATGCGCACCGCCTATATCCGCCCGGACGCCGCCGCCAACCTGCCTACGCGCTGCACCGTGCTCGGCATCACGCCGCTGCTGCGCGAACTCATCCTCGCCGCGATCGACATTCCCACGCCTTACGCCGCCGAATCGCGCGACGGACGGTTGATGCGGTTGCTGCTGGATGAAGTGATGCTGGTGCCAACGCTGCCCCTGCACTTGCCACGTCCCGCCGATGCCGGGTTGCGGCAGATCTGCGATGCGATTGTCGGTGCGCCGGATACGGCGCTGACGCTGGCTGAATGGGGGGAGCGGCTGGGCGTGGATCCCAAGACGATCCAGCGGCGGTTTGCGCGGGAGACCGGGATGACGTTTGGGCAGTGGAGGCAGCAGGCGAGGTTGCTGGCGGGGTTGGAGGGGCTGGCCGCCGGGGCTAAGGTGGTGGATGTGGCGCTGGATCTTGGGTATGAGAGTCCTAGTGCGTTTTCTACTATGTTCAGGAGGCAGTTTGGGGTGCCGCCTAGTGGGTTTTTTCGGTGAGGTTTTTGGGCGTTGAAAGGCATACAACGTTGGTGTGCGGGGGGTGGGGGGTTATTTTTGGGCGGTGTTGGTTGTTGCACCCAACAGCGTACGACATCCCCCTGCGGGGGACGCCGGTCACTTTTCTTTGCGTTCGGCAAAGAAAACTAACGAAAAGAAAGCCGACCCTGCCGGGAGCAGAACAATCAGGCTATTGCACGTTGGTGGTTTCGTCGTCAGGCACAAGGTCTTGGCTGGCGTGCCTTACCGGCTCGAAGGGCAGCGCAATAGCATTACCCAGTGGTTTCGTGGTGCGGCCCCTGATAGTGGGCGCCCCGCCCATTCGGCCATCTGCCGTTCGCGATGCAACGGGCCACGAATCTTCGGGATTTGCCGGTTTCGTGGTTTTGTCTCTGACGGCGAATACCCTGCAAATTTACACCCTGCCGTACCGGCGCTAGCCGTGACTGCATACGGCCGTCTTCGTTACGTGGTGGGCGCCGTGGCCCGGTCAGCGAACACGGAGGGATCTGACGATGGTGTTGTGCGCGGTTCTCGACCAATCCGTGAACGAAGCCGCATGGGGGCTGAGCACGGGCCACCGCGCCCACCACGAAACCCATCAATGCAAAGTTGCGCGGCGCCCACCCCCCAAGAACGGCAGGGACCGAACAATCACCGCGCTTGCCGTCAGAGACAAAACCACGAAACCAGTAGGACTCGAAGAATCGTGGCCCGTTGCATCGCGAACGGCAGATGGCCGAATGGGCACGGCGCCCGCCACTAGGGGCCGCACCACGAAACCCGTGTGGTACGCAGGGGAGCAGCTGTTGAAGCCGGTAGGGCATGCCAGCCGAAGCCACCACCCGCACGACGCAATCACTGCCACCAAATAGCCTGATTGCTCTGCTCCCGGCAGGGTCGGCTTTCTTTTCGTTAGTTTTCTTTGCCGAACGCAAAGAAAAGTGACCGGCGTCCCCCGCAGGGGGATGTCGTACGCTGTTGGGTCCAACAACCAACACCGCCCAAAAACAACCCCATCACCCCCCGCGCACCAACGTCCCTATAGCCCCCCTACCCCTCCAAATACCTCTCCACCAACCTAGCCCAATAAGCCGCCCCCACCGTCAAATTCTCATCATTAAAATCATACCCAGCGTTATGCAGCAACGGCTGCCCCGCCCCATTCCCCATCCTGACAAAGCACCCAGGCCGCTGCTGCAGGAAGTAAGCAAAATCCTCACTCCCCGCGATCAGCGGAAAATTCGCCACTACCCTCTCCGGCCCCACCAGTTCCTCGGCCACCTGCCGGGCAAACTCCGTCTCACGCTCGCTATTGATCAGCACCGGATAACCGCGGATGTAATCGATCTCCACACTAGCCCCATAGCCTTCCACATGTGAAGTCACCAACTGCCGGATACGGTTCTCCAGCGTGCGCCGCACATCGGGACTAAACGACCGCACGCTCAGTTCCAGCTTCGCGCTTTCGGGGATCACATTAGGCGCATGCCCCGCATGCAACGTACCGATCGTCACTACCGCGGTCTCGTTCGGGTCGATGTTGCGCGACACGATGCTCTGCAGCGCCATCACCAGGCTGCCCGCCACCAGGATCGGGTCGATCGACTGGTGCGGCCGCGCCGCGTGGCCGCCCTTGCCGCGGATGGTGATGGCCACCGTATCGCAAGCCGCCATGAACGGGCCCGCGCGGAACATGAACATGCCGGCTTCCACGCCAGGATGGTTGTGCAGCCCGAAAATCGCATCGCACGGGAAGCGTTCGAACAAGCCGTCGGCCAGCATGCGTTCGGCGCCGCCGCCGGCGCCGATCTCTTCGGCGGGCTGGAAGATCAGGTGGACGGTGCCGTTGAAATGGCGCGTGCGCGCCAGTTGCCGCGCGGCGCCGAGCAGCACGGTGGTGTGGCCGTCGTGGCCGCAGGCGTGCATCTTGCCGGCATGGATGCTGGCGTATGGCAGGCCTGTGCGTTCGTGAATGGGCAGCGCGTCCATGTCGGCGCGCACGCCGATGCTGCGGCGTGAGCCGCCCTGGCGCAGCGTGCCGACCACGCCGGTACCACCAACGCCGCGCGTCACTTCGTAGCCCCAGCCTTCAAGCTGGCTGGCGACGAGCTCGGCGGTACGCACTTCGTCAAAGGCGAGTTCGGGATGCTGGTGGATGCTGTGGCGGATGGCTTCCAGCTCGGCACGGCTGTCGAGCGTGTCGGACAGTTCGCAGAAGTGGGAGATGCGCAGCGGGCGTGCCGATGGTGATACAGCGGGTGGGGTCGCGGGTGAGTCGGCGAGAAGAGACTCAATGAATTCGGGTGCGTGTTCTGACATGGCGGTGTGCTCGTTTTTTCGAGGCGTATAGAAAACAGTATTTCACGCTGGGCGCAGAGCGCAAACGGTTTAACCCTTTGTAGCGAAATCAGGGGAACAACTGTTGCGAACGGGGGACGATCCCTCCGCCCGAGGGGTCATCGAGGAAGCCTGAACTCCCGCGCGGGCATCACACGCCCTGCCTTCTTCAGTGCGCCACGGATGCCGGCAGGTGCGGCTGGCGGTACAAGCAGGGCGCATGAAGCAGAAAGGGCGGCCATCGCTGGCCGCCCTCTTTCTGGCGTTCAACCTGACCAAACAGCCCTATGCGTAGGCCACCACCGTCTGGCCCTGCTCGCCCAGGCCGTCGATGCCCAGGCGCATCGTGTCGCCCGCCTTGAGAAAGCGCGGCGGCTTGAAGCCCATGCCCACGCCCGGCGGGGTGCCGGTGCAGATCAGGTCGCCGGGGTGCAGCGTCATGAAGCGGCTGACGTAGCTCACCAGCGTGGCCACGTCGAACACCATGGTGGCGGTGCTGCCCTTCTGCACGCGCTCGCCGTTGACGTCCAGCCAGAGCGCCAGCGCCTGCGGGTCGGCGACTTCGTCGCGCGTGACCAGCCACGGGCCGACCGGGCAGAATGTATCGCAGCCCTTGCCCTTGTCCCAGGTGCCGCCGCGCTCGATCTGGAATTCGCGCTCGGACACATCGTTGACCACGCAGTAGCCGGCAACGTGGGAAAGCGCTTCGTCGCGCGAGACATCGCGTGCCACCTTGCCGATCACCACGCCGAGTTCCACTTCCCAATCCGTCTTTTCCGAGCCGCGCGGCAGCATCACCGCATCGTAGGGGCCGTTAAGCGAGCTGTTGGCCTTGAGGAAGACAATGGGCTCGGCCGGCAGCGGCATGCCAGCCTCGGCGGCGTGGTCGGCGTAGTTCAGGCCGATCGCCACGATCTTGCCGATGCCGGTCCAGGGCACGCCGAAGCGGTCGGCCTGCACCACCGGCAGCGTGGCCGGGTCCACTTTGGCCAGCCGTGCCAGCGCTTCGTCGGACAGCGCTTGCGGCCCCAGTCCGTCCAGCACGCCGGACAGGTCGCGCACGCGGCCTTCGGCATCGATCAGTCCCGGGCGTTCCGCGCCCGGCTTACCCACACGTACTAGTTTCATCGTTTCCCCTTGGCTTCGGTGACAGTGCGGCCGGCGGGCTCGGACAGGGTCCGCGCGACCACGGTCAGGACTTCTTTGGCGGTGTTCTCGGAATGCTGGCGCAGCACCTGTGGCAGCCGCGGGCGGCCCGGTTCGCGCAGTGCAGCCATGATGGCCTCGTGTTCCTCGTGCGATTCCTGCCAGCGCAGCATATCCGCGTTGGCGGCGCCGCGCGCACGGTGCACCTTGCTCATCAGCGTGGCGTAGATGCCGGCCAGCACCGGGTTGGCGGCGCCGTCGATGATGAGCTGGTGGATTTCCTGGTTAATGCGGAAGTACTCGGTGCGCCGCCCCGCGGCGTGGGCATCCAGCATGGCCTGGTGCTTGCGCTCCAGCCGCGCCATCGACACCTCGGACAGCCGCGCCGCGGCCAGTTCGCCGGCGGTGGCTTCCAGCCCGTGCAGGGTTTCGAAGGTGGAACGCAATTCGTCCAGATCGAGCGGCGCCACGCGGTAGCCGATGTACTGCCGATGCAGTACCAGCCCTTCGGACACCAGCACCTTGAGCGCCTCGCGCAACGGCGTCTTGGACACATCGAACATTTCGCAGAAGGCGCGTTCGTCGATGCGCGCGCCGGGGGGCAGTTCGCCCTCTTCGATCATGGTGCGCAGACGGGAGGCGATCTCGGCGGACATGCCGAGCGTGCGCAGGCGCGTGGATTTAGGAAGCGTTTGAGTCACAGACATCACCGAGATGGGGAACATGCACCACAAGAAGGCTATCACACCCTGAAATTGTGCGTTTGCCTAACAATAAAATCAATGACTTACGAGAGTTGTAATTACAGATTACGTATCCTATACTCCGTTCCAGTTGCGCGACACAAAACACAAACCGCCCTACCATTCCTCAAAGGAGACACGCGTCATGCAAACGACAAGCCGGGCTGCGGCGCTAACGGAGACGAAGAGCTCCGTACGCTGGAAGATTTTCCTGATGATGTTGTTCCTCATCGCCATCAACTACATCGACCGCGCGTCGCTGTCGGTGGCGATGCCCCTGATCGCCAAGGAATTCGACCTCAGCCCCACCATGCAGGGCCTGATCCTGAGTTCATTCTTCTGGACCTACGCGGTCATGCAGATCCCCGGCGGCATGCTGGCGGACAAGTACAAGCCGCGTATCGTGATCGCCACCGCTACCATCTTCTGGGGCGCCTTCCAGGCGCTGGCGGCGGTATGCACCAGCGCCGGCGCCCTGCTGCTGACCCGGCTTGGCCTGGGCGCGGCCGAAGCGCCGATCTACCCGGCCGGCGGCAAGCTCAACGCGATCTGGATGACGCAGAACGAACGCGGCCGCGGCGCCACCCTGCTCGACGGCGGCGCGCCGCTGGGCGCGGCGCTTGGCGCCATCATCATCACTTGGCTGATCACCGCGCTGGGCTCCTGGCGCCTCGCCTTCGTGGTGGCCGGCGTGGGCACCGTGCTGGCAGGCCTGGCGGCGTGGTACTACGTGCGCAACTCCCCGCGCGAGCACCGTGGCGTCAATGAGCTCGAAGCCAGCTATATCGAAGCCGCGCAAGCCACCGAACATCGCGCCGAGCCGGCAAACCTGTCCGGACGCTCGCTCGATTTCCTCAAGTACCGCTCGGTGTGGTGCATGGCGATCGGCTGGATGTGCTTCAACAGCGTCTTCTACGGCCTGCTGACCTGGATGCCCAACTACCTGAACAAGGTGCACGGCTTCGACATCAAGCAGATGGGCGGCGCCAGCTTCATCATCTTCTTCTCCGGCTTCGTGGGTGAACTGGTCGGCGGCTGGATCGCGGACAAGTGGAAGGCCGCGGGCGGCAGGCCCAACCTGGTGATGCGTACCCTGTTCGGTATCGCCGCCGTGGTCGCCACCGTGTCGATCTTCTCGGTGGCCTATGTGAAGGATCCGGTAGTGGTAGTGATCCTGCTCTCGTGCACGCTGTTCTTCCTGCGCTGGTGCGGCCTGTTCTGGTGCATCCCGTCCATCCTCGGCACCCGCAACAAGGTAGGCGTGCTGGGCGGCATCATGAACCTGGGCGGCAATATCGGCGGCATCACCGTGCCCATCATCGTCGGCATGATCGTGCAGTTCACCGGCTCCTACTTCCTGGCCCTGATGTTCTTCGCCGCCGCCGGCGTGGGCCTGTTCCTCGCATCGACCGCGATCGACTACGAGAAGAAGCTGCCGGTCTGAGCGCAGCCCGATCTCGACACCAAGTCTTGCCCCCCGTACGCGCCGCGCCGGCACAAGCCGGCAGCGGCACGGCCTGAACCGCTCCCGTCCCGGCCGCGCCACGCGCGCCGGGCGGTGGAGGAGACACTTCATGAAAGCAAGCCCACGCAAACTGGCCGGCGCCGCCACGGCAGCCGCCCTGCTGCTGCTCGGGACCGCGCACGCGCAGCCCCCCGCCGCCGCGCAACACGCGGCCAAGGCGACGCAACCCACCGCGGACCTGCCCACGGCACAGCCCGAAGCCGTCGGCGTCGATTCGCGCAAGCTGGTCGAACTGTCGCAATGGATCCGCCGCGACCAGCTCGACGTGCGCAGCCTGATCGTCATCAAGGACGGCAAGCTGGTCTTCGAGCGCTACGGCGACGAACTCGCCCGCGACTACAACCATGAGCTTTACTCCGTCACCAAGTTCATCAGCGCGTTGCTGGTCGGCACGCTGGTGGGCGACGGCAAGCTCACCGCGCAAGACAAGCCCGCCCCGCTGCTGGCCGCCGCGCGCCCGGACCTGGCGCCGGCGCTGGCCGACAAGCAGGACATCGAACTGCGCCACCTGATGTCGATGTCCAGCGGCCTGTCGTACAAGCTGGTGGAAGGCACCGACACGCTCTATTACGGCGTGCCGGACCGGCTGAAAGTCGCCGCGTCCGCCGCCGTGCGCACCAAGGCCGGCACCGAATTCGACTACATCGACGTCAACCCCGTGCTGGTGGGCGCCACCATCACGCAGGTCAGCGGCCAGCCGGAGCAACGCTATGCCGAGGCGCGCCTGTTCAAGCCGCTCGGCATGTCGCATTACCGCTGGGACGGCGCCGACGGCAAGGGCGCGGTCTCGGGCGGCTGGGGGCTGCGCCTGCGCTCCATCGACATGGCCAAGCTCGGCCTGCTGATGCTCAACCAGGGCAAATGGCAGGGCCGGCAGATCGTGCCCGCTGACTGGGTGGCGCGCATGACCACGCCCGCCGGGCCGGCCGCGGACTACGGCTACTACTGCTGGGTCAACAACATCGTCAAGAGCGAGCGCGAGTTCAGCGCGATGGGCTTCAAGGGCCAGTTCATCACCGTGCTGCCGCAGCAGAACGCCGTGGTGGTGATGAACAGCATCATGTCCACCTCCGGCGGCCTGCGTGATGCGGCCTACCTGGACCTCTACCGCAAGATGGTCAACGACTACGTGCTGCCTGCGCTGCAAGCCGGCAACAAGGTCAGGCCGGACGCCGAGCGGCAAGCCGCTCTCCGTCAAGAGCTTGCGCTGGCGCACGCCAGCCACGGCAAGCCCGGCACCGCCCTCGCCTTCAACGACAAACCCGAACAATAACGAGCAGGGCCCCGGGCACCGCATCGCACCGGGCCATGCCATTTCCTGAGAGCTTTACTCCCATGACCAAACGCACCCTTCTCGGCATGCTCACGCCGTCGTCCAATACCGCGCTGGAACCCATCACCAGCGCCATGGTGAGCGGCCTGCCGAACGTCAGCGCGCATTTCTCGCGCTTCACCGTTACCGAGATCTCGCTGCGCGACCAGGCGCTGGGCCAGTTCGATCTCGACAAGATCATCGGCGCGGCCAAATTGCTGGCCGACGCGCGCGTGGACGTGATCGCGTGGAACGGCACCTCGTCCGGCTGGCTCGGCTTCGAGAAAGACCAGGCGCTGTGCCGCCAGATCACCGAGGCCACCGGCATCCCCGCCACCACCTCGGTGCTGGCGCTGAACGAAATCCTGGAAAAGACCGGCGCGCGCGACTTCGGCCTGGTCACGCCCTATCTCGACGATGTGCAGCAACGCATCGTGCAGAACTACAAGCGCAACGGCTTTGGCTGCGCGGCGGAGCGCCACCTCGACCTGCATGTGAACTACAGCTTCGCCGAAGTGGAAGAAGACACCATCCGCCGCATGGTGCGCGAAGTGGCGCAGCACAAGCCGGCAGCCATCACGACCTTCTGCACCAACCTGCGCGCGGCGCACCTGGTGGAAGAACTGGAAGCCGAGACGGGCATCCCCGTCTACGACACGATCTCCACCGTGGTGTGGAAATCGCTGCGGCTGGCTGGGGTGGATACGCGCGAGCTGCGCGGCTGGGGCCGCTTGTTTGCCGAAGTGGAATGAAGGAGCAGGGCGCATGAACACCGAACTCGATCTCGTCATCCGCAACGCCGAAGTGGTCACCGCCTCCGACCGCTTCACCTGCGACATCGGCGTGCGCGATGGCCGTATCGCCATGTTGGGCGATGACCTGCCGCGCGGCACGCGCGAAATGGATGCCACCGGCCTGCTGGCGCTGCCCGGCGGCGTGGATGGCCACGTCCACCTCGACCAGCCGATGCCGGACGGCATGCGCATGGCGGATGACTTCTTCACCGGCACGCGCGCCGCGGTTTGCGGTGGCACGACCACGGTGATTCCGTTTGCGGCGCAGGAGAAGGGCGGCTCGCTCAAGGCTGCGGTGGCGGACTACCATCGCCGCGCGGAGGGCCGTGCGGTGGCGGATTACGGGTTCCACCTGATCGTGGCCGATCCGACGCCGGAAGTGTTGCAGCATGAATTGCCCGAGTTGATCCGCAAGGGCTATACCTCGTTCAAAGTCTATATGACCTACGACGATCTGAAGCTGTCGGATCGCGAGATGCTGGACGTGCTCGATGTGGCCAAGCGCAACGATGCGCTGGTGATGGTGCATGCGGAGAATGCGGATTGCATCTCGTGGCTGACCGAGAAGCTGGTTGGGGAAGGACGCATCTCGCCACGTTTCCACGGCATGGCGCGTCCGGCTCTGGTGGAACGTGAAGCCACGCATCGCGCGATTACCTTTGCGGAGCTGGTCGATGTGCCGATCCTGATCGTGCATGTGTCGGGCAAGGAAGCGATCGAGCAGATCCGGTGGGCGCAGGGCAGGGGGTTGCCGATTCTGGCGGAGACTTGTCCGCAGTATCTGTATCTCACCGCCGAGGATATGGGATTGCCTGGCGACGATGGGTATGAAGGCGCGAAGTGCGTCTGCAGCCCGCCGCCGAGGGATCCGGAGAATCAGGCTGCGGTGTGGCGTGCGCTTACCAACGGCGTGTTCAGTGTGTTTTCTTCGGATCATGCGCCGTTCAACTATGACGATCCGGAAGGGAAGAAGCTGGGTGGCACGGCGCAGCCGTTTGACCACATTCCCAATGGCGTGCCCGGGATCGAGACGCGGCTGCCGCTGTTGTTCGATGGGATTGCCAAGGGCAGGCTTTCGCTGCATCAGTTTGTCGAGCTGACTTCGTACCGGCCGGCGCGGCTGTATGGGTTGTATCCGCGCAAGGGGACGATCGCTGTTGGCGCTGATGCGGATATTGCGTTGTGGGATCCTTCGCGGAAGGTGCGGATTGCCAATAGCGATCTGCATCATGCGGTGGATTACACGCCTTATGAGGGGATCGAGGTGACCGGGTGGCCGGTGCATTGCTTCTCGCGGGGGGAGTTGCTGGTGGAGGATGGGAGGTATCTGGAGCCGGTTCCGGGGCGGGGGCGGTTCTTGCCGGCGGGGGCGCCTTCGTTGGTTTGAGGTTTGGTGGTGGTTTTGATTTCAAACTTCAACTGCCTAACTTCAAAGTCAACGTCAAAGGCTTAAAGCCAAAGGCGGTTTCACCCCCCTGCGGGGGGCGACCTACTTTCTTGTCTTGCCAAGAAAGTAGGCAAAGAAGGCGCGCCGGATGGGGCGACTTCCCCTCGTCGTCAGGCAAAAAGAGCGGCCGGGGGCCAAACTCGCATCGCCTTAAGGCGATACTCAAACATGGCCCCCTCTTTTCCGCTCTTTTTGCCTG
>NZ_JBFTSG010000064.1:0-53467 GCF_056399885.1 Cupriavidus sp. 01L45 | reverse complement strand
TCTCCTTGACCAGCTTCCCCTTTCCGACCGCCGCGTTGGGGACGCCCTGTTGCGCGCGTTGGGCGACGCTGGCGTGATCGACCTCTCGGGCAGGGCCGCAGGCCGGCTACTGCACACCTTGACGAAGAAAGGCGTGCTTCTCGGTGGTGGTCTGGACCGTGACGCCGTCTTGCATCTAGCCACTGACGGTGGGCATCGCAGCTATCCTGGCGCTCCAAAGACGCCGCTCGAACGGTCCATCCCCGCAGAGCTCCAGGTTTTCCACGCCATCACGCGGGCCCGGCGTTCGCAGCGCTCCTTTGCCGGCCTGCCTGTCGCGCGTCAGAAGTTCGACGCTCTGCTACATACCGCGTGCGGTGCGACAGGCACTCTGAGCGGAGCGTCGCGCGAAGCCACTCTGCGCGCCTATCCGTCAAGCGGGGGGCTCTACGCGGTGGAGATCTATCCGGTCATACTTAACGTGGAAGGGCTTCCCGCGTCCGTTTACCACCTTCGACCGGATGAGGGCGAGCTGGAATGTGTGCGGCCGCTTGCCCGCGAGCGCCTAATTGAAGCCATGTTGCCGGCGGAACGGGAAATGATCTCGGGCTGCGCCGCTCTGATCTGCCTGACGGGGTACTTTCCCCGGCACGAACGCAAGTATGGCGAAGGGGGCTATCGCATGCTCGTCGCGGAGTCCGGCCATCTCTCGCAGAACCTGATTCTCGCCGCCACCGCGCTGGGATTGAGCGCACGCCCGTTCGGCGGGGTTTTCGACGCGCTTCTCAACGAAGCACTGGGGCTGGATCCGTCGAAGGAGCAGTTCCTGCTGGCGGTGGCACTAGGCCACGCCACGCCGAAGCCATAGCTCTGACCGTCCCAAATTTGCCCCGACGAAATCAACCTCCGGATCGTCGAAGAACTGCAACGCAACGCGTGCCTGACGAATGTCGAACTGCGAGCCGCGTCAACCTCTCTCCATCGCCTTGCCTAGCAAGGGTACGGGCGCTGGAGCAGCGCGACCTGATCAAACAGCGCGTGACGTTTCTCAATCCTTAAAAGCCCGGTCTTAATGTGAACTTCGTTCACGTCTCGCTGGCGTGGCAGGCCTGAGAAGGCTTGGACGCCTTTGAGCGCGCTGTGCGCTCCTTGCCCGCGCTGCCCTATGACCGCCGTCGATGCCCAGGTGCCGTTCCGTGGTAGCGGCGGTGCCGATCGATGGCTAACGGCGCGAAGCTGCTTGATGTCCATATCTGTAGAGGCGCTCGGGAAGTACTGGGTCGGGCATTCAACTTCGTGATTGCAGGCATCAATTAATTGAATTTCATGCTTACAGCCAGTCAACTCTATGATGGCAAACGGTTGACACCCGCTTTCCCCTTTCTCAAACTTTCGCACTATGACGAACAACTCTGAGCCCCTTGCCTGGCAAGAGGACATCTTCCAGGCCCTCAAACATAACGGCGTTCAACAGGTGGCCTATGTGCCCGACGCCGGCCATTCTCACGTCATCAAGCGGGCCAAGGCCGACCCGGAAATCCGCGACGTGGTGCTGACCACGGAAGAGGAAGGCGTAGCCGTCGTCAGCGGTGCTTGGTTGGGCGGCCAACGCGCCGTGCTGCTAATGCAGAGCAGCGGGGTCGGCAACTGCGTGAACATGTTCTCGCTGCTGGAAAGCTGCAAGTTCCCGTTCTTCACCATCGTCACGATGCGCGGGGAATACGCCGAGTTCAATCCTTGGCAGAACCCGATGGGCCTCGCCACGGCGCGGGCGCTGGAGCTGATGGGTATCACTGTCTATCGCGTGAATTCGCCGGACGAGGCCGCTGAGCTCGTCGACGCTGGCCTGGTTTCCGCATTTGACGCAGGCAACCGCGTTGCCATTCTTCTGTCCCAGAGCCTCATCGGCCGCAAAAAGTGGATGCGCTGAACCTATGACTACCTCGATCTCCAAGCTGGCTATCGACCGCCGCAAGTTCGTTGCCGAACTGCTGAAGCAATTTCCTGACGCACTCGTCGTGACAGGCCTCGGCTCCCCGTCGTACGACGTTTTCGCCGCTGGCGACCGCCCCAGCAATTTCTACCTGTGGGGAGCGATGGGCGGCTCCACCTCGCTGGCGCTTGGCCTCGCCATCGCTCAGCCCGAGAAGACCGTTATTGCCATTACTGGTGACGGCGAGCAGCTGATGGGCATCGGAAGCCTGGCGACCGCGGCGGCGCAGAGGCCGAAGAACCTGAACATCGTGATTCTCGATAACGGCCACTTTGGTGAGACCGGCATGCAGCAAAGCCACACCAGTCTGGGCACCAATCTCGCCCAGGTGGCAAAGGCCGTCGGCGTGCCGAAGACGCTGGAGATTTCGGACATCGATGATCTGGGAAAGCTCACGCAAGAAATCAAGAAGGCTGAGGGCATGACCGTGGCGCAAGTCTATATCTCGACCGAGGAGCCGCAGCGCGCGTTGCCGCCGCGTGATGGCACGTTCGTCAAGAACCGTTTCCGTCAGCATCTCGGCTTCGCACCCTTCTAGTCTGCCAACGAACTCGGACAGCATTGCGCCATGAAGCAGTATCAAATGTTCATCAACGGCACCTTCGTGAATGCGAACGAGGGTCGCTGGTTTGAAACCCAGAATCCCTATACTGGGCAGGCCTGGGCCGAAGTGGCTCGCGGCACCGAAGCGGATGTTGACCGTGCAGTGCAGGCGGCCGACAAGGCGTTCCGTTCCGGCCCCTGGTCGGAGATGACTGCTACGCAGCGTGGCGCACTGCTGCGCAAGCTCGGTGACCTGATTGCCCGGGACGCCGAGCGGCTGGCCGAGTTCGAAGTGCATGACAACGGCAAGCTTCTGGCGGAAATGGGCGCGCAGCTGAGGTACCTGCCGCAGTGGTTCTATTACTTCGGCGGCCTGGCCGACAAGACTGAAGGTTCGGTCATTCCCCTAGACAAGAAGGGCTACTTCAACTACACGCGACGCGAGCCATTGGGCGTGGTCGCTGCAATTACGCCGTGGAATTCGCCACTGATGCTGCTGGCGTGGAAAATCGCGCCGGCCCTGGCAGCAGGTTGTACCGTGGTCGTGAAGCCTTCCGAGTTCACGTCGGTGTCGGCACTGGAGCTTGCGCTTCTGTTCGAAGAAGCGGGCTTCCCAGCGGGCGTCTTCAACGTGGTAACCGGGTATGGCGCACAGGTGGGCTCGCCGCTCGTGACCCATCCCTTGGTCAAGAAGGTCACCTTCACGGGTTCCGATGCCACCGGGCGCATCATTAACCAGCAGTGCGCGGCGCAGTTCAAGCACGTGAGCCTCGAGTTGGGTGGCAAGTCGCCGAATATCGTCTTCAACGATGCGAAGCTCGATGATGCCGTCAACGGTGCAGTCTCCGGCATATTCGCCGCGAGCGGGCAAACCTGTATCGCCGGCTCACGGCTGTTGCTGCAGGAAGACATTCACGATGTCTTCGTCGAGAAGCTGCTGGCACTGGCCGGCACCGCAAAGCTCGGCGACCCCATGAGCCCTTCCACCCAGGTGGGACCTATCACGACCCCCGCGCAGTACGAGAAGGTGCTGTCCTACATCAAGATTGCTCAGGATGAAGGGGCGCAGCTCTTGCTAGGTGGCAAGCCGGCCGCTTGCGGCAAGGGATGGTTTGTCGAGCCGACAATCTTCGCAAATGTCTCGCCGAAGATGCGCATCGCGCAAGAGGAGGTATTCGGGCCGGTGCTTTCCATCCTGAAGTTCAAGGACGAAGACGAAGCCATCGCGATTGCCAATGACAGTTGCTATGGGCTTGGAGCGGGGGTGTGGACGTCCGACATCGGTAGGGCCTTCCGGATGTCGGAAAGGATTCAGGCGGGCACGGTCTGGGTGAACACCTATCGCGCGGTCAGCTTCATGTCGCCTTTCGGTGGATACAAGGATTCCGGCCTTGGCCGGGAGAACGGCATGGCCGCCATTGAGTCGTATCTGCAGACGAAGAGTGTGTGGATCAACACAGGTGCAGCCACCGGCAATCCGTTCACCATCCGTTGATACGGCAGTCAGCGTGATATTCGACCCGTGTGAGCGACTGCCAGGACCATCCGGGAAGGTCGTTTGGGTGAGGGCCATGGCTGCGCATTCTGGAACTGAGCGGATTCTGATACCGGGTGAGGTGGGCAACATCGAACTATCTGGTCGATAGACCCCGGGATATTGGCCAAAAATACGCCGCTACGGGTAGACATGCCCGCGATCGCGACGGTACCTTCGACCTGATCCTGATTCCAAAGCACGAGCGACGCTTCACCAGATTCGACGACAAGATCGCTGCAATGTACGCCCGCGCATGACTGTGCGCGAGATCCAGGTATTTCCGGTCGAACAAGACGGTACCGAGGTCTCGCCTTCATCAGTATGGTGACGGTGCGGTCATGGACGAAGTCACCGAAGCCTTTTTGACCGCCCTGCACACAAAAAACTGACTAGCCCTGATGTGGATGAGTTTCAAGACCATCCGGAAGGGCGGCAATGCCTCGCCGGGCTGCACCCCGCGCGACTGCCGGAGCAGCGCCTGCTCCGGCGCGCGCTGGCAGGCAGAAGATTTGCGCCACGCGCTGCCGGCTGCAGCACGATCCACTGTTGGCACCGGCGCGGGCGGTCAAGTTCGGCAGCCCATGCCGCAGGCATGCCTCTAGAATTTCCCTCCGTATCCGCGGAAATGGCGGACTGTATCGAGAGAAGAAGGAGAGTCAAGCCATGAACATGCCGGCCCCGGAGTTCCGCAATACCCCTGCCACGCCCAACGCAAATGCGCCGCGAGTCCTGCGCGGCGCGGAAATGATTGTCGAAGCCCTGCTCGCAGAGGGCGTGCGTACAGTATGGGGCTACCCGGGTGGGGCGGTGCTGCCGATCTATGATGCCATCGCCGGCCAATCCGTACTGCAGCACTTGCTGGTGCGCCACGAGCAGGCAGCCGTGCACGCCGCCGATGGCTACGCCCGCGCCACCGGTGAGGTGGGCGTGGCACTGGTAACGTCCGGGCCAGGCGTGACCAACGCCGTCACCGGTATTGCCACGGCCTATTTCGATTCCATTCCGCTGGTGGTGCTGTCGGGGAACGTGCCTACGTCGATGATCGGCGAAGACGCCTTTCAGGAATGCGACGCGGTCGGCATCACACGGCCCATCGTCAAGCACAACTTCCTGGTGTCCGATATCGGGAGCCTGGCAGTCACATTGAAGAAGGCCTTCCACCTGGCCCGCACGGGGCGTCCGGGACCGGTGCTGGTGGATATCCCGAAGGACGTCGCGCTCGCCAGCGGGCCATTCCACTATCCGGACAAGGTCGAAATCCGCTCCTACCGGCCGGCGGTGGAAGGCCATGAGGGCCAGATTCGGCAGGCTGCCCAATTGCTGCGCGAAGCACGGCGGCCCTACCTGTACGTGGGGGGCGGGGCGGTGACGGCCGGCGCCACTGTGGCCCTGCGGGAACTGGCCGTGCTCGCCGATGCGCCTGTCACCACCACGCTTATGGCGCTTGGGGCCTTCTCCGCTGCCGATCCGCGCTACCTCGGCATGCCAGGCATGCATGGCACCTACGAGGCCAATCGCGCCATGCAGGAGTGCGACGTGCTGATTGCCATCGGCGCGCGCTTTGACGACCGGGTGATTGGTAATGTCGCCGACTTCTGCGCGACACCACGGCAGATCATTCATATCGACATTGATCCGGCCAGCATCGGCAAGCGCGTGCGCCCGACCGTGCCGATTGTTGGCGATGCGCGCCGGGTGCTGGACAAGCTGGTCGCCATGCTGCGCGAAGCGAAAACTCCGCTGGCGGACCGCGCCGACTGGTGGCAGCGCATCGACGGCTGGCGCGCACGCCAGTGCCTGGCCTACGCGCGCGACGGTCTGCGCATCAAGCCGCAGTACGTGATCGAGACGCTGAGCAGGCTGGCTGGCAGCGACGCCATCATCTGCTCCGACGTCGGCCAGCATCAGATGTGGGCGGCCCAGCACTACCGCTTCACGCAGCCCCGCCGCTGGATCAATTCGGGCGGGCTGGGCACGATGGGCGTGGGGCTGCCCTATGCGATGGGCGTCAAGCATGCCTTGCCGGAGCGCGATGTGATTGCCATCACCGGCGACGGCTCGATCCAGATGTGCATCCAGGAGTTGTCCACCTGCAAACAGTACGATCTGCCCGTCAAGATCGTCTTGCTCAACAACGGCTATCTGGGTATGGTGCGCCAGCTGCAGCACGTTGAATACGAACGCCGTTATTCGCAGTCGTACATGGAAGCGCTGCCCGATTTCCCGGCGCTGGCGCGGGCTTATGGCCACGTCGGCCTGTCGGTAACCACAGAGGCCGAGGTGGAGCCGGCCCTGCGCGAGGCACTGGCGCAGAAGACCCGCACGGTCTTCCTCGACATCCACGTGGACGGCAGCGAGAACGTCTGGCCGATGATCCCCGGCGGACGCGGGCTCGACGAGATGCTGCTGGGCGAAGACGCATCGATCGATGCCTCGCGTTGAGACAGGAGCTGGCACCGGGCACAAGCCTGGGCCGACCTTCGGGCGAGCGCGGAGAGCTGGTGTAAGGTCGGCCTTGTCCAGCCGATAGAGCGTGGCGCCGGTGGCGGCTTATCGGGACCTGTGTCGGGGCTGTAAGCCAGGCGCTCCTGTGGATGTCGACCACCGGCGCCGGGCGGTTTATGATGCTTGCCGCATATCCGTTTTGTATGTTCTCAGTGGAGCGATTACGCTTGAGCTCGACAGGGGTGCCGCGATGGTATTGCGCGCGGGAGATACTGTGATCCAGAACGGGGCACGCCACCGCTGGTTGAACAACGGGACGGAGCGGGCCTGGATCGCTGCTGTGGTACTCGGTACGGGACTCTCGACACAGGGCTAGCCCGGCGCAGCCTGATAGCGATCCGGGCCAAGGATTTCCTTGTTGACGCGAGGGTCGCAGCGAGGCGGAATGCCAATTATTGAGCTTTCCCTAAATCGCGACAGCGCAAAAACAACGACCGTCAAGCAAGAAACGTTGTCGCGAATTTCGGAAAAATCAATAGGCTTCAGCCGGAAATGTAGCGCCTGGCGAATTGTTCGATCAGCAGGTGCAGGATCCTGCAGACGGCGCCAGTCAGCAGGACTGAAGCCAGGTACAGTGTGATGGCCCAGGAAAGCTGCCGGCGTTGCGGAGTGTTCACGAGGCGCACGAGGCAGCGGCGCATAAAAAGCACCGCGCAGCGTCGCGCCGCCTTGCCTGTCAGGGAGCAGATCCGCAATGCACTCACTGCCGCACCAGTGCCTTTGACGCGTTCACCTTGCCGCGGAATACCCAGTAGGCGAACGCATTGTAGGCGAGTACTGCCGGTAACATGACCGCGGCACCGACGACAATGATCCATTGACCCCTTGCGATGCGGCTGCGCTTTCAAACGAAACGCGGAAGGGAGCAAGGTAGGGCCAGAGGGCGATCACAAAGCCCAGCAGCAGCGTGCCGACCGAAGCCAGGCCGAACATCAGCGGCAGGGCGTCGAAGCGGCTATGCATGGTGCGGAACGCTGCAAGCCAGAATCCGGCAGCCGCAACACCGGGCAGCATCGACAGCAGAGGATGCGCGCCGCCACAGCGACGGAACGCCCGGGGTGTTCGCTGCCAACGCGCAGACCCGCGTTGCCAGAAGCAGAAAGGCGCCCTGTGAGATCCGCAGCTTCGATGCCTGATGGCGTTGCAGTCGGCCTGCGGTTCTCCAGTGGATCCTTGCGGCGCCTAGCATGGCGTATGCCGCAACCGCAGCGCCCCCCATCAAGCAATTGGAGGCATTGAAGACACCCAGCGTTTGCCCGGTGAATTGTCCATCTGAAACGGACACGTTGCCAGAAAGCAGCGCACCTGCCACCAGCCCCTGACAAAAGGCCGCGACTGCTGATCCGAGGCTGAATGCAGCGTCGCAGAAGCGCGGGAATGGCGTGGGGGTACGGAACTCAATGCTTACGCCACGAAATCCCAGCGATATCAGCATCAGCATGAACGGCAGGTAGAACGCAGGCAGGAGGATGGCGTAGGCCCGCGGAAATGCGCCGAACAGGACGAGTGCCGCAAGGATAAGCCAGGTCTCGTTGCCGTCCCAGGTCGGCGCGATGCTCTCGATCATCTCATTGCGTTCCTGCGAACGGCGCTCTGTCAGCAACAAGATGCCGACGCCCAGGTCGAAGCCATCCAGCAGCACATACATTGTGATGGCAAAGATGAGAATCAGAGCGCAGGCCATTCCCAGGGTAATGTTCAAGACGCGCTCCCAGGCAAGTCATCGCCGCGGTCAACCGGGCTTTCCGGCATCGGCGCGTGCTTCAGCGATGCCCCGTACGGCGCAGCGTTGGTCGCCGCGTCCGGTCCCTTGCGGATAACGCGCGCCGTAATGCCGACAAAGGCCACCAGGAACAGTGCATAGGTGAGCGCGAACAGAATGGTGGAAAACAGGATATTGGTGCCGGGCAGCGGCGACACCGCATCAGCAGTACGAAGATAGCCGTAGATTACCCACGGCTGGCGGCCGATCTCCGACGTGTACCAGCCTGCGATCGTCGCAATGAGTCCGGCGGGGTCATGTACTTGATCAACCGGTGAAACCATCTTGCAGAGAAAAGGCGCCCGCGCAGCCGTAGCCAGATACTGATGCAGGCCGCGGAGAACATCAGCAAGGCCAGCAGGAACATGATGCGGAAGGCATAGAAGACCGGACCCATTGGGGGGCGTTCCGCGATCGGCGTGTTCGTCAAGCCCGGCACAGCGCCATCAAGGGAGCGGGTCACGATAAGGCTGCCCAGGAGCGGGATCCCGAACTGCGCGCTGTTGCGTGCTTCGCTCAGGTGCGGTGCGATAAACAACAGATAGGGCGCGCGCCGTAGAGTCCCAATAGCCTTCCATCGCCTGGAACTTCGCCGGCTGGTGGTCGAACATGCGAAAGCCGACCGTATCGCCAAGCGGAAACTGGAGCGCGATGGCAATCGAGGCGAAGCCGAGCCCCATCGAAAATGTCCTGCGGGCGAAGTCCAGATGCTTGTGCCTGAGCAGATACCAGGCGCCGACCCCGGCAACAAGGAACGACGCTGACAGGTAGGCCGCCAGCAACATATGCGGAAAACGGACCAGGTAGGACGGATTGAAGATCTCCCGCAGCCGGTCGACAACATGAAACTGGTGGGCAGCCGCGTCGAATACCACCCCGGCTGGTGTATGCATCCACGAGTTGGCTGCGAGAATCCACGAGGCGGATATGACCGTGCCGATCGCCACCATGACGGTGGCGAAGAAATGGAGCTTCCGACCGACGCGCGCCATGCCGAACAGCATGATACCGAGGAAGCCCGCCTCGAGGAAAAAGGCAGTCAGCACCTCCAGCGAAATCAGCGGGCCGATGACCGGGCCCGCCAGGCGGGCGCCAGGACAGCGCCACAAACGGCATCGCCGAATATTTTGATCAGCGCCATCGCCATGGCCACTCCGCTTGCGCTGAGGGTGGCAATGACCGCAATCCGGAGAAATGCACGTGCACCGTGTTCGATCTCATGCGTCTGCTTGCTCCAATAGATGCATGACTGCCAGCCTTCGCCGGGAGGGCAGATCCTGCACAAAAACGCCAGGCGATTCCACGATACGCCGTGATCACGCAGTAGCCGTGGAGCGGAAAACGCTACGTTCTCATAAATCGAACATCCGGTTGCCGGGCTCAGGCAATGCTCCTCTCTCTTCCCATGAATGCCAAGCGCACGCAGGCCAGGGGCGCTGCGTGCGTGTAGTGCGATATCAAGGCCTGCGGGAGTTCCGGTGGCGAGCTCCCGCCGGTCTCAGACGAGGCTCTGGTTGGCCCGGTTCAGGTTGACCTTGAGTTGCTCGGCGGTCAGCTCCTTCTCCCAGCGCGCCACGACGACAGTCGCTACGGCATTGCCGATCACGGTCAGCAGGGCACGCGCTTCGCTCATGAAGCGGTCGATGCCGAGGATCAATGCCATCCCGGCCACCGGCACTGTCGGAATGACGGACAGGGTGCCGACCAGCGCGATGAACGATGCGCCCTGCACGCCGCTGGCGCCCTTGGAGGTGAGCAATGCAACGGCGAGGATGGTCAGTTCCTGGGTAAGCGTCAGGTCGATATTGGTGGCCTGCGCGATGAACAGGGTGGCCATGGTCATGTAGATGCATGTGCCATCGCTATTGAAGACGTAGCCGGTAGGAACGACCAGGCCAACCAGCGGCCTGGAGCAGCCCAGGCGTTCCAGCTTCTTCATCAGGCTTGGCAATACGGCATCGGAGGAACTGGTTCCGAGCACGATCAGCAACTCTTCGCGAATGTATTTCAGAAAGGGAACGATGCGGAAGCCAGCCATTCGCGCGATCGCGCCAAGTATCACGAAGATGAAGAACGCGCAGGTAAGGTAGAAGGTGCCGATCAGCTTCAGCAGTGGGCCGAGCGAGCCGATCCCGAACTTGCCGACGGTGAAGGCCATCGCCCCGAACGCACCGATCGGCGCGAGCTTCATGACGATATTCACAACGCGGAACGTCGCCTGGGAGACGCCATCGAAGACCACCAGCACTGGCTCGCCGTGAGTGCCCATGGCGGACAAGGCGGCGCCGAAAAGCAGTGCGATGACGATCACCTGGAGGATATTCCCCGTCGCAAATGCGCCGATGAGGGTCTCCGGGATCATCTGGAACAGGAAACTGACCACGCTCTGGTCGTGCGCCTTGCCCGCATACTCCATGACGGCGTGGGCATTCAGGCTGCCGGGGTCGATGTTGAATCCCGCGCCTGGCTTGAGCCAGGTTGCAATGACAAGCCCTAGCATCAGGGCGATCGTTGTCACTGCCTCGAAGTAGATCAGGGCCTTGCCGCCAACGCGGCCAACTCGTCGCATGTCCTTCATGCCCGCGATGCCGTTGGCAACGGTGAAGAACACCACGAAGGCGATCACCATCCTGATCAGCTTGATGAATCCATCGCCAAGCGGCTTCATTGCGGCGGCTAGGCTCGGGCTGAGAACCCCCAGGACGATGCCGATGGCGACCGCAAGCAGGACCTGGACGTACAACACCTTGTACCAGGGCGCCTTGCCCGCGCGCGGCTGCGCGGCCGATAGCCCATCAAGTATTTCTGCCTGCTCGTTGCTCATTTGTGTCTCCTTTCGTTTCTTTGTGTGGTGCTGCAATGACTAGCTTGCTTCGGCGCGGGCGTGCAGGACTTCTCCAGTGCGGGACACATTCCCGGGTCGGGGCGGAAAGCGAGAAGCTGCGTAATCTGATAATTCCGGGTCCTGGGGACGCCGCGCGATAAGCAAAAAATGCAAACGAGCAATGAGCGTGCGCCTTGCGGCGGCCGATTCGGCCTGTTCTCGACAAGCAATGACGCTATTTCCCTTTGCCGCCTGCGCGGCTTGCGGGCGAGCACTACGCATGGGAAGCCCCGCCGATTTTTGTTCGAGGTAAAGTGTAGAAGGCCGAAATAACTGCCGTCCATTATCATTTTCGTCTTGACGGGATAACTAATTGATATGAGTCGACTGTGCGTTATGCGGCTGCCGGTGCATCTGCGCAGGACGCCCGACGCGTCCTGGCCGGATCGCCGGGTCGTGCAGCTCACCGGTTGGCTCGCATGGCATGGGCGGGGCGCCAATGGCAGTGATTCAGCTCAGGAGCGGAGGGCAAGGGTGAGGCCACTCCTCGCCGCGCGATTTGCACGAGGCGTCCTTTCTTATGGAAACCCACCTTGCCTGTCTTAATGTTGAGTCATTTCTGATAACCGGGCGGCATGGGTTCAAGAGAAAAAAGATAATGGACGCGCGCGGACGCTGTTTTTAGAGTAATGCCGGAACACCTGCTGACCGGTTAAAAAAATAAAGCGAAAGAAGTCAAGCGCAATGGGCCAACGGCAATCCCGTGATAAATGAAAAGAGATAGCTAATAATTTAATGGAGGAGGGAAAGGATCATACGTCGAGTATTAACATTATGCCTGACAGGTGCAGCAATTCTATCGGGCTGTGGCGGTGGCAGTGACACGGAGCCGGTAGCCAGGCTGGCCACGGTCTCCACCGTGTCGGGAATCGGAGCGACCACCAATTTCGGCTTCGATCTGGGCACGGTGCTTGGAAATCGCTATTACTTCACCGATCGTGCCAATGCTTCGGTGGACGTGTTCAATACCAGCACCAGGAAGCAGGTCGCTCAGATCAAGCCAACCGGCGCCAATGCCTTTGCGGGATCGTTCCCGGACTTTTCGACCTGGCCGGAACCAAGGTGTTCCCCCTCGGCAACTGCGACCCGACCGGCCTGGCGCTCGGTCCGGGCAACGATATTGCCGTCAACTGCGAGGCCACGGCTGGAGCGCCGCTATTGCTGCAGATCCTGGACAAGAACAAGGGCAACATCGTCGCAGCGCTGAATGCCGGCGGCGGAGACCAGCTTGTGTATGACGCGGCGACGAACCGCTCTACAGTGCCGCGAGCCGCCGGACGCAAGGCGGCAAGTCCTCGGGGGCAAGCTGTCCCGCCGGTACTCCGTGCGTCACGCCGGTGCTGACCGTCGTCGATGCGGGGACAAGGAAAGTCGCTCGGGGATGGTGCCGAGCGGGAACAACGCCCATTCTGTCGCTGTGGATCCTGCCACCAGGCAGGTCTTTATGCCGACCTCGGCTGACGCGTCGCCCCCTGGATGCATCGGCTGCAACATCGGCACCACGGGGCTGCTGATCTTCGCGCTGTAAGCGCCCTCCTGGCGCGTGCCGGATTCCTTCGGCACGCTTGCCGGGGATGCGTTCCACCATATCGGAGTGCCGGCGGTTCGCGGCCTCATCGACGGCAGCGGCCGTCATCACGGCGTTCAACCAGGCGCCCGCTGTCCACGGCCCGCTCACGCGCGGGCATGGACAGCGCTCCAGCGTCGCCATCCCGTCGCCACCCTCGGTTACCGTGAATCCACTTTCACCGCCGTACTCTGCGGCGGTAGCCATCGCGCTGCAGCCGGTTCCCTGAAGGTTTGTCGGCATCGAGCCACTTCTCTCGCGTATTGCGCCCAGCAGCCTCGGTCGGAGCGACAACTGTCCTGACATGCAGGCTGGCGGAAATACTGTGCGCCGTTAGCCCAAATAGCGCTCTGCGACAGCACGATGGGTACGGGCCGGTGAGCCCAGATAGCGGCAACCAAGCGCAGTAGTTTGTTGCGTTTTCCCTGTCGGCGGAAGATATGCGCAGTGCCGGCGCCAGCTGCGGCACGATCTACCGCAGGCGCCCGTGCCGCAGGCCAATTTCGGCAGCCCATGCTGCCGGTCTGTTCCTAGAATTTATCTTCACGTCTGCGCCATTGGCGGGACAGTATCGAGAAGATGGATACGCCATGAACTTGCCGGCCCGGAGGTCCGCAATACACCAAGCGGCGGCGGCGTTGTCAGCCCGGAAAAAAATTGCACCCCAAATGAAAGCTTGGCAATCCGGAGGCATCCATGCATGGCAGCGCGTTCATACGTCATCCTCTGCCTATCGCCTCTGCCCGGCTGATTCGGATTACCGCGGCAGCGCCATCAGGTCGGCAACGCGCAGTGCCGCGGAGATTGCGGCTTGCCCAAGTCGCGGAAGATCGTCCCGTTTCACGCGAGAGCGTGGCATGGAAATGGTGATCGCCGCTGGCGTTGTGCGGCCGGAGCCAGGGATCGTCGCGGCGACCGTGCTCACGTCCGGCTCGACCTCGGCAACACTTACCGCATACCCGCAAGCGCGAATCTGCTCGAGCTCGCTTAGAAGATCTTTGCGGCTGGTCAAGGTGTCTGGGGTGACGGSCTTGAGTTCTTCCGCGGGATACAGCTCCTTGATGCGTTCGTCGGGGAGCGTGGCGAGCAACGCTCGACCGCCTGCCGCAGCGTGCGCCGGGATGGTGCCGCCCAGGCGCGAGCCGATGCGAAGCATCCGGGGGCTCTCAACAGCATCGATGATGAGCATGTCGCGCCCGGACAGGATGACCAGGTGCGCGGATTCCTGGACTTCTTCCACCAATTCCTCGATTACCGGCCGTGCCACGCCGCGAACATCGAGGTTGCGAACCACGGACAAACCAATCTTGAGCAAGGCGGGACCCGGCACGTAGGCGCGGGAAACCGGATCCTGTTGCACGAATTCGTGGTGCTGGAGCATCTCCAGGAGACGATGGGCAGTGGACCTGGCCACATCCAGCTCCCTGCTTGCTTCTGCCACGCGGATTGCGCCGCGGTCCGTGAAGCTGCGCAGCAGCCGTAGCGCCTTGTCGACCGATGCGATCGGATAGTTCGGCTTCATTTGATCTTGCTGAATGTCGGATTCGCCCATGTATTCCTCCTTGCCTGCGTTGTCCTGCGTCTGAACTTGATGTGATTCTAACCCGGGCGTTTACCCGGATTTCAGATCACCAACGTACAGATTAGCATGTTCTACATAGCAGATACATGTTCTGCAAAGTAGAACACCATAGGAGGAACGCGATGAATCGTACTTCGCAAGGCAAGGAGCCCAACTGATGACTTCCACGAGAACACTACTGCGCGGGGGCCATATCGTGTCGATGGACCCCAATATCGGCGAGCTGGTGGGCGACGTGCTGATCGAGCGCGACACCATCGTTGCTATCAGGCCCCACCTGGACATCGCGGACGGCAGCGCCGAGGTGATCGATGCCTCCCAGCACATCGTGATGCCGGGATTCATTGATTCGCACCGGCATCTCTTCCAGGCCCTGTTGCGCGGGCTGGCGTCAGACTGGTCGCTCTTCCAGTACTTCGTAACCATGTTCGGCATGCTCGCGCCGAACATGACGCCGGAGGACATGTATCTGGGGACGACCCTGGGCGCCCTTGACGCGCTCGATGCCGGTGTCACCGGCGTGTTTGACTTCTCACATAACCAGTCAACGCCTGAGCACACCGACGCGGCGATCCGTGCCTTGCGCAACTCGGGAATCCGCGCGGTCTTTGGCTACGGTGGATCGATGGTCGAACAGGCCGAGATTCTGGCGCCGCCCTTCAAGAGCGCCACCCTGAGCAATCAGGCGGAAATCCGCCGCATCCGTAGCCAGTATTTCTCTTCCGACACGGGTCTCCTGACGATGGGCCTGGGAGCGCGGGGGCCTGACTCTTCGACCATGGACGTGGTTCGCGCCGATTGGGCGCTGGCCAGGGAGCTCGGACTGCGCATCAACATCCATATCGGCATGGCCGCACTGGATCTGGGCAGCCGGCCGAACGTAACGCGGCTCCACAAGGAAGGGCTGTTGGGCGACGACCTGATCTTCAGCCACTGCAATCTGCTCACCGACGACGAGTTCCGAATGATGGCCGACGCCGGGGTTTCCGCCACGGTAACGCCCGAGGATGAGTCCGCCATGGGCCATGGGTGGCCGCCCATTGCCGGACTCCTGCAAGCCGGCATCCGACCGAATATTGGTATCGACACGTGCATGGCTGTTGGCGGCGACCCCTTTACCGCCATGCGATTCGCCCTGGCCGTGCCTCGGGGCCTCGCCAACCAACCCATGATCGAGGCGCACGAGAATCCCTGGGATCTGAAGCTGACCGCCCGCGACGTGCTCGAGTTCGCCACGATCGAAGGCGCGCGCGCGCTCGGACAGGAGGCGACCACCGGCAGCCTTTCTCCCGGCAAGCAGGCAGACGTCGTCATGATTCGCGCCGATCACATATCGATGATCCCTGCCCTCGATCCCATTGCATCGATTGTTCATCATGCAAGCCGACATACCGTCGATCACGTCTATGTGGCCGGAGCCGCTGTCAAACGCGACGGCAAACTGCTCGGCGTCGACATGGCAGAGCTGAACAAGCGGGCCGTCGCCGCATCCGGCCAGATCCTCGGCCGTGCTGGAATCCAGCCAGGGTGGGCGCCAGAAAAACCACAGCCGCCCCATGCCTCCTGACGTTCGCTGCACCCCCGATTCCAAGAAAGGTCACATCCAATGCGCATAGCCCTCTTCGACAACTACCGTATCGGCATCATCAAGGGGACCACCATTCGCGACGTCACCAATGTTGTAGACAAGCGATGGCACGGTACGCCTTATGTCATCAATGAACTGATCGCTCACTGGGACGAACTGAAGTCCGATGTCGAGGCATACGTCCGCACGGCCGACGAGTATCCGTTGGCCGAGGTCCTGCTGCTCCCGCCGATTCCGCGCCCCGGGCAACTACTTGCGGCACCTGCCAACTACCACGCACACGTAGCCGAGATGACTACGTCGCGCTACGCGCCGACCAGCCCGCAAGCGCTCCAGTCACCGCGCGAGGTCGGCTTTTTCGTGAAGGCGTCCGGATCGATCTCCGGACCGGCCGATCCGATTGAACTCCCGCCGATGCCGGGCCGTGCCTTCCACCACGAGGTGGAACTGGGCGTTGTGATCGGCAAGACCGCGCGCGGCGTGTCACGTGAGCGGGTCCGGGACCATATCTTTGGCTATCTCTGCCTTCTAGACATTACGCTTCGCACCGAAGGCAAACAGCAAGAGGAACGGACGATGCGCAAGTCGTTCGAATCGTTCACGCCAATCGGCCCCTTCATCGTCACCGCAGACGAAGTCGCCGATCACGCCAGCATCGGTTTGAAACTCTGGGTCAATGGCGAATTGCGCCAGGAGGCCAACACCAGGAACCTGATCGTTGGCATCGACGAACTGATCGAACAGGCGAGCCACGTCGTGACGCTGCAACCCGGTGATATCTACGCGACGGGAACACCCGAGGGCGTAGGACCCATCGAGGCGGGCGACGTCGTGCGCGCGGAAGTCGATGGCATGGGAGACCTCTTGCTCCCCGTCGTGGAACGCAACTGGTGATGAAGTTCTTCACGCCGACACGCGATCGGCAGGGCTAGCTACAGCAAGGAGATGAAATGGGGACCACCACGATGACAGAATCCGGGCGCACCCTGGAGTACGCAATCAGCCGGGCGCACATTGAAGATACGGTGGCGCGCTTTGTGCTCGCGCTGGACTTGCGCGATATCGACGGTGCCGTCGCCTGTCTCGCACCGCGGGTCAGGTGGGACTATGAGTCCGTAACCGGCCAGCCTGCCGCCGAGTTCGACGCCACCGCGCTCGCTGCCCGGTGGAAGGCATCCATTGTCCACACTGATGCCTCCCAGCACTTCCTGTCAATGCCCTGCATCCGCGTCACCGGGGACCGGGCGACCTGCGTGGTGCATGCGCAAGTCACCGTGCGGCTCGCCAACCGCAACGGCAGCCCGCAGTTGACGACGAACGGGACCTACACCTTCGAGTTGGCCCGGGCAGGGGCCGAATGGAACATCGACGCCGTTGCGATGGTGCAGCTCTGGAGCGATGGCAACCCCCGCATCATGGAGCTGGCCGTGGCGCGAGGTGCCAGCCGATGAATTCCGCGCACGGCGAAACGAACCGCTCATTGAACAGGCCCTTGTTTGTGGTCTTCAGTGAGCCGGGAGAACGGCCTGGCGAGCTGGCGCAACACATCCCGGCCCACATCGAATACATGGTCGGACTCGAGAAGCGAGGTGCGTTGTTCATGTCAGGGCCCTTTCTTGACACGTCTGGCGAACCCGCGCCGAGCGGAATGTGGATCGTCCGCGCATCGAACCGCGAGGAAGCGCATACCCTCGCGGCCGGCGATCCTTTCCATTTCAGCGGAGCTAGGGCATTTCGGGTCGAGGCATGGCAGGTGCATCAGGGCCGCATCGAAATGTCCATCGATCTCTCGGACCAGAAGAGCCGCCTGTCCTGACAGGGGCGATCCACAGCAGTGGCAAACGCAGCCACAAGATTGATACATAGATCCAGAGATACCACCGTGAACCAACACACACACACTGTCGGCTTGGTTGCCCCGGGCAAGATAGGACTGCCATTTGCAGCCAATCTCATTGCCGATGGACACACCGTCTGGGGCTACCGCCGCGGCTCGCTGGCCGAATTCGAGGCAGTCGGAGGCAAGGCCGCACGAAGCCCGCAAGAAGTCGCCGAGAAGGCGCAGATCGTTTTCACCTGTGTTGCGTCCGCTGACGCGCTTGACGAGGTCATCGGCGGCCCGAACGGGATCCTTGCCGCAGGACGCTCCGACCTCCTAGTGGTGGACATCGGCGCGATGGCACTTAGCCGCAAGCTGTCCGCACGGGACAGGTTGCGCGATGCGGGCATCGAAATGCTCGACGCGCCTGTCAGCGGCACGCCAACGATGGTGACCGCACGAAAGGGTGTCGTATTCGCCAGCGGCGAGCAGGCGACCTGTGAATGGGTGCGCCCGTTCCTCACCGCGTTGGGGACAGCGGTGGTGTACGCCGGCGAATTCGGCGCCGGATCGAAACTCAAGTTCGTGGCCAACACGCTCGTCGCCGTGCACACCGCGGCGGCGGCCGAGGCGGTGGCGCTGGCGAAGGCAGTTGGCCTCGATCTGAAGCTGGTCCTTGACACGATCACAGCTTCCGCCGCCACTTCCACGATGTTCAACATCAGGGCGCCGATGATGGCGGAAGGAAGATCCCGCCCGGTCAACGGCACCGTCACCGGGCTCGTCGACGTCATGGATGCCATCCTTGCCACCGCCAGCGGCGCCGGTGCGGCGATGCCGCTGCTGAATACGGCGAAGACACTCTACGAACGCGCCTGCGACGACGGGTACGGCGAAGAAGATATCGCCGTGATGGTCAAAGTCCTCGAGTCGCTCGCGGTGCCGGCCTGACCGGCAAGCGCCTCGCTCAAGCAGCTGAATCAACATTATCGGAGCAGCGATGTCTCTCGAAACTGACTTTTCCCCAAATATCTTTCCGAAGGCCCGGCAACCGTCGAACCGAGCGGCTGGGTTGGGCATCCACCGAACGGGCCACGTGGCATTGCGCGCTCCGAACCCCGAAGCCGCTGCTGAATTTGCCGTCAAGCAGATGGGGTTCACGCTGGCCGGCCATGATGACGAAGGCCGCTACTATCTTTCGGCGGCCGGCCCTGACCCATACTCTCTGGTCTACACGCCCGGGCAAGGCGGACTCGACCATATCTCGTATATCGTGGCGGATCATGCCGCGCTCGACGAGGCGGCTGCGCGGCTGACCAATGCCAACATTCCGGTGACCCRACGCGAGCCGTCGGCGTGGAACCCAGGCGCATCGCTGCGGTTCAGCACGCCGGCCGGTCACACTCTGCAGCTGACCACGGGGCTGATCGCCGACACGCCGATCGCGGCCACCACGCCGCGTCCGGCAATCGCTGGCAGCCCAATCGTCTGCGACCATGTGGTGGTTCGATGCACTGATGTGCCAGCCGAGTCGGCGTTCGCCGCCGGAACGCTCGGGCTGATGGAATCGTCCCGCATCGAGACGCCCGACGCCACGCCGGTGATGACCTTCTTCCGGGCAAGCAAGCTCTACCACTGCATTGCCCTGGCTCAATCAGGCTCGAACGGTCTTCATCACGTGCAGTTCACGCTCAAGGACGGGGCCGCGGTCTTTGAAGCCTGGGAGAAGATGCGCAGCGAAGCCAGGGTCGAGTTGCTGTGGGGGCCGGTCCGCCACGGGCCTGGACACAACATTGCCTGCTACTTCCGGGACCAGGCCGGACACGTCATCGAATATTCGGCGGAAGAAGAGGTGATCTTCGATGACGAGGCCTATTCCCCGATGCGTTGGTCCGTCGAAGACCAGCGATCGCTGGACGAGTGGGGTACGCGGCCACCGGAGAACATGTTGTGACGCGGGATCGAATTCAGGAAGGAGCTGGCAGAGGCGACGCGTGGCGGCTCGGGACGGTTGCCTCTGCCGGGCGGCCGGTGACGGTCTTCGAAGCAGCGGGCACGCTTTATCTGCTGGATGAGCTGATCGCGAAAACCGGAACCGCTACGCCCGGGCAGACCGGCGTTCGGGATGTGATCGAGCAGTGGGACACGTGGCGGCCGATCCTAACGAAACTGGCCGGCAACGCAGCCGGCGTGCAGCCACTCGAGCGCGACCGCCTGGATTGGCTGCCCGCCATACCGAACCCAGGAAAGATTGTTTGCGTGGGGGTGAACTATCGCGACCATGTCGCCGAGATGGGCAGCGCCGGCGTCAGTCCGGAGCGTCCATTCGCCTTTATCAAGCCGCAGAACACGCTGCTTGGGCATCGGCAGACGCTGTGGCTGCCACCCGTCACCCGCAAAGTCGACTGGGAGGCCGAGCTTGCCATCGTCATCGGACGCAAGGCCTATCAGGTTGCGGCGAAGGATGCATGGAATGTGGTGGCTGGATATTGCCCATTCAATGACATCTCCGCTCGCGACTGGATTTCTCAACCGGTGCCCGGTCTGGGCATGGACTGGATCCTTCACAAGTCGTTCGACGGCTTCGGCCCGCTCGGACCGCTCATCACGCCAGCCGAGTTTGTGCCGGATCCGCAGAATCTTGCGATCCGGCTGTCCGTCAATGGTGAAGTCAAGCAAGACTCAACGACGGCAAACATGATCTTCGATGTTGCCGCAATCATCGAGTACTTCTCCTCGGTCATGACGCTGATGCCCGGAGACATCATCGCGACCGGGACACCGGCTGGTGTCGGACATGGCCGCGGCGAGTATCTCAAGGATGGCGACAACGTCTCGCTGTCGATTGAGTGCCTTGGAGAGCTCAGTACCGAAGTTCGCAGCCGTTAGTGGGGAGCGCCCGCCGGACGCGGGAAGTGGGAGTGGCGAGCGTATCGCCGTTTGGAGAGTGGCGGGAATCAACTATAAAAAATGGGGGAGACATGAAAAGAAACGCTGCATGTGCCATCTGGCGGCGGGCTTCACCACGCAGGCGGATACGACGAGCCAGGCCGATCGCCATTGCCACACCAGTTTTCGCGGCGGTTGCCATGACGGTGGCGTCGGCAGCCAACGCCTTTGAATTCGATACCGGCAACGAGGATCTCAAGGCGCGCTGGGACAACACCCTGAAGTACAGCGTCGCACAGCGCCTGGGCCGTCCGTCCGATGCCCTGACGGCTGACGCGAACCTCGATGACGGCGACCGCAACTTCAGACGGTACGGCCTGGTCTCGAACCGCGTCGACCTGTATTCCGAGTTCGACTTGCGTTATAGGGACGTGGGAATGCGCGTGAGCGGCGCCGCCTGGTACGACCAGGTCTACAACCGCGCGAACGACAACAACTCACCGGCCACGGCAAACGCGGCGTCGGTCAGCAGCAACCACTTTCCCGATGCCACGGAGCGGTTGCATGGCCGCAAAGCGGAACTGCTCGATCTGTTCGCCTTCGGCAAAGCCGACATTGGCGACATGTCGGCCACCGGGCGCGTGGGGCAGCATTCGCTGCTGTACGGGGAGAGCCTTTTCTTTGGCAACAATGGCATCGCCGCCGCGCAATCGCCCATTGACCTGATCAAGCTGCTGTCGGTGCCGAACACGCCGTTCAAGGAGGTGATCCGGCCAGTGCCGCAGCTTTCGGGCCAGTTCCAGGTCTCGCCGAACGTGGCGGTGGGCGGGTACTACCAGGCCCACTGGGAACGGGATCGTCTGCCGGGGGTGGGCAGCTACTTCTCGCAGGTCGATATTCTGGACGCGGGCGGCGAGCGCATCCTGGCCGGGCCGAATACGATCATTCCGGGCGGCTCGCCCTTCTATCTTACCCGCACCGGCGACCTGAAGGCCAGGAACCAGGGGCAGGGCGGCGTGCAACTGCGCTTCCGGCCCGAAGGCGGCGATATGGAGTTCGGCTTCTACGCGGCCCGCTTCCATGCCAAGTCTCCCGTCGTCTATGCCCACCCCGGGGCCGGCTTCAATCCGGTCAGCGGCCAGGTTGGGACCTACCAGCTGGTCTTCCCGCAAGACATCAAGGTCTACGGCGCGAGCGTCACGACCACGATTGCCGATGTCAATGTGTCGGCGGAGGCGTCGATTCGCCGGAATATGCCGCTGGTGCCGCAGGGCGGCTCGGTCGCGGTGCCGGCGGGCGTCAGCGCGGACAATGCCGGCAACCCGCTGTACCCGGTGGGCGGGACGGCCCATGCCCAGCTCTCGTGGGTTGCCTTGCTGTCGCCATCGGCGCTCTGGCAAGGCGGCAACTTCCTGGGCGAAATCGCCTGGAACCGGCGGCTCAGCGTGGCCAGCAACGCAGCGGCGCTCGACCCCAATGCCTCGCGCGATGCCACGGCGATCCGCATGGTGTTCCAACCGTCCTATTTCCAGGTCTTCGACGGCGTCGATCTGTCCGTGCCGATCGGCGTCGGCTACGGCCTGAGCGGCAAGTCTTCGGTCATCCATCCCGGCTTTGGCGTGCGCCATGCTGGCGACGTGAGTGTCGGCGTGCTCGGGGACTATCTCAAGGTGTGGAAATTCTCGCTGAACTACACGCATTACTTCGGTTCCGCGGACGGCGTGATCACGCCGGCAAACGCCGCCGTGCAGAACTACTCCTATGCGCAGTCGTTGCGTGACCGGGATTTTGTCTCGCTGTCGATTTCGCGGACTTTCTAATCGCTTGTTGGAGCCATGGCATGAAGCATTCAAACTTGTACTTACGCGCGGCGCTGTGCGGCCTCCTTGCCGTCTCGCAGCTGGCTGGTGCAGCGGTGCCGACGGAGGAGGCCGCACGGCTGAAGACCACCCTGACACCGTTCGGGGCCGAACGGGCCGGCAACAAAGAGGGCACCATCCCGGCCTGGACCGGCGGCTATACCGAGGTGCCGCAGGGCTACAAGAGCGGCGCGCCACGACCGGACCCGTTCGGCGCCGAGACGTCTCTGTTCTCGATTTCCGCGAAAAATCTCGACAAGTACGGCGACAAACTGTCGGATGGCGTCAAGGCGCTGTTGAAGAAGTATCCCGACAGCTACCGGCTCGATGTCTATCCCACCCATCGCACCGCGGCGGCGCCGCAGTGGGTCTATGACAACACGTACAAGAATGCGACGCGTGCCGCAACCACCGGCAATGGCATCGGCCTGGAGGGTGCCTTCGGAGGCATTCCGTTTCCGATTCCAAAGGATGGCTTCGAGGCCATGTGGAACCACAAGCTGCACTGGATGGGGGAAACCACTGCATTCACAGCCGCCAATTATCTTGTCACGGCGGAGGGCAAGAGCGTGCTCGCGGCCAGGCTCAACACCAGGGTGCAGAACCCGTACTACGACAAAGGCGGTTCGCTGGAGACCTTCAAGGGCGCCAACCAGTTACTGCGCATCTTCATGACGGACCCGCCGTTCAAGTCCGGCGAGCAGTACCTGATCGTCGACTCCATCAACAAGCCACGGCAGGCCTGGCAGTACCTGACCGGCCAACGCCGGGTTCGCAAGGCGCCAACCATCGGCTATGACACGCCGGACGATGTCAATTCGGGGCAGAGCTATTACGACGAGGCCTTTGTCTTCTATGGCGACCTTGACCGCTATGACTGGAAGCTGGTTGGCAAGCGGGAAGTCTACATTCCCTACAACAACAGTAAGTACTACCAGAAGACGCCGGTCAATCAGCGTCTGATGGCGCATCACGTTAATCCGGACCTGGTGCGGTGGGAATTGCATCGGGTGTGGGTGGTCGAAGCCAGCCTGGCGTCAGGAAAGCGACATGTGGTCCACAAGCGCCGCTTCTATCTGGACGAGGACACGTGGGCCGCGGTCATGGGTGAAGGCTGGGATGCGGATGGGCAGTTGTGGCGCGCCCAGATCCAGTTGCCGATGATCGTTCCCGAAGGGCCGTTCATCTACACCGGCGCCCAGATTTCGGTCTTCAATCTGCTGGCTGGTAGTTGGGTGAGCATGGGTGACACGGACTGGGAGAATTCGTCGACCTCGTCCTATCTCAAGCTGCTCGACCGTCTGCCCGCGACCTACTTCACACCGGAGGCCGTGGCAGGCGAAGGGGTGCGCTGAGCCTTTCAGCCTGACGACAAGGCGCCGGCATTGCCGCCGGCGCGATCGGGGCACGATGCCCGGGAGACAAGTGAGTATGCAAATGAGAAGTGTGGCCCTGTGCATTGCCGCCGTGGCATGCACGGTTGGCGTGGGGCTGTCCGGCGCGGCCGCCCCGGTGCGCACGGGAGGACCAGCGGACGTACTGGAGCGCCAGTCATCGCGCAGTGTGCTGGCCCCTGCCAGCCTGATGCTGGCGGTGACGCGGGCAGGGCAAAGACTCGTTGCCGCAGGCGAGCGCGGCATCGTACTGCTGTCGGACGATCACGGCCAGTCATGGCGGCAGGGTAGCGTGCCGGTCAGTGTCACGCTCACGAGCGTTTTTTTTGCCACGCCCACGCAAGGCTGGGCGGTGGGGCACGGCGGCGTGATCCTGCATTCCGCCGATGGCGGCGAGACCTGGAGCAAGCAACTGGACGGCGTGCGCGCCGCGCAGTTGGTGCTGGCGGCAGCACAGGGCGCCTCGGCCGAAACCGGGGTGGCAAACGCCGGCGCCGCCGCCCGCCGCCTGCGCGAAGCCGAGCGGCTGGTTGCCGACGGCCCGGACAAGCCGTTGCTCGACGTCTACTTCGCAAATGAGCGCGAAGGCCTGGCCGTCGGGGCATATGGTCTGGCATTCTCGACCGGGGATGCCGGCAAGCATTGGCATCCGGTGGATGGCAGGCTGCCGAACCCGGAAGGCCGGCATCTCTACCGGATTCGCGCGGTTGGCAGCGATCTCTATGTTGCGGGCGAGCAAGGAACGCTGTATCGATCGCGCGACGGCGGCGGCCACTTCGCCGCGATAAAGACAGCCTATCCGGGAAGCTACTTCGGCATGGTGACCGGTTCGCCGGACAAGCTCCTGATCTTCGGCCTGCGCGGAAATCTCTACCGCACACAGGACGCGGGGCAGAACTGGCGTCAGATCGGCAGCGGCCGCAGCGCGGCCCTGACCGACGGCATGCGGGCCGATGACGGCGCAATCCTGATTGTCGACGGCTCCGGAGGCATGATGCGCAGCACCGACGATGGCGAGACGTTCCGGAACATCCCGACAGGTATTGCGGGGCCTATCAACAGCATTGCGCAGGCAGCCGACGGCAGCCTGATCCTGGCGGGCCTGCGCGGCGTAGCGCGCCTGCCGCTGGACAAGATCGGCACAGGAGTCGAACCATGAAGCCCATGGATACATCGTCCCGGCAAGAGGGGCCGAATGTCCCCGATCTGGATGCCGGTTCGGGTTCGCTGCTCGAGCGGATCCTGTTCAACCATCGCCGCGTGGTCGTCGCGCTTTGCGTGCTGGCTACGCTGCTGCTCGGCTATCGCGCGACCGCGCTCCAACTGAACGCGGCGTTCGAGAAGATGATTCCCACCAGCCACCCGTTCATTGCCGCCTATCTCGAGAACAAGCAGGAACTGTCAGGGCTGGGGAATACGCTGCGGATTGCCGTCGAAAACCCCAAGGGGGACATCTTCGATGCGTCCTACATGGAGACGCTGCGCCGGATCAACGACGAGGTTTTCCTGTTGCCGGGCGTCGACCGCTCCTATGTCAAATCGCTGTGGACGCCGTCGACCCGATGGATCGGCGTCACCGAGGACGGACTCGAGGGTGGCCCGGTCATCCCGAACGCCTACGATGGCTCGGCGCAGAGCCTGAAGGCGCTGCGCGCCAACATCGAGCGCTCGGGGCAGGTCGGGCAGCTTGTCGCGGCGAACCTCCGCTCCAGTGTCATCGTGGTACCGCTGCTGGATGTCGACGCGCACGGCCAGCGGCTCGACTATCACGAGTTCTCCGGCAAGCTGGAACGGCTGCGGCATAAATATGAAAGCGGGTCGGTCCGCCTGCATATCACGGGATTCGCCAAGGTCGTGGGCGACCTGATCGAAGGCCTGAAGCATGTGGTGCTGTTCTTCGGCCTGGCGATCGCCGTCTGCGCTGCCGTGCTGTACTGGCATACGCGCTGCATTCGCAGCACGCTGCTGGTCGTGTTCTGCTCGCTGCTGTCCGTGATATGGCTGCTCGGGCTGCTGTCCCTGCTTGGCTACGAGCTCGATCCCTATTCGATCCTCGCGCCATTCCTGGTCTTTGCCATCGGCATGAGCCATGGCGCGCAGAAGATGAACGGGATCATGCAGGACATCGGGCGTGRCCTGCACCGCCTTACCGCTGCACGCCTGACGTATCGCCGGCTGTTTGTCGCGGGGCTTACGGCGCTGCTCGCGGACGCGGTCGGCTTCGCGGTGCTGATGATGATCAGGATCCAGGTCATTCACGACCTCGCGGTCGCGGCCAGCCTGGGTGTGGCCGTGCTGATCTTTACCAACCTGGTCTTGCTGCCCATCCTGCTGTCTTATGTCGGTGTTAACCCCAAGGCGGCGCTGCGCAGCGTGCGCGCAGACGGCGCAAGCGCCGCAAGTGCGAACGCAGGGGCGGGGGCAGCACCGCGCAAGCAAGCGTTCTGGGCATTTCTCGATCGCTTCACGCAGCGCAAATGGGCTGCGCTGGCACTGGGAGTCGCCGTGGTGCTGGGCACCGCGAGCTTCGTCGTGCGGCTTGACCTGAAGGTTGGCGACCTGGAGCCGGGCGCGCCCGAACTGCGTCGGGACGCCCGCTACAACCGGGACACCGCATTCATGGTCGCCAACTACGCCGCGAGCAGCGACACCTATGTCGTGATGGTGAAAACGCAGCAATTCCAGTGTTCCCGCTTCAGCACGCTTTCGCTGGTGGACGACCTGGAATGGAAGCTGCGGCAACTGCCGGGGGTGGACGGCACCAATTCCTTCGCCAGCCTGGCCAAGACCGCCGCCGTGGCCATGAACGAAGGCAGCTTCAAGTGGTACGACGTGCCTCGCACGCAGGACATGCTGAATGCCATTACCACGCGAGCGCCGCGCGAATTGTTCAACCAGAACTGCGACCTGCTGACGGTCTACGTCTACCTCAGGGACCACAAGTCGGACACGCTGGATGCCGTGGTGAAAGTGGTAGACGAGTTCGGCCAGGCCAACAATACGGCGGATCTGAAGTTCCTTTCCGCGGCCGGCAACGCCGGCATCGAGGCCGCTACCAATATCGTGGTCAGACAGGCCAACGGCCAGATGCTCCTGCTGGTTTACGTGGCGGTGATCCTGCTCGCCTTCGTGACCTTCCGCTCCTGGCGGGCGGTGCTGTGTGCCGTGATTCCGCTGATGCTGACGACCATCCTGACCGAAGCGCTGATGGTCATGCTGGGCATCGGCGTCAAGGTGGCCACGCTGCCTGTGATCGCGCTGGGCGTGGGCATCGGCGTCGACTATGCGCTGTACGTGCTTGCCGTCACGCTGGCGGAATTGCGCCAGGGCAACAGCCTGTCGGCGTCCTATTACCGCGCGCTTCTCTTTACCGGCAAGGTTGTCGTACTGACCGGCATCACGCTTGCCATCGCGGTTGCCACGTGGATGCTCTCGCCCATCAAGTTCCAGGCGGACATGGGCATCCTGCTTGCCTTCATGTTCATCTGGAACATGCTCGGGGCACTCATCTTGCTGCCGGCCCTGGCCTGCTTCCTTTTTCCTCATGCCGCGTCGGGTGCCCGGGTGCCGGCTGGCGCAACGGCGTCCGGTTCCTCCGGCTGATGCGATGCAATGGTGCCACTATTGAAACTGAACGAGAAGAATTGGATATGGATCAGGATTGGATGAAGCCGAGTCAATTGGAGGAACCCGGGACGCTGGCGGAGCGTGCCGAAGCGCTGCACCTGTTGCCGGGGTGGTTCAGGCGGCCGACGCCGCTGCTGTGGCGCGAGATGCGGTCGCAGTGCGTGCCGGCCCATTGGCGGTACCAGGAAGTCCGCGAGTGCCTGCAGCAAGCGGCGCATGAGGTGTCCACCGAGGAAGCGGAGCGGCGCAACCTGATCATGTGCAATCCGATTCCGGACAACGACCACGCCACCTTGCGCACGCTGATCTGCGCCTACCAGACCATGCTGCCCGGGGAAAAGGCGAAGTCGCACCGGCATTCTCCCCATGCCATGCGGGTCATACTGGAGTCGCGGGGTGCCTATTCGATCGTCGACGGGCACAAGCATCCGATGGAAAGCGGCGATATCGTGCTCACGCCGGGCGGTTCCTGGCATGGCCATGGTCATGAGGGCAGCGAGCAGGCCTACTGGCTGGACGGGCTGGACGTGCCGCTCACCCATCTGCTGGAGCCGATGTTCTATGAGCCGCATCCCGATCATTGGGAGCGGGTCGCGCAGGAAACCGCGCATTCGCCGATGCGGTTCGCGTGGGCCGACACCGTGGCCGCGCTGGATCGGGCAGAGGACGACCCCACCGGCCATTTCGGCACCACCATCGCGTTGCCTACACCGATGATGCCGACGGTCACGCTGAAGGTCAGCCGGTGGCCGGCGAACTGGCCGAACCGGCCATACCGCCATACCGCCAATGTCATCTATGTGGTGATGCGCGGCAGCGGACGCTCCGTGGTGGGTGACCTGGAAGTCGACTGGCGCTTTGGCGATACCTTCGTCGCGCCGGCGTGGAGCCGGGTTTCGCACCATGCCACCGAGGACAGCGTGATCTGTTCGATCAGCGACGAGCAGCTGATGCGCTGGACCCGGTACTACCGGGTCGAGGACCTCGGTCAGGGTGCGACGCCGGGAATCGGGGGAATCGCGGCGACGAGCGGCAGCCGTTGAGGTCGGCGGTGGCAGCGCAGGTTCGTCCAGTGCCCGCCGCACAGTCCGGCGCGATTCCGTAGCGCCGGGCAATGCGCAGCAGCAGCGCGTCGATCTCGCGCAGAATCGGCCGCGGGTCGTCGGCGCGCCACATCAGCGTCGACGGCATGTCGGGCAGGTCGATCTCGACGACGGCGATCTGCGGCGTGGCGCAGTAGCTCGACGCCCGCTTGATCAGCATCACCAGCCCCTGGCGGGCGACCACCGCCGCCAGCGCCTCGCGGATGGTACGCACCAGTGGGCCATCGCCGATCGGCTTGCCTTGCGGGGTGTGGCGGGGGAAGTGGTAGTCCTGCCATTCCTGGCTGATCGAGCACGGCACCAGGCGCACCAGCCGCTCTTGCGCCAGCAGTTCGGGATCGAGCAGGCGTGCGCTGGCGAAGGGATGGTCCTGCGGCACGCACAGCATGCGCTGGCGGTGGCCGCCCTCGACAAGCGCATCAAGTGCGTGGTCAGCCAGGTGCCGACCATCAGCGGCTTCACCGGCGCGCAGCGCCGCGTGCCCTACCACAAGGCGCGCCTGAGCTGCCGCTCGCCGCCAAATGCGTTCAAATATCTCCCCGATGGCACTTGAGCTTACGCCGCAGCGGCTCGCGTCGCCAGTACCTTGACTATGGGTACCTGCGGGTGCGGGAGTTTCGATCATCCTTCATAAGGGAAAACACGGAAATCGAATTTTTGGATTCGATCAATCCAACTTGCCTCATTGATCAAGCCGCTGGGGTGAGTAGAATTCCCTCAACGAACCGGGCCCACCGCATGCGCTTTCGTACCCCGCTGGTCCCGGCGGACCCCGCCACCTTCTACGGCGGCGGCGCCGGCGGCTACACCGACTGTCCCGAGCATCAGTAGCAGTTCCATCTGCAGAATCGACCGGGCGTTGCCGGCGGTGGCGACCCATGCCGAGCGATCGGCTGCGGCATCGCTTGCCCGGACAGGAGCTGCGGTGTCCTGCGGCGCGAGAAAAGTCCTACCTCAAAGGAGACCCTAAGCATGTTTGACCTCACGAAGGACTGGAAGGAACTGCCTTCCCGCAACGAAATGATGAAGCGCCGCGCCAGCCGCGAACTGGAGTCGCCGCCGCCGCCGGAAGTCCAGGCAAAGTGGGATATCCCCGAGTTGCTGGTGGTCACGTGTGCGGTTTCCGGCCGTATCGCGCTCGAGCACGACGCGGGGATGCCGGTGGACTTTCCGGTGGATTTCGAGGGCGTGGCGCGGGCGACCGCCGAAGTGGTCGAAGCCGGTGCCTGCGGGGTCCATATCGACTTCGGCGGCCTTGCCGCGATCCAGGAGTCCGGGCTCAGCGTGATGGAGTGCCATGACCGCGTGATCAGTGACGTGCGCAAGGCGACCGATGCTGACTGGGTGGTGGACTGCAACATCCTGCGTGGCAACAACTTCTACGAAAACGCCTATCCGATCCTGGCTGGTTATGCGGAAACGATGCCGATGGCACCGAATTTTCCAGTGGAGTGGATGCAATCGGCCGCGACCGTTGCGCAGGAGCACGGGGCCGCACTGTTCTTCTCGGTGCACTCCACCTCGGAAGTGGATCTGGCGAATCGCTATCTGCTGTCGACCGGCATTGTCAAGAAGCCGTCGGGCTGGTGCATCCTGATCGGCTATCCGATCGACGATGCGACCGACCGGCTGGGCGCCTACCTGCCGCATACGAAGGCGATGATGACCGAGCTGATCCAGATCGTCGACCGCATCCATGAGATCGACGCCGACGCTTTTATCTATGTCTGCGCATCGGGCCGGGCCGGACATTACCTGGCCACGGCGGCCATCATGCTTGGCCTGCACGTTCGCGTGGGCACCGAGGATGCGATCTACCGATATCCCCACAAGGACGAGATCGTGAGCGGCAATCTCGAGATGGTGGCGCGCGTCAAGGCGACCGCCGAGGTGCTCGGGAGAAGGCTGGCCACGCCTGCCGAGTACCGCGAGATGATCGGCATCTCCAAGCGCAAGGCCATGAAGTAAGCGCGTCACAAGGCACTGTAGCCGTCGGGCCGCAGTGCTCTTCCATGTTAACCAAAGGACGGAAGAAAGGACGGAGCATGGTACAGCCAATCACGCAGCCTCTCGCCGCAAAGAGCCCGGACGAAGCGAAGCAGGCAACTCCCCATACGCTGGCAGTACACACTCGAGACGGCTTCGCCGGTGATGTCTGTGCCGTGTTGCGGCCCTATCCCACGCACGAGTACATCGAAGTGGATGGGCCACATGCCCCGCACCGCCTGGATCTCGCCAGCCTGGATCTGGCGGACAGGAACGATCCTTCGGCACTTCCTGTTGCGTTCCTGGCAGGGCGGGGCGGCCTTTCGTTGAGCGCGTCGGCGCTGGCGGCGCCCACGCCTTATGCCTGGCGCAATGCCGAACATGACGAGATGCACTTCGTCCAGGAGGGAACGCTCGACTACGTGACTGATTTCGGTACTTTGCGTGCGGAGCCCGGCGATTTCATCTACCTGGGGCGGGCAGTGACCTATCGGGTCATGCCGTTAACGACGCCGACGCTGCGACTGATCGTCGAAACGCCGCAGCGCATCCGCATCGCCACGCTGGAGCCGTTTGGCGTCGTCGATGTCGACCGCGACGTGCACCGGCCCGATCCGGCACGGGTTTCGACCTGCTCGGGGCAGACGCGGCTGCTGGTCAAGTCCTTCGATGGCATCACGCGCTATCTGCTGCCGCGTGATCCGCTCGCGTTGTCGGCGCACCTGGGTGGCCAGGCCCCGGTCTGGAAGCTCAACCTGACGCGCATCGGGCGCATCTCCTTCGGCGCAGGCGTGCCCGGCGCACCCGCCCAGTTCGCCGAAACCAGCACGCGCGACACGATCTTCTTCACGATGAGTTCGCGCAAGAATCCGCGGCCGCCTCTGCACCACAACGCGGACTATGACGAGATCGAACTCTATTTTCGCGGCCCGGGCGCGCGCGGGGTGATCGACCAGCCCGGCACGCTGACGTGGGTTCCCAAAGGGGTCGCCCACTGGGGGCCGGAGGAGGATGTTCCTGAAGGGAACTGGGCGTGGCTGCTTGAATCCAGGGACACGCTGCGCCTGACCCAGTCGGGCCTTGCGGCTGCGCAACGGATGGAGACGGGGCATTGGGGCCTGCACAAGTAGCGCCTGCATCCCGACCGTGGTCTTGCCAACAATCCAGCCACAGGAGATCGAAACGTGGAACGGTTACCGCAATCGCCGCAAGCGCAACTCAGGTGGCTGACGGATCAGGCAGCCATCGGTGCGCTGCTGATGCAGTACGCATGCTGCGTGGACGTCGGCGAGTTTGACGCGTTAGCGAATCTCTTCGTGGAAGAAGGCGTGCTGGACCTGCCGTTCGGCCGGGTGGGAAAGGCCGACATCGCGTCGTTCTCAACGGAAGTACTGGGGCAATTCTCGGCAACGCATCACATGATCTCGAATCATGCGATTGCGCTGGATGGCGACTCCGCGACTGCGCGCGCCTACTTCCAGGCGACTTGCGTGGCGAGTGCCGGCTCCCCGGCAAAACGCAGTGTTCTTGGGGGGTGGTATGACAACGTTTACCGCCGCACCCCGGCCGGATGGCGGTTCGTACGCGTGAGCGTGACATTCATCTGGGCGGACGGCGAGCCGCTTGCCGGAGCCAGCCCAACCTCGTCGGACGCCCGCTTGCAGGCCGGCGCGACGCTTCCCGGTTCATCCGGCTGATGCCACAACGGAGCCACTATGACTACTCAGATACTGGACCGCTTCAACTCTGGTGAGATTGATGCGCAACGATGGGAAGTGGTGCAGCTGCCTATGGAGGGCGGCGGCATATGGAGGTATGAGGATCCCGGTTCCCGGGTGCAGGCGGAGCATGGCGTGCTGAAGCTGGAAATCGAACGCTTCCGGCTTCAGCATGACCAGATCCCGATGTTCGACAATCCCAAGCTGCTCTACATGATGCGCGAGCGCATCAGGCTACCCAGGGACGGAGCTGTGACCATTTCATGCGACATGGCATGCAAGTCGCACCATGGCAATCCGGATGATTTGTTGGACGGCTTCGCCGCCTTCAACGTGGTGGACCAGGCGACCGGAATGGTGTTCGATTTTATCGTGTCGGAAACCAGGACGGGAGTTGTCTACGAGCGCCTGCCGTTGCCGGGCATTATCTCAGCGGGCGGCGACTGGGTGCACGTGATTCAGTCTCCGCTGGTCACGCAGAACACGCCGGAGTCGTTTCATCACTATTCGATTAGGCTGGATCGCAGCGCGCATACCTGCGAGTGGAGCGTGGATGGCAAGCGCTTCTATGYGACCACCGGTATCCCGGTTGATATCGAGAGCGTTACCCCCGGGCTTGGCCTGTTCACGCTGAAGAAGCCGATGCCTGGTGTCGGCAGCGTTTCGAATCACGGCCAGGGAGCGACCGCGTGGTGGCGGAATCTGTCGGTCACGCTGGAATGATGCGCCGTCGTTCGATTTCATTCCATCCGGCATCGCCATTCAGGCAGGAGAAACCCGTTGCAATTAGATTGTTGGATTCTGCATATTCGATGCGATGAATTGACGGGATGAAAGAAATAACATGTCAGTGCCCGCCAATACCTACGCGGAGGCGGAATGGCTCTATCGGGGCATACGTCTGTAATACGACCACCGCAGTATCCAGCCATTTCACTACGGACCGGAACCATGAACAGACTGCGAATCACCCTCGCTTGCGGCGACTACGATCGCACCGCGGCACTCACGCATGGCAGCATCGGCCTGGAGGGGGTCGACCTTCTGCCCCTTTCCCTGCCGCTGGAGGAGATCTTCTTCCGGATGCTGAAAGGCAGGGAATTCGATTGTGCCGAGATGTCGTTGTCATCCTATGTGATGTCGCTGGGGGGGGAGGAACCGCCTTTCATTGCCATTCCGGTGTTTCCCTCGCGGTTCTTCCGGCACTCCTGCGTTTTCGTATCGGGGCGCAGCGATATCCGTGAGCCTGCCCAGCTCGCCGGTAAACGGATCGGTGTGCCGGAATACCAGATGACGGCCTCGGTCTGGATCCGGGGCATGCTGGCCGATGAGTACGGACTGCCTGTCCATAGCGTCGAGTATGTGACAGGGGGGCTGGAAGAGCCGGGCCGGCAGGAAAAACTGGCGCTGGACTTGCCTGGCGAGATCCGGATTCGCCCGGCAGGGCAGGGCAAGACCCTGGCGCGCATGCTCGCGGATGGAGAAATCGACGCGCTGTATACCGCGCGCACCCCTTCGAGTTTCGGCACCGCTGGCGTCAGGCGCCTGTTTGCCGATCCCGCGGAGGTTGAGCGCGCCTATTTCCGCAAGACCGGCATCTTCCCGATCATGCACACCATCGTGATTCGCCGTGAGCTCGACCGCGCCCATCCGTGGCTGGCGCAGACCCTCTACAAGGGCTTCGTGGCGGCAAAGCGGCTGGCACAGCAGAAGCTGGACGACATGGCGGCGCTGACGACCATGCTGCCGTGGCTGGGCGAACATGCCAGGCAGACACGGCAGGCGCTGGGCGACGACTGGTGGCCCTACGGGTTGCACGAGAACCACGCCGTGCTCGACACCTTCCTGCGCTACCACCGTGAGCAGGGCCTGTCGAAGCGCAGATGGGAGCCGGCGCAGCTGTTCGCGCCGCAGACGCTGGCGCAGTTCAGGGTATAGGGCGCGTGCCGTCAGATCGCATGGGGCGCGAACCGTGCCGGCGCTATCGGCTGAGCCTGGAACAGATCGCGCAGCAGGCTGCGGATCCAAATGTTTTCCGGCGTGTTGTGATAGCGCTTGTGCCAGTGCTGCCGTACCGGGAAGGTCGGTGACTCGAACGGCAGCGCATGGATGCGCACGCGCCCGTTCTTAACCAGGAACTCTGCGGCATTCAGCGGCACGGCCGCGATCATGTCAGTCTCTGCGACGATGTCGAGCAGGCTCAGGAAGTGAGAGACGCGCAGTTCGATCCGCAAGGGGAAGCGGGCGGCGCGAAGTTCCTTTTCAATCAGTTCCCAGGTCCGCACCGTGGAACTGACAGCGACTGCCGGGGCGGCCAGGAAGCCTTGCAGCGACAGGGCATTGCCGATAAACGGATTGCCGCAGCGCGCAATGCAGACAAAGCTGCCGTTGTGCAATTGCTGCTGATAGGTGCTGGCCTTAATCAGATCGGGGAAATACCCCATGGCTAGGTCCACTTCGCCGCTCTCCAGAGCTTCGTCGAGCTGGGACGGGCCTAGCGATACCGCCCGGACTCGCGCGTGCGGTGCATGCTGCTGCAGCGCCCGAATGATGCGGGGAATAAAGTACATCTCCCCGACATCATTCATGCAGAAGACAAACTCCCGGCGCGTACTGAGCGGGTCGAAGGCTTCCGAGCCAAGGACTTCCGTGCGGATGGCTTCGATGACGCGCCGGACCGGGTCCGACAAGGCCTGTGCGCGCGGCGTGGGGCACATCTCGTTATGGATCCGGATGAACAGCGGATCGTTGAACAGCGTGCGCAGCTTGTTGAGCTCGTAGCTCATCGCGGGCTGGCTCAGGCCGAGCTGTCGGGCGGCTTTGGTCACGCTCTTCGACATCAGCAAGGCATCGAATACAACCAGCAGATTCAAGTTGACTTTGAACAGATCCATCTGGCAGGCGTGTTGGGGGAGGCACAGGCCGGGCGCGTGTCCGGGCGTTCGGAAGATCTATAGGCTGCAATATGCTGATGGGCAGGGCCGCCGGCGCAACGGCGGCTCTGCCACAAAGTGGAACGAGAGGAGGCAATCCGCAAGCGCGCACGTTCGCAGTGCGCGCCCACCGCCATGCTGGTCAGTAGGCTTGCGGCGGCTCCGTTGCCCGGATCGCCTCCGGGCTGATGAGCACGGCATCCGCGTCGCAATAGACCCATTCGCCCGGCCTGAACGTCACGCCGCCGAAGGTCAGCGATACGTCATCTTCGGCGCCGGGCTGCTCGCTGGCATTGCGCAATGCCGTCGTGCCCAGGGCCTTCACGCCGATGTCGATGCCATTGACGGTCTTGCTGTCGCGAATGACGCCATGGATGACCAGTCCGGCCCAGCCATTGCTTGACGCCAGTCCGGCCAGCCGGTCGCCAAAGACGCCGATGCGCAGGGAGCCGCCTGCATCGACCACGAGGACGCGGCCGGCGCCTGGCGTCGAAAGCCGGCGCAGGACGGGTCTGTGGTCCTCTTGCACGCGCAGGGTCGCGCAGGGGCCTGCGAAATGCTTGCGCAAGCCGAAGCTGCGGAACTGCAGCTGGCAGACGGAGGTCGTGTCGGGGTGCTCGTCGGAAAGATCACTGGTAGAGAACATGGCAAGAGGAGAGTGGGAAGCAAAAGAATGTGCGCAGCCATATGACGCCACATGGCCGCACCTGCCTATTCAGCTTTCCTTAGTTCGCGACATCATAAGAACAACCACCGTCATTCCCGCTGAGGCGGGAATCCAGCGTCTTTCACGTCCCTGTTGGGGACAAGTCACTGGGTTCCCGCCTTCGCGGGAACGACAAGCAGGAAGCGTTGTCGTGATCTTGGGAAACATTTTTAGTTGAGCGTGATGCCGGCCTTTTTCACCACCTCGCCGTATCGTGCGTAGTCCCGGCGGATCTGCTTGCCGAATTCATCCGGGGTGTTGCCGACCGGGGTGATGCCGAGGTCGAGCATCCTGGCCCTGGTTTCCGGCTGCTCCAGCACCTTCCTGGTCTCCCGCTGCAGGCGGGTGACCACGGCGGCCGGCGTGCCGGCGGGCGCGAGGATGCCTACCCAGGAATCCACGCTGAAGTTCTTGACCCCGGAATCCATCAGCGTCGGCACATCGGGGAGCGAGGCGATCCGGTGGCTGCCGGTGACGGCAATGGCGCGGACCTGGCCGCTCTTCACATACTGGGACACGCTGGCGACCGCAGTGCATAGCACGGGGAGGGAGCCGCCGAGCACATCGGTCAGCGCCTGTGAGCCGCCCTTGTACGGGATGTGCTGCAGGTTGATTCCCGCCTGTTCCTTCAGCAATTCCCCGGCAAGGTGGCAAGTGGTGCCGGTGCCGGAACTGCCAAATGACAGGCCTGTGCCTTTCCTGGTGCCCGCGTAGGCGACCAGCTCATTGAAGTTCCTGGCCGGCACGGAAGGACTCGTCACGAAGATCAGGGTGGCATCCCCTACCTTGGTGACGGGCGCGAAGTCGGTCAGCACGTTGAAGCGCGGCTTCGTGATGTGGGTGGCGGTCACCAGCGCCCCATCGAAGCCCAGCAACAGGGTGTAGCCGTCGGGGTTCGACTTTGCCACCATCTCCGCGCCGATATTGCCGGACGCGCCCGGCCGGTTGTCGACGATGACGGATTGCCCCAGCGACTGGCCCAGCTTGTCCGCCACGAGGCGCGCGGTGGCGTCGGTGACGCCACCCGGCACAAACGGCACAACCAGGCGTATGGGGCGGGAAGGGTATGCCTCGGCGTTGGCCCGGGCAGGCATGCTGCCGAGAATCGCGGCGGTGATGCCCAACAGGCCGAGGAATATCTTCGGGTAATGCATGCTGTCTCCTGCCAATTTGTAGTTTGATGAGTTATGTGCATCGCTTTCGGCCATTCTACGGAGGAGAACGAAGCATGAAGTGCTGTTCCCGCGCCGAATGCACGGGGTGCGCCGTCGAAAGTTTCGAGGTGACAAGTCCGGGCGGCATGATGTGCTGCGCTCACGCGTGCGCTGGCATCTGCGGCAAGTGCCGCGCTCCGGGCAGGCCGCCGTTATCGCCCCTGCTTTCTTGGCGTGGGCTCCGGCAGTGGCAGTGCAGTCTGGTATTTCACCTGCTTGAGGGCGAAACTTGAGCGGATGCTGGCCACGCCAGCCAGCCGCGTCAGCTTGTCGACGATGAAGTGCTCGAGTGCCTGCACTTCGGAAACCACTACCCGGATCAGGTAATCGGAATCGCCGCTCATCAGATAGCACTCCATCACCTGCGGCAGTGCCAGGACCGCGCGCTCGAACGAGTCCAGGCCGGCACGGGTCTGCTTTTCCAGCGTGACCTGGATGAACACGTTGACGTTGAGGCCAAGCTTGCGGGGATCCAGCAGCGTGACATGTCCGCTGATCAGTCCCGACTGCTTCAGCAAGCGCACACGGGCAAGGCACGGTGACGGCGAGAGATTGATGCGCGCGGCCAGTTCCACATTGGTGAGACTGGCGTCGCGCTGCAGCTCGGCCAGTATCCTGAGGTCGATTTTGTCGAGGTCGATCATGGGCGAATCAAGGTTGAGACTGCAGGACGTCGAGCCTGGCGTGGGTCTCGGCGCCGGCCTGAATCAGCACGGACAGGGAGTCCCAGTTGCCGCTCAGTAATTGCTGCCGCGGGCCGTTGCGCATGTCGATGGCCAGCGTCATATCGGGAAGGGTGAGCGTCATCGTGGTCAGGTCGATTTGGAGTGTGGTGGCCGGCCGGGTTTCGCAGTACGCCTGCAACTGCCGCACCGCATCAGCAGGCAAGTGAACGCATGCGATGCCCAGCGCCACGCAATTGCCGGCGAAGATTTCTCCAAACGACTCGCCCACGATGGCGCGTATGCCTAACCGGCGCAGGGCCTGCGGAGCGTGCTCGCGCGATGAGCCGCAGCCGAAGTTGGCATTGACCAGCAAGATCTCGGCGCCGGTGAAGCGCGGGTCGTCGAAGGGGTGCAGACGGTGCTGAGCGCGTGCCAGCGCCCGCTCGTCGCCGAATACATGGGCCTCCAGGCCTTCGAAGGTAATGCACTTCAGATGCCGCGCGGGCATGATCTGATCAGTATCGATGTCATCCCCGCACAATGGCATGGCACGGCCCGCAATCTGTTCTATCCGCTGGTTCATGTCGCTCGATGGTGTATGAGGGTCGGAAAGCGGTTCACATAATGCCGAAAAGCTGGCGTGCGTCGACGATTTCGCCCGCGATTGCCGCAGCGGCCACCATGACCGGCGACATCAGCATCGTGCGCCCCTCGGGCGAACCCTGCCGACCGCGGAAATTCCGGTTGGACGACGAGGCGCATCGCTCCTGGCCGCTGAGGCGGTCAGCATTCATGCCGCAGCACAACGAGCAGCCGGCATCGCGCACTTCAAAGCCAGCGTCGGTGAAGATACGGTCGATGCCGCTGGCAACCAGCGCATCATGCACCGCGCGCGAGCCCGGCACAACTAACGCCTTCACGTGTCCCGCGACGCGATATGCGCCGCGTTGCAGTTGGTTGGCGACGGCTTCGAAGTCGGACAGCCGGCCATTGGTGCAGGAGCCGATAAACGCCACGTCAATGCGGGTGCCGGCAATGTGCTGTCCCGACTCAAGTCCCATGAAACGGAGCGTCTCGGCTACGACTGGCGACGCGACGGGAATCCGCTCGTGCACGGCTACCGCCTGATCCGGCGAAGTGCCCCATGTGACCATCGGGCCGATCTGGTTCGCGTGCACCGTGACCCTATCGTCATAGCGTGCGTCCGGATCCGACCGGAATGTGTGCCAGCGCTCCGTGGCCTGCGTGAAGTGTTCGTCGTCGGGCGCATGCGCGCGACCTTGCAGGTAGCCATAGGTGGTGGCATCGGGATTGACGTATCCGCACCGCGCACCACCCTCGATCGCCATATTGCAAAGCGTCATGCGCTCTTCCATCGAAAAGCGCTCCACGACGTCGCCGCCGAATTCATAGGCGTAGCCCACGCCGCCCTTGGCACCGAGAAGCGCGATCACGAACAGGGCCACGTCCTTCGCGTGAACGCCTGGCGCAAGCTGGCCGGCGATGTCGATGCGGCGCACCCGTAGTTTCTCGCACAGCATGGTCTGGCTGGCAAGCACGTCGCGCACCTGGGTGGTGCCGATGCCGAATGCCACGGCGCCAAATGCGCCGTAGGTCGAGGTATGGCTGTCGCCGCAGACCACCACCATGCCAGGATGGATCAGCCCGCGCTCCGGCGCGATCACGTGGATGATGCCGTGTTCGCCCTGGCGCGGATCAAAGTAGCGGATGCCGGATGCCACGGCATTGCTGCGCATGGTGGCGATCTGCAGTGTGCTGGTCTCGTCATCGACGGCCTCGGGGTCACCCAGGGTCGAGGTGGTATGGTCGGACGTGGAGAAGGTGCGCTCCGGATATGCCACCTTCAGACCCCTTTCGCGCAGCGTCGCAAACGCCTGCGGACTGGAGACTTCGTTGAGCATGTGGCGGTCCACCACGATCTGGTATTGGCCGGGCGCGAGCTCGCGCAGCGCGTGGCTGTCGAACACCTTTTCATAGAGCGTCTTTCCCATCGTCCGTTCCCCGTTCCCCTCAGCCTTGCGCGCCGCCGGCCTGCGACCGGTGATGATCGAGCACCGTGCTGGAGGCGATCAGTTTCTCGATGCGTGCCTCTTCGATACCGGCCTCGCGCAGGATCTCGATCGAATGCTCCCCGAAGGCCGGTGGCACGCGGAAGCCGCTGGCATTGTCGCCGTCGTAGCGGATGGCGCGATTGGCGGCGCGCACCGGTCCGTACTCAGGATGGTCCAACTGGTAGAAGATGTCGAGATGACGCACCTGCTCGTTGTCTTCCAACTCGTCTAGCCGCAGTTCCGGCGCTGCCGGTACGTCGTGCGCTTGCAGGCGAGCCATCCAGGCGTCGCGGTCGGCGGTGGCAAAGACGGCGCTGAGCTCGGCCGCAATGGCGTCATAGCCATGCACGCGGCTCTGGCGGTCCGGGTACGCCTGTGCCAGGTCCGGGCGCTCGATCGCGCCGAGCAGGCTTTGCCAGAATTTTTCCGGCGACGACAGGTGCAGCCCGATACGGCGTCCGCACTTGCAGGTGACCAGATACGACTGCGACTTCGAGGCGCGGCTGAAGAACTCTGGCGCGCTGCCATAGGCCGACAGCTGCCCGAGCGGTTCGGTGGCCAGCGCGATCATCGCTTCCAGCATCGAGACCTCTACCTTCCTGCCGCGTCCCGTGCTGGCGCGCTCGACCAGCGCGCCGAGAATGCCGATGCAGGCGTAGACGCCGGAGATGGTGTCCGAGACCGGCGGACCGGGCACGCGTGAGTCGGTGCCGCGATGGAACATCGACATCCAGCCGGACAGTGCCTGCCCGACATTGTCGAAGGCCGGGCGATGCGCGTAGGGGCCGTCTGCGCCGAAGCCCGTGATCGAGCAATGCACGAGCCGCGGATTGATCTGGTGCAGGTGCCCGGCGTCCAGGCCCAGCTTGCCTTCGCTGCCGGGGCGCATGTTCAGCAGCAGCACATCCGCGTCCCGCAGCAGCTCCTGCAGCACCTCCCGGCCGTCGGGCGAGGCGAAGTCGAGCACCAGTGAGCGCTTGTTGCGGTTGTGCGACTGGAAGTGGCCAGCGTACAGGCCGCCGTCGAAGGTACGGAACGGGTCGACTACCTTGGGCGATTCGACCTTGATCACCTCGGCGCCGAGTTCGCCCAGCAACTGGGCCGCAAGCGGTGCGGTGATGAAACGGCCGATCTCGATGACGCGGATATTCTGCAGGACTTTCATTACGACTCCTTCGGTACAAGGTGCGACGAGGTCTCTTCCTCGGTGCGCACCCACAACGCATTGGCGATGGGGTTCTCGATCTCCTCGGCCAGATGGCCGAGCAGGCCGACGGCGCGGCTCACCACAGCCAGGCCGCGACACAGCTTCCAGGACAGGCCAAGCTCGGATGCGATGGCGCCGATTGCGCCGGTGGCGTTCACGGGCAGTTGCCCCGGCTTGCCGAAAGCGCGCTCGGCTTCAACCGAGATCGCTTTCATCAGCGCGACGTAAGGCCCGGCCAGACCGTTTTCCGCGGCGATGGCAAAGAGCGCCACGGCGCGCGGGTCGACCGGCTTGTGTACGGGATGGCCGATGCCGGGCACCGGCAGGCGCCTTTGCCGATGGTCGTGGACGATGCGCGCAGCGGTCTCTTCCACGTCGTAGCTTTTCGCGGTGCGCAGCGGATGCACCGCCTGCAGCAGCCGGGCGGCGCCTTCGGCCGTGCCGGCGAAGGTCGTGCCCATGCCGCACAGGCCGGCCGCGATGGCGGCCTGCATCGACTCAGGCGCCCCCAGATAGGTCAGGCGGGCCACCATCGCGGAAGGCGTCATGCCGTGCTCCACCAGCACCGCGAGAATGGCGTTGAAGACAGTTGATTCGGCGGCGCCTGGCTTTCTGCCCGTCACTTCGAGGAAGGCGAAGTCACCCAGCGCGATCTTGCCCAGCACGTCCTGGCAGAGATCCAGGCCGCGCACCGTGATGCGGTCGGCCGTGCTCCAGCCCATGTCCGATCGCAGTTCTTGTTTTTCCATCGTCTTGCTCCAGTTGAATATGTTGGCCCGCCAGGGGCGCTGCCGTTCAGGGAAGGGGCGCGTCGGTCGACACGATGGCGCGCGGCAGCAGCAGGATCAGCAGGCAACACAGCAGCAGGCATGCGCCGAGCACATAGGTGCCGCTGTTGACGCTGCCCGTGATGTTCTTGGCGACATTGGTGACCATGGCGCCGGTGATGCCGGCCAGGCTGCCGACCGAATTGATCATGGCCAGCCCCGCGGCGGCGGCGGCGCCGGTGAGGGCGCGCCCCGAGAAAATCCAGAAGAGCGGCGCCATGCCCAGGATGCCGGCCGCCGCCACGGAGATCAGCAGCAGCGACAGTTCCAGCTGGCTGGCGCAGGCGGCGCTCAGGATCAGGGCAATGCCGGCGCAGCCCGCCGGAATGGCGGCGTGCAGGCGGCGCTCGCCGGTCCGGTTCGAGTGCATGGCATTGGCCACGATGAACGCGCCTGCCACCACGTAGGGCACCGCGGACAGCAGACCGATGTGATAGGCGTTCTGGAGCCCGGTGGCCTGGATGATGGAGGGCAGCCAGAACGAGAGGCCGTAGAAGCCGGTGTTCATGGTCAACAGGATCGCGCACAGCAGCCAGATTACGGGGCTCTTCAGGGCCGCGCCGAAATTGTGGGTCTTGTGCGCGTTATCCGTGGCGAGGTTGCGCTTGATCAGCGCCTTCTCATCGGCGTTCAGCCAGCGCGCCTTGTCGACCGAGTCCGTCAGGCGGGCCAGCACCACGACCCCGAGGATCACGGCGGGCAGGCCTTCGACCAGCAGCATCCATTGCCAGCCGCGATGGCCGAACGCGTCATTCATGTTCTGCAGTACCCAGCCCGATACCGGCCCGCCGATGCAAAGGCTCAGCGGCAGCGCGAACATGAAACCGGCCAGCACGCGATTCTGCTTGTGCGAGGGGAACCACTGGTTCAGGTAGAGCACCACGCCCGGGAAGAAGCCGGCTTCGCATACGCCCAGCAGGAAACGCAGCACATAGAACATGTTTGCCGAGCTGGTGTGAAACACGGCGGCCAGCGGCTCGATGTACATCATCGAAATCGAGACGCAACCCCAGCTAATCATGATGCGCGAGATCCAGCGGCGCGCGCCGACCCGGTGCAGGATCAGGTTGCTCGGCATTTCAAAGAGCACATAGCCCCAGAAGAGCATGCTCGCCGCAAGCGCGTAGACGTTGTCGCTCAGGTTCAGGTCGCCAAGCATCTGCAGCTTGGCGAACCCGATATTGACGCGATCGAGGTATGAGATCACGTAGCAGACAAAGAACAGCGGCACTGTCCGCCAGAACACCTTGTCATAGGYRCTCTTTTCAAGATCGGGCACCGCAGCCTCGATCGGGGTTTGCTGAATGCTTGCGCTCATTACTGTCTCCATTCATTTTTGTCGGGATGCATGGGCATCGCGCACCGCCGCTCATCGGATGTGCTTCAAGCTGCCAGACTTTAGTCGGCCCCCGAGCATCACGTCATTGATCGACCAATTTGTAGGACAATAGTGTGGATGGTCATGCCGTGCCAATGAGGGTTAGCCCGGATCAGGGTTGTGAAAGTGCCGAAATCGGCAGGTCTGGGCGATGGCGGGCGGGGGTAGCCGCTCCGGATTTCAGAAATCGTGGGAAAGGCCGAGGTTGAAGGCGCGGCGCGCGTTGCCATTCACGGAAAGTGCGTCGCCGATGGTGTATGAGGCGCCATTGTGATTTGTAATGGCGCCGTAAGCGGAATAAAGGTAGGTGCGTTTCGAGAAATGATATTTATAACCTACAGCGAACTGGCCGGCGTTGCGATTCGAGCCAGGCCCGCTGCGCATGTCCCGGTTATAGATATAGCTGAGCAGGAACTGATGGCGGCCAAGCGGAACAGAAACGCCAGCCAGGAAGCTGTTGTAGCTGGTAAAGACCCGATCTGCGCCAAGCACCGCCGAGCCGGGCGCATTCTCGGCGCTGGCGCGCTGGATCTGGATGTCGCTGTACAGGGTCGCAATGCCAGCGTCGTAATTGGCTGCCAGCGTGGTGGTCCTGCTGGCGGCGGTGGCACTGGCGTTGCTGGCATTGTAGAAAGCCAGCCCGACATTCAGCCGGGATGCCTGGTAGATCAGGTTGGCGCTGTACTGGCGGCCCTTTGCGCTATCGCCGGGGACTTCCCCGAAAGCGTACATGGCGGAAGCCGTCAGGCCGCCAAATGCCGGCGTCAGATAGATCAGCGAATTGTTGGCGCGCCCGCTGGTGTTCTGCATATTGGCCATGTTGCCGGCCATTCCCTGGAAGAACGGGTCGGCCAGCGTGGTCACCAGGAACGCCGGCGTGTACTGGCGGCCCATGGTCAGCGTGCCGGCGTTGCTGGCGAGCCCGACAAAAGCCTGCCGGCCGAACATCGGCCCCGCGGGATACTGGTTGAGCACCTGCGCACCCTGGGATGACACGCCGGTGTCGACATAGAACCCCATTTCCGCCGCAAATATGGCCTTCAGGTTGTTGCCGAGGTTTTCGCTGCCTCGGAAGCCAAGGCGCGAGCCGCGCGCAACCCCGCCTTGCAATGCACTCTTTACTACTGGCCCAGAGGAAGTGCCGTTCGCATTATTGACCGACCCGCTCTGGTAGACATAACCGGCATCGAGTACTCCATAAATATTAACGCTCCCTCCTAGGGCCCCCGCTTCTGTCTGCGCCGTTGCATTGGCGGCGGCGCCGCCGAGTCCGGTCGCCAGGATGCCGATTAATCCCGCGCGCCGTGCACGCTTGTATTGCGGATGCCGTTTCAATCTTGTTACCTCCGGGTTGGCGAGCAGCCGTCGAAGCCGGTTGCCCAGTAGTTGGATGAGACAGAAAGGTGGGGGGCGGTGAGATTGTCAAAGTATTTCAGGTGTCTTTTTAAGCGCTTTTTTATTATTTAAACCTACGATATTGTAGGACAATAGTGTACGAGGCGGTGAGGTACAATCAGGGTAATCGCGAGGAGCCACAGACATGACGAACCCATCCGCCCCACCACGCAGCACGCTCGAATATGTCGTCGAGAGCCTGAGGCAGGCCATCCTGAGCGGGCGCCTCGTCCCGGGGCAGCGCCTGGTCGAGGCTGACCTGACGCGCGAGCTTGGCGTGAGTCGCGGTCCCGTGCGCGAGTCTTTCCGCCGGCTATCCGCTGAAGGTCTGGTGGAGAGCGTTCCGAACCAGACCGCCATGGTCAGGCGCTACTCTCACACTGAAATGCTGGAGTTGTTCGAGGTGCGCGCGGAGCTTGAAGCGCTGGCGGCGCGCCGCGCGGCCGCCCGCATGAACGAGGCATGCGTGCGCGAACGTTTCATGCAGGCGACCCAGCCGATCTGGGAAGACCACCATGCAATGACTCCGGCTGCCTATTTCGAAGAGAACAGGCGCTTTCACCAGGCCATTGCCGACGAATGCGGAAATGCAAAACTCATTGATTTCATCGGGCGGCTGCAGTTGCCGATGATCATGTTCCAGCTTGGCAATGCCATTCACGGTGAAGCGCAGCAGGAGTCGGTCAACGAGCACCGCCTCATTGCCCAGGCCATCATGAGTGGCGATGCCGGCAAATCCGCACAATTGATCCGCGAGCACCTCACGCGCGCCAGCGAATTCGTGGATCGCATGCCAGCCGATACGTTCAGGCCCTGAACCAGGCGCCCCCGATGGCGACCCCATCGGTAACGCAGCGCACTCCCCCCACCTTCTCCGGAGCCTCGCCCCGCCGGGCGAGCGCCGCCGTTTCCGCCGCGCCCCGGCACGACATGCGGGCAGGCGTTGAACCGGCGGCATCGTTGCTCGCGGATCATGTCTGCGATAGTGGCTTATGCCGAAATCCGCGCAGCCCGTTCGCCAACTCGGCATCTCATGCTGCGGACCCTTCCATAGAATGAGGAAAAGCTTATCGGAGACACACCCATGACCAACCTCGCCACTCCCCACGCCCGTTTGCTCGCGCATGTCGCGGGTCACGGCGACGAAGACCCGCAGGAAACGCGGGAATGGCTCGACGCACTGGAAGCCGTCGTGGCGCAATGCGGACAGGAGCGTGCGCGCTACCTGCTGGGCAGGCTGCTCGATGCCGCGCCGGCACTGGGGGTGTCCACCACGGCGCAGAGCAATACGCCGTATCAGAACACCATTCCGGTCGAGCGGCAGCTGCCTTATCCCGGCGACCTGGCCATGGAGGAGCGCATTACCGCCATCGTGCGCTGGAACGCACTGGCAATGGTGGTGCGCGCCAACAAGGCCTACGGCGAGCTGGGCGGTCATATCTCCAGCTATGCGTCCGCGGCGGATCTGTTCGAGGTCGGCTTCAATCACTTCTTCCGTGGCGCGGCGGCCGCCAACGGCGGTGACCTGGTTTACTTCCAGCCGCACTCGGCGCCCGGCGTGTACGCGCGCGCCTTCCTGGAAGGCCGGCTGTCCGAAGCGCAACTCGACAACTTCCGCCGCGAGTCCGAAGGCAAGGGCTTGTGTTCTTATCCGCATCCGTGGCTGATGCCGGATTTCTGGCAGTTCCCAACCGGCTCCATGGGCCTGGGCCCGATCCAGTCGGTGTACCAGGCCCGCTTCATGCGCTACCTGGAACATCGCGGCCTGCAGGCAACCTCCGAGCGCCACGTCTGGGGCGTGTTCGGCGACGGCGAAATGGACGAGCCGGAATCGATCGCAGCCCTGCCACTGGCAGCACGCGAAAAGCTCGATAACCTGACCTTCGTCATCAACTGCAACCTGCAGCGCCTGGACGGGCCGGTGCGCGGCAACGGCCAGATCGTGCAGGAGCTGGAGGCGTTGTTCCGCGGCGCAGGCTGGAACGTCATCAAGGTGCTGTGGGGCAGTGCATGGGACCCGATCTTCGCGCGCGACCACTCTGGCGCGCTGCTGCGCGCCTTTGCCGCCACCAAGGACGGCCAGTTTCAGACCTACAAGGCTAAGGACGGGCACTACGGGCGCGCTCACTTCTTCGGCCAGAACGAAGAACTGAAGGCGCTGGTTGCCCACATGACGCCGGAGGAAGTGGCGGCGCTTAACCGCGGCGGCCACGATCTGCGCAAGCTGCACGCCGCCTTTGCCGCCGCGCGCGAGCACAAGGGGCAGCCCACTGTGATCCTGGCCAAGACCGTCAAGGGCTATGGCATGGGCGATGCCGGACAGGCGCAGAACACCACCCACCAGCAGAAGAAGCTGGATATCGAGGCGCTGAAGGCTTTCCGCAGCCGCTTCGGCTTGGACCTGTCCGACCAGGACCTGGAATCCATGCGCTTCTATCGCCCGGCCGAGGATAGCGCCGAGCTGCGCTATCTGCGCGAGCGCCGCCAAGCCCTGGGTGGCTACCTGCCGGTGCGCCGGCGCCAGGCCGATATCGTGCCGGTGCCGCCGCTGGCGCAGTACGGCCAGTTCGCCGTGGACGCCGGCCAGAAGGAAATGTCGACCACCATGGCGATGGTGCGCATGCTGACCGGCCTGCTCAAGGACAAGACGCTCGGCCCGCGCGTGGTGCCCATTGTCGCCGACGAGGCGCGCACCTTCGGCATGGCCAGCCTGTTCCGCCAGGTCGGCATCTATTCGTCGCAGGGCCAGCTGTACGAGCCCGAGGACGCCGGCTCGATGCTGTACTACCGCGAGGACGTCAACGGCCAGATCCTGGAAGAGGGCATCACCGAGGCCGGGGCGATGTCGTCGTGGATTGCCGCTGGCACTGCCTACAGCACCCATGGCACGGCCATGCTGCCGCTCTACATCTATTACTCGATGTTCGGCTTCCAGCGCATCGGCGACCTGGTCTGGGCCGCCGGCGACCAGCGTGCGCGCGGCTTCCTGGTCGGCGCCACGGCCGGACGCACCACGCTGTCGGGCGAAGGGCTGCAGCACCAGGACGGCACCAGCCACATCATTGCCGCCACCATCCCGAACTGCCGCGCCTATGACCCGGCCTATGCCTATGAACTGGCGGTGATCGTCGGCGAGGGCATGCGCGCGATGATGGAGCGCCAAGAGGACGTGTTCTATTACCTGACGGTGATGAACGAGAACTACGCCCAGCCGTCGATGCCGGCCGGCGTGGAGCGCGACATCCTGCGCGGCATGTACCGGCTTGCGCAAATGGACGGAGGCGGGCGTGCCAAGGTGCGGCTGCTTGGCAGCGGCACCATCCTGCGCGAGGTGGAGGCCGCGGCGCGGATGCTGGCCGAGGACTGGCAGGTCGACAGCGAGGTGTTCAGCGTGACCAGTTTTTCCGAGTTGGAGCGCGAGGCGCGCGAGACCGCGCGCCAGCGCCTGCACCATCCGCAGGACAACATCGCCCCCAGCCATGTCGAAGCGCTGTTGGCCGGCGACACCCCGGTGGTGGCAGCCACCGACTACGTGCGCGCCTATCCCCAGCTGATTGCGCCCTACGTGCCGGCACCGTTCACTGTGCTGGGCACGGACGGCTACGGGCGCAGTGACAACCGTCCATCCCTGCGCCGTTTCTTCGAGGTCGATCGCGCGTATGTCTGCGTGGCCGCGCTGCGGGCACTTGCGGCACAAGGTACGGTGTCCGCCGCGATGGTTGCGCAGGCGCTGGTGCGATACGGCATCGACGCCGACAAGCCTGCCCCGTTCCTGCTCTGAAATTGCGCCACCATGCGGATCTCTGAGTTCAACCAACGTCCTTAATATTGGGGGCGTCAAGGAGGCAGGGTTGGTCGAACTCAAGGTGTGCTCCGGCGACAAGAAGGGACCGACCAGCCAGCCTCCACACCGGAGGCGGTGTCCGGGATGGCAGATTACGCAGGAATTCGATCAATCTCCTGGAGATTCTCCGCCCGCTGGTCCGGTTCCCATGGGGGGCCAGGTAGCGGCCTTCGTCGAGCAACGTGGCGTGTATCGCCGCCGGCGCGGTGTCGGCGAAGCGCTCGCTGTTAAGGGTGTCCAGCAGCACCTGATTTTCCAGGGCGTCCAGAGCCAACGGTGGCCGGGGCCGGGCAGTGGATCGTGGCAGTGGACCGATGAAGGCCATGCGACGCAGGTGGGCCCGCTGCCAGGCAGGCGTGCCGCGCGGCACGCCCAGCGCATGGCAGGCCGCGCTCGCGCCCAGGGCCGGAGTGAGCTCTTGCACAGCCGCCATTACGGCTTGTCGGTGTCGTCGTCGATCGGATTGCCCAGCAAGGCTGCAAGTTTCCTAAGAAACACCAACCTCCGCCGGCTGCAACGTGAAGCCAAAATGCGCTGCACCACGTTGAAGCTGCTTGATGACGCGCTCCTTGTACCTGAGCTCGTACTGGTCGGTGCCTGGATCCTGGTACCGCATGCCAAAGCGCATGGCGCGGTAGAAGAGGATGGCGATCTTGCGCGCCGTGCCGGTCAGCGCCTTGGCCCTGCCGACGCGCGCGGCCAGTCGTCGGTAGAAGGCTCCCAGCGCAGTATCGGTTCGCCCAACCGTGATCGCGACCAGCCGAAGGCGAGCCGCGACGCGGTTACTGCTCTTGCGAGTGTGCGATGAGAGCACCTTGCCGCCGCTGATCTTGCAGCCCGGCGACAGCGTCAGCCAAGATGTGAAGTGCTTTTCGGTGGGCCAGCGGCTCAGATCCGTGCCGCATTCGGCCACCATTTCCAGTGCCASGCTGGGTCCAATCCCATGGATCTGCGTGAGATCCACACCTGGGAGTGGATGCAACAGCGCACGAGTGTCGAAGTTCACCGAATTGGCTTGCCGAGTGCGACCTCGCGCATTAGCCAACGGCTCCTGCGGCTGCGCTTTGTCGGCGATCAGTGCCGTCAGGGCTTGCTCAGCCTGCGCATCACATTCCTGTATTCGGGCCTGGTACGAGTCGTATAACAGCAGACCCCGGGTCAGCGCGACGACATGCTCGGGCTGATAGTTCCCCACCAGGGCCGCCCGGATCGTCTCGGGACTTTCCTTGCACCGCACGTCGCGCATGGCAGCAAGGACCGAGGGATCGCGCTCACCCCCGACGATCGCGCGGATGATCTTCATCCCGGTCACGCCTGTGATATCGCTGACGACGTGGTGCAACTGCAAATTCATAAAGGTCAGCGCCTTCTGCATGTGCTGGATATGGGCGGCTGCGTATTCCACATGACGCTCACGTACCCGCATGTAGGCACGAAGCGCGGCTATGTCGCGCCCAGGCCGGAAGCTGGCCCGTAGCAAACCACACGCGTGCAGCTGCTGTAGCCACAGCGCATCGTTGACGTCGCTCTTTCGGCCAGGCACCGCGTTGCATTCCCGGGCGTTGCCAGAATGACTTGGAGACCGCGGTCTTCAAGCACTTCGTAGACGGGCACCCAGTACACGCCCGTCGACTCCATGGCCACGGTCTTGATGCCCAGCGAAACGAGCCAGACCGCCATGCGGTTGATGTCCGCCGTAAATGCCTGGAACGTCTGAACTGGTTCGTCGCACATCTCAGGCGGCACTGCGACGACTTGAATCCGCGCGCCTATATCGATCGCCGCCGCCCGCGCGTTGATGACCGGCATTCCCATCACCTTCGATCCCTTCGACATGATCACCTCCATTCGGTTGAATACGTCGGACGGGGACTCGGATCTGATCACTTTCCTAAACGGGGTCACGCGTGGTGCCACCACAATTGGGTCCGCAGCTTCCCCTGGGCCAGTTTTTTTTAGGGGACTTGAGCCTCCAAAAACTTGACGGCCACTGTTCCGCCGCGCTCACAGTGTAGGCAAAGGCGTGTTTCTTTCCACAGGGCCGAGGAAGCGCCGCGAAAGCAGTTCTTTTAGGACGTCGATCACCAGCAGGGCCTTGTCGAGTCGGCTCCTGAGGTGATCGCGCTCGCGTGTGAGCTGCGCGATGTGCCGCGCCTCGGCCCGATTCTCGTCGAATTTGGGTCCGCGCTTTTGTGGGGCAAGGGCAGCCAGTTCGACAGCCTCGCGCTGGCGCCGCCATGTGCTCAAGGACGACGAGTACACGCCTTCACGGCCCATCAGCGCGCCGATCCCTCCGGGCTTGGTGCAGCGGTCAGCCGCCTCCAGTATGCGGCGCTTGTCGGCGTTGGAAAATTGCCTGCGTCGAGCGCGGGCAACGACCTCTGARTCGGTGCCGGACGCTGACGCTAGCGTCGCCGATCCGGGCRCMTCTTCAGTCGCCCTACGGGCTCCTTGCGTTGCGCCCGGATCGGACACATTCTTGACGGCRGCCATCGTTGCCTTGGATGAGTTGTTGACGGTCATACCTACCTCGTTGCTCACTAATCTATCAGGGATAGGTGACGCACGTCATATTGGCACGGGGGGGCTGGTCGTTATAGCCATAGCAGCCACGGTCCATAGTCTCGAAAGCTTGATGCACGACAACTCTCAAGGCCACTCCTCAAATATAGTGAGTTAACCGTCAGCGCTTGGAAGTCAAAGACCACTTGCCAGATTTTCGCTCTTGGACTTCCACGCCCTGTGGAGTCCCTAGTATGACCGAGCGCGCGTCAGGAAGCGATATGTTGGCTATATGAGGTGAGCAGCAACGCATCACACGCCAGTGATGCGCAAGCCGCAAGCAGGCTCGCTACTTGAGAGGAGTTGACAATGATCAGGAAGTTTCTATCGGCAGCGATTTACGCGATGGTGTTCGCCGCACCGGCAGGCATTGCGCTGGCTACACCCGCCGCGGGATCGAAAGCAGAATACGACGCCGCAACGAAGCAGGCAAACGCCGACTATAGGGTGGCTAGTGACAAATGCGCCGGACTGAAAGCCAATGCCAAGGATATTTGCCAGGCCGAGGCAAAGCGTGATCGCGACGTGGCTAAGGCGGAAGCTGAGGTGAAGCGCGAGGGCACAGAGAAAGCACAGGCTCACGCACATAAGGTCAAAGCCGACCGGGACTACGATGTCGCAAAGGAGATGTGCGACGACAAGACGGGCAACGCGAAGGACGTGTGCGTGAAGGAAGCTAAGGCTGCGCATGAGAAGGCGCTAGGCGCCATCAAGATAGAAAAGGCGAAAGAGAGTGCCGGCGCTGATGTCTCCGAGGCCCGCCGCGAGGCCAAGAAGGACACCATGGACGCTAACTATGAGGCCGACAAGCAAAAGTGCGACGCAATGTCCGGCGGCGCCAAGGACAAATGCATCTCGGACACGAAGGCGAAGTACGGAAAGTAGTAGTTGGAGTAGTTGGCTAGGTGCGCGGCGCATGCTGTCGCCGCTTGTTGGAGGTGAGCGGGTCCGGCCGCGGACTCACCATCAGGAATCCGAAAAGGAGTTGACCATGAATTGGGATCAGATCGAAGGCAAGTGGGAGCAAGCAAAAGGCAAGGTCAAGGAGAAGTGGGGAAAACTGACCGACGATGACCTTACCCGGGTCCAAGGCAAGCGCGATCAACTCGCCGGAAGAATCCAGGAGCGCTATGGCTTCACGAAGGAACAGGTTGAGGAAGAGATGAAGGCCTGGGAGCGTGATAGCAAGCTGTAGGCGTAGTTCAATGGGCTGGTGCATCTCACTGAGTAGGGAGATTCTTGCGGCAGTTACGACAGGTGTTTCTCTTGGTAGCGAAATGCTTGTGCGCCGCAGCCCGTAAGTGCCAGCCCTCAGTTTAATCTTGGCGGGTACCCCGCGAGCGTGGATGGGGTGTTCGGACGGGCTGCCCGCCAGGTGCGATGGGATTGAGCGGGTCTCCGTTCCCGGGGATGAGGTGCTGTGCCAGCCACGCAATGCTGCCCGCGAGCAGCGCGGAGTGCCGTCTCCGCCGTGGTTTGAACAAGGGAGGACATCATGTTGTACTACGCGCTGGTTTTCTTCTTAATCGCCCTGGTTGCTGCGGTGTTCGGCTTTGGTGGCATCGCCGCAGGCGCTGTGGAAATCGCCAAGATCTTGTTCTTCATCTTTCTCGTGGTGGCGCTGGTGACCTTCGTGATGAGTCTGGTCCGCAAGGGCAGATGATGCCCGTCAATTTCGAAGCTAGTAAGGAGGCCACGTCATGCTGTTCCACCATTCAAGGGTTCCCAAGGCCGCGCTCAACCTCAGTGATAGCGTCGACAGTCCGGTAGGGGAAATCCAACGCGCTGTCCGAGACACGCGGCGGGCCGCTATCCAAGGGGCGACGCCACTGCTGGAGGAAGGCAAGGCGTTGATCGCGCAGTTGGAGCACCTCATCGAAGCGCGCGCCCGCGATGCTCCGGAAGAAGTGGCCAAGGCGGGAAGTCGCCTGCAGGACAGGGGACATGTCCTGAGCAGCGGCATTCGTGGAATGGCTCAGGATGGCGCGCATCGCGTCCGTGTGCGAGTGGATCATGYGGTGGAAGGCTTGCAGCAAGGTGTAGTCGAATCACCGCTGAAGACAGTCGGCATCGCCGTCGCTGTTGGCGTTCTGATCGGGCTCCTGGTGGCGAGCAGCGGCCGCCGGCGCGACTAAGCCGGTGTAAATCCGGCATCCGGTAGAGACACCTGAAGGCATGTGGTTATACACAATTGTCCCCATCATCGACGGCTCGTAAGCCTCGCAGTGTCTTCGCCGCGACATGAACTTCTTTCAGCCCCAGCCAAATCGTCTTCACGCCAGGCTCGCCATCACTCTTGCGGCCGAGGCCATCACTCTTGCGGCCGAGG